>JAIMBO010000124.1 GCA_023511405.1 Rubrobacteraceae bacterium
GCCCTGGCGAGGCGGCTGCCGATGAGCACGCCCGGGATGCCGCCGAGGAGCAGGATGCCGGTGATCTCGAAGCTGACGTTGCCGCTCAGCGCATGCGCAAGCCCGACGGTGAACGAGAGGATCGTCGCGTGCGCCACGTCGGTGCCTACCACCTCGACCGAGCTGAGGGGGTAGACGAGTAGCAAAATCACCGCGATCATGGTCCCGGACCCGATCGAGGTCAGGCCGACGAGATACCCGCCGATCGCACCCAGCGCCGTCGTGAGCGCCTTCCTGCGCAGGCTCATCGGGCTCTGCCCGTCCCAGCCCCCGATCTTGCCCCTACGTCCGGGCTTCTCCGGGATGAAGTGCCGCGCGATGAGGGAGAGCCCGGCCAGGATCACGACCGCCGCGATCGCGGTGCCGAGTATCCCGTCCACGCTCCGGGCGCTGTAGATCCTCTCCAGCCGATCCACCGTGTACACCCCGAGCAGACCCGCCGGTACGCTCCCGAGCGCGAGGTACGCCACCACCTGCAGGTTCACCGAACGCTGCCTGCGGTGCTGCGCCGAGCCGAAGAGCTTGGTTATCGTCGCGTACGCCAGGTCCGTGCCTATCGCCGTCGGGGCCGGTACGCCCACCGAAAGCAGAAACGGGCTCATCAGAGAACCCCCGCCTACCCCCGTGAGGCCGACCAGAAATCCGACCAGAAGACCGAAGAGTGCCATCTCGACCAAACCATCCACCTCGTTCCTTTCCAGCCTTCCGAAGCCTGAAGACCGCTTTGTCTATTTATTTGGTAAACATACCGCGGAACGATACCCTTCTGGTGGTTCGGTGTCAAGAGAGTGGGGCCGTTGGATGGGCAGTATTTCCGGGTTCGTTGGAGATATAGGCCGGGTGACCGGTTTCTAGCCGGAGAAGAAGAAAGCGAGGGCTACGACCGCGTAGACGCCGCAGAGCATGGCTCCTTCGAGCCAGTTGGAGCGGCCGTCGAGGGAGATGATGGCGGCGACTATCGCGGCTGCGGCGAGGGACCCTAGTTCGAGGGCGCTGAAGGTCAGGTGCAGGGGGTGGCCGAGGAGGGGGCCCAGGAAGACCAGGACGGGGGTGACGAGCAGCGCCACCTGCAGGGATGAGCCGACCGAGGTGAACATCGAGAATTCTATCTTGTTCTCGTAGGCCAGCTTCACGCCGACGACGTGTTCGGCCACGTTGCCGATGATCGGGACCAGGATCACGCCGATGAAGAGCTCTGAGATTCCGATCTCCTTGACCAGGGGTTCTATAGCGCCGACGAAGATCTCCGAGATCCAGGAGACCGCTCCCGTGGAGAGGGCGAGGAGACCGGCGGAGGCTCTGGGGCCGAAGGCCGGGGGCTCTCCGGCTCCGGAGGGGGCTTCGGGTTCGGTGAAGTAGAAGACGAGGCTCAGGATGTAGAGGACGACGAGCACCACCGCGACGCCGATGCTCAGGTATTCGGTCGCCAGGCTGCCCTCCCGGGGTCCGGTGTTCGCGAAGATGGTGGGGATGGAGAGACCTATGGCGACGATGACGAGCATCGCGCTGTTCGCCCCGGCCACGGTCTGGGAGAACTTCTGGGGGCCGTTCTTGAGGCCGCCGAAGAGCACGCTCATGCCCAGGACGAGGAGCACGTTCCCTATGACCGAGCCGATGATCGAGGCCTTCACCACGGTGGTGAGCCCGGCCGAGAGGGCGAAGATCGTGATGATCAGCTCCGCGGCGTTGCCGAAGGTGGCGTTCAGGATGCCGCCGATGCGCGGGCCGGCGTGCGCGCCCAGGCTGTCGGTCGCCTGTCCAAGCACCCAGGCGAGCCCGACGAGCGCGAGCGCGCTCACGGTGAAGACGAAGATGGTCGGGGCGTTCGTGAGCGCGCTCACCACCGCGGCCGCGGAGAGCAGGCCGGTGACGATGTAGGCCAGGGTTCGCAGGGCGGCGCTCCTTTCTTTCAGGTGATCCTCGCCCCGGCATCTTATAAGATATGGGCCGCTGTCGTTCGTACACGAGAGGAGAAAAGCCCCGCGGTGATCGACTATCATCTGCACGTCGTTGCCCACGGAGACCGCCCGATGACCACCGAAAACATCCTCCGCTACTGCGAGGTCGCGAAGGAGCGGGGGCTCGTTCAGATGGGCATAACCGAGCACGACCGGTATCTGGATGACGTAGACCTCGCGGCCTTCCAGAGGGCGCGCGAAGAGGTTGACGGACTTGAGCTGAGGCTCGGCATAGAGATAGACTTCGTGCCCGGGACGGAGGAGGAGATGGACCGGGTCGCGCGCGCCCTCCCCTACGACTACGTCATCGGCAGCGTACACAAGGTCGACGGCAAGGACGTGGACCACCCCGACCACCGCGAGGTCTACGACGAGTACGAGCCCTACGAGCTCTACGAGCGCTACTTCGAGAACGTCCGCAAAGCAGCCCTCTCCGGACGCTTCGACGTCATAGGACACCCCGACCTCGTCAAGATCTTCGGGTGCCGTCCGGAGCGCGACATCACCCCGATGCTCGAGGAGACCGCCGACGCGATAGCCGAATCCGGGGTTGCGGTCGACGTGAACGCTGCGGGGCTGCGCAAGCCGGTCGGCGAGATATATCCCTCGAGGCGTTTTCTGGAGATGTTCTTCCGGCGGGGCGTCCCGATAGTCCTCTCCTCCGACGCGCATTCTCCGGAGGAGGTCGCCGCGGGCTACGACAGGAGCCTCAAGCTCGTGCGCGAGGTCGGCTACAGGGAGGTGGTCACTTTCAAGGACCGCGAACGAGGTTCGCTCACCCTTCCGTGACCGAGGAGCTCTTCCTGCGGGATGCTTACCTGAAGGAGTTCGAGGCCCGGGTGGTGGACCTGCGGGGCAGGGAGGTCGTGCTGGACCGCACCGCTTTCTACCCAGGTGGTGAGGGGCAGCCCCCGGACAGGGGCATGCTCGGCATCGGACCCGTGCGGGCCGCCGTTGTCGACGTGCGCCGGGAGTGGAGCGAGATCGTGCACGTCCTCGACCGGCCCATCCCCCGGACCGTGAGCGAGCTGCGCGGCGAGCTCGATTGGGAGCGCCGTTACTCGCACATGCGTTACCGGACCGCGCTGTACGTCCTCTCGGCCGTGCTCTCGCGGGAATTCGAAGCCCGGATCGAGGGCGGGAGGATACGCGCGGGATGGGCCCGCCTCGACTTCTCGCCTCGCGGTCGGTGGACGGTGGAGATGGTGGAGGAGAGGACCAACGAGGTGCTCGCTGAGGACCGCCCGGTCAGGGTTCGCTGGCTCCGCCGGGGTGACGTGGCACGCATGGTCGAGGTAGAGGGGTTCGGCGCGCGGGCCGATGGCGGGACCCACGTCGCGAACACCCGCGAGGTCGGGAGGGTTGAGATCACGTCGTGCAGGAGCAAGGGAGTCCGGGCCGGGCGGCTGGAGTTCGTTTTGGGATGAGATCGCTCATCGCCGGAGTACTCCTCGCCGTTGCATTGCTCCTCGCGGGGTGCACCGGAGCATCCTCGACCTCACCCGCCCGGGCGCAGCACCTCGCGACCAAAACGCTCACCATATACGCCTCCGACGGCAGGAAGGTCAGGGTCGAGGCCGAGATCGCCGACACCGGGCCGGAGCGGGAGAAGGGGTTGATGTACCGCACCTCCATGCCCGAGAACCACGGGATGCTCTTCGTCTTCGACCATCCGTCCGTGCTCCGCTTCTGGATGAAGAACACCCTGATCCCGCTCTCGGTGGCCTTCATCGACTCGAAGGGCAGGATCGTGGACATCCAGAGCATGGAGCCCCGGACGGAGACGGTCCACTCCTCCAAGAAACCGGCCCGGTACGCGCTGGAGATGAACCAGGGCTTCTTCCGAAAGCACCACATCGAGGTGGGCGACAGGGTCGAGCTGCCTGAATAGCTCGACCCTGCCTCGTCCTCACCGGTCTGATCTATCGACCGTGATGACCCGGAGGCGGGCCGAGTATCGCGACCCCCTACCTCTTCTTTCGGGACTTTACGAAGCGAAGCCTGGACCCACCCATCGGCGGTGCATACCCGAGAAAACCAGGGTTTTGGGGGTTCCGTACACTACAGGGTTGTCAGGCTTCGGTCCTTCTCGTATCCGGCCCGCCTTCCGAGCGCGCCGCGAAAGGCGATCCGCCGGCGAACTCCGTGATGCTGAGCAGGTTGCCTTCGCTGTCCTTGAACCAGGCGGCCTTGACGCCTCCGAGGTCTACGATCTCGCCGGTCACGGTCGCGCCCGGCGGCTCGTACTCCTCGAAGACCACGCCGTTCGAGCGCAGCCTCGCGACCGTCGCCTCGATGTCCTCGACCACGAAGCCGAGCTGGTCGTGAGTGCCGGACGCGGCCCCGCTGCTCGGGTTGACGATGAAGTACGATCCTCCGACTTCGTAGTGAAGGTGGTTGTTGTGCTCGCCGAACGGCGTCAGGCCCAGCCTGTCCGCGTAGAAGGCGCGCGCTCGCTCGACGTCGCGCGCCGGGAGCTTTGCGTAGATCTGCCTCATGGCCGCACGAACTCCATCCCGCACTCGCGGGCGACCGCGGCCAGCTCCTCGAAGTCGGGCGGCCCGCTCGGCTGCGGCGGGTTGAGCGGGTCGTCGATCGGCTCGCCGAGGGTTGTGAAGAAGCGGACATGCTGGCTTCCGGGCGAGGTCAGCATCAGCGCCCGCAGCCAGCCGGGTCCAGGATTGTGCAGGGCATGCAGGACGCCGGGGCGGATGCTGAGGAAGTCGCCGGGGCCGAGCCGGTAGCGCTCGCCGTCGGCCTCGATCTCGAGCGTCCCCTCCAGTACGTAGAAGGCTTCGTTGTTGCGCTCGGTATGCGGGGGCACGCCGTTTGTCGCCGGCATCCGGCACTCGAACAAAAGCAACGCGTCGCCGTTTTCCTCCGGCTCGTCCTTGAAGACGAGCGAGGTGCCGAGGTGGGCGAAGGCCCGACCACCGTTGGCGGGCAGGTACTTGACGTTCGCGGACAACTCGATCTCCTCTCTGCGGATCCGTCTGCCTCTTGCAGGGAAGCATAGCCCCGCTTTTGGTAGAGGCATATCCCATAAATCTGCTATTCCCCGTAGCGGGCAGGGAGGTGATAATGCTGCTGTGGAGCGAGCGACCAGGAGAACCGGGCCTCATGAGTACCAGGGCAACCCTCGAAGAGCAGGTCTTCACCGAGGTAAAGCGTCTCTGCTGCGCCGGGCTGGATGGGATGACGTTGCTGCGCACGACGGCCGAGGCTTTGCGGCGGGCCATCCCGATCGATGCCTACTGCATGTACAAAATCGATCCCCCGAGCAGGCTGATCACGCAGGGTGCACAGAAGGGGATAGGGGGTAAAAAGGAGGCGCGGCTCTTCTTCGAGAACATCTACTTCGAAGATTACGCAAGCGGGTACAACCGGCTGGCGAGGAGCAGAGACCCGGTGTCTCTGCTCTCTGAGGTCACCGGGGGCAGACTCGAACGCTCTATACGATACCAGGAGGTGACTGGTCCACTGGGACTGGGCTACCAGGTTAGCCTTGACAGCACCGTGGGCCGCGAGATTTGGGGCGGTATGGACCTTTTCCGGGAACGTGACCGCCCGGACTTCGACCCTCGCGAGGTCGCGTTCCTCCGCCGGATCTCTCCACACCTGGGGGCCGGTCTGAAAGCCGCGATGCTCCGGTTGCGTGCCGCCGCCGAACCAGACGGCGACGGTGTGCCGGGCGTCCTGACCCTCAACCGCGAGGGGCAGGTAGTGCAGCATACCCCGGCGGCGGAGCGCTGGCTGCGGGAAGTCGAGGATCTCGGCCCCGACTGGCGAGAAGGCGATGGGCTTCCAGCGGCGGTCTGGATGATTGTGGGCGCGCTGAAGCGCTCGCTAGGACCCGAAAACGCTCGGGAGAAGGCTGGTGTTCCGCGCCTCCGCATCCGGGCGCGCTCGGGACACTGGCTGACGCTCTACGGTTCCCTCTCCGAACCGGTCCCCGGCCAGCCCGCGCAGACGGTGATCGTCATCGCACCGTCCAGACCCGAAGAGGTGGCCTGGATCGACGCAGCCGCCTACGGCCT
>JAIMBO010000125.1 GCA_023511405.1 Rubrobacteraceae bacterium
GCTGGATGAACATGGAGAACTTCATCACCGGCTACCCGGCGAACGAGGAGGCGCAGCGCGAGGCGATCCGCGGGGTAATCGGGGAAGAGAAGTACGAGCTCTTCTTCGACCGCTTCCTGCAGTACTTCTTCGAGGAGGAGGACGCCCGCTTCATCGCCTCGCTCGGCCTCAACTGCCTGAGGATACCCATCAACTACCGTCACTTCGAGGACGACCTGGCCCCCTTCGAGATAAAGGAGGAGGGCTTCAGGCACCTCGACCGGGTGATAGACCTCTGCGCCCGGCACAACATCTACACGATCATCGACCTGCACGCGCTACCCGGCTACCAGAACCAGCACTGGCACTCGGACAACCCGACCCACAAGGCCTTCTTCTGGAAGCACCGGCACTTCCAGGACCGGGCGGCGCACCTGTGGGAGGTCATCGCCGACCGCTACAAGGACAACCGGTGGGTCGCGGGCTACAACCCGATCAACGAACCGGCGGATCCCACGGAGGAGATGATCCTTCCGGTCTACCGGAGGCTCTACGAGACGATCCGCTCGGCGGACCCGAACCACCTGATCTTCCTGGAGGGCAACCGCTACTCGCAGGATTTCCACATGTTCGATGAGCCGTGGGAGGGCGTAATCTACACCAACCACGACTACGCGCTGCCGGGCTTCGTCGACGGCGGTCCCTACCCCGGCGTCTCCCGCGGCGAGTACGTGGACAGGAAGGTGCTCGAGGAAACCTTCCTGAGAAGGAGCAGCTACATGCTCGAGCACGGGACCCATATCTGGGTGGGCGAGTTCGGGCCCGTCTACCCGCAGTGGGACCCCGAGAGCCACGAGTCGCGCTACCGGGTGCTCGAGGACCAGCTCGAGATCTACGACCGCCACGAGGTGAGCTGGTCGATCTGGCTCTACAAGGACATCGGGCTGCAGGGCGTCGTCTACGCCGCCCCGGACTCCCCCTACCTGGAGCGCATAAGGCCCGTCCTGGAGAAGAAGATCCGCCTCGGGGCCGACTCCTGGGGCACGACCGACGAGCACATCCGGGACGTGATGGAGCCGATCGAACGCCTCTTCGAGCGGGAGTTCCCGGACTACTCCCCCTTCCCCTTCGGCGCCCAGCGGGACATAGAGCAGCTCGTGCGCCACATCCTCATCTCCGAACCTTTGGTCCCGGAGTTCGCCGGGCGCTTCCGAGACATCTCCGAAGAGGAGATAGACGAAATGATGCAGTCGTTCCGCTTCGAGAACTGCGTGCAGCGTACCCGGCTCGCGGAGATACTCTCCCGCCACGCGAAGCTCCCCGCTGCGGGACAATAGGGACAACAAACCGGGAAAACCGTCCGAGATGGAAAGGAGCCAAGGCATGCTCAAGAACAGCGTGGGGATCTGGGCGTTCGGCCCGGCGGTTACCCGCTTCGTCCCCCCGGGCTACCACCCCGAGGCTGCCAGGGAGTCGATGCAGGAGAAGACAAAAAGGGTCTGCGAGGGGCTCTCGGACATCCTCGACGGGCTGGAATACCACTACCCCGGCGAGATCAACGAGGATAACGCAGAGGAGGTGACCGGCATCCTCGAGGACCACGGCATGGACCTGCCGGCCGTGGCCGCCGGGCTGCACACCGACCCCACCTACTCTCTGGGCGCCTTCATAAACCCCGACCCCTCGCTGCGCCGCAAGGGCATAGACACCCTCAAGCGAGGGATAGACCTCGCTTCTGAGGTGGGGGCGAACTTCATCATCTGGCCCGGCGCCGAGGGGTACAACTACCCCTTCCAGCGGCCCTACGCCGAGACCTGGCGGGCGTTCGTCGAATCCATAGCCGAGCTGACGGACCACGCCAACGAGCGGGGCATCAAGGTCTTCCTCGAACACAAGAACTCTGAGCCGGCGATGAAGATCCTGATGCAGAACATCGGGATGACGCTCTTCACCATCCAGAAGGTGAAGGCTTTAGGGGTCGACACCCGGAACCTGCTCGTGAACATGGACTGGCAGCACCTGATCATGAACGGAGAGAACCTGGCCGAGTACGCGGCCCTTCTCTCCTCGGAGAACAAGCTCGGCCACCAGCACGGAAACGACGGCTGGGGTTCCTTCGACGACGACAACGTGGTCGGCACCAACTTCTTCATGCAGACCCTCGAGCTCGCCCAGACCCTGCAGGATGTGGGCTACGGCGAGAACGGAGAGCGGGTCGGTTTCGACCTCTACCCCTACACCGAAGACCAGGTGGCCGCCGTCCGCCGCGCCATCCTGCACTGGGAGTTCATCTGGGAGCTGGCGAAGAAGATAGACCGCGCCGCGCTCAAGGAGGCCAAGCTTAACGCCGACGCCCTCTCCGCCCAGAAGGCGGTCTACGCCTCTTTGGGCCTGGATCGCTCCTTCGAAGAGGAGGTCGCAAGGCGCCACCGCGAGCTGCGCTCGGGAGAGCAGAAAACGACCTAACGTCTCATCGTCGCAACTCTTCGATACGAACCTGCGGCAGCAGCCTCTCCACGTCGTCGGGATGCACCACCCCGGCGGTGAGCGTGAGGGCGTTGGCGGCGGCGCAGGCGGTCCCGTAGGCCGCGGCTTCGGGGAGGGTGGCCCCGCGCGTCATGGAGAGCAGGAGCCCGGCGGCGAGGGCGTCGCCGGAGCCGATGGGGTTTACGGCCTCGATGCGGGGGGGCTGGATGCGCCAGGGTCCACCTTCGGGTCCGGCGAGCACGGCCCCCCTCTCCCCCACCGTCACCAGCGCCCACACCGCCCCGGCCGAGAGCAGAGCCCGCGCCGCCTTCCCGGCGTCCCGCAGGGGGTCGTCCGTGCGCGAGAGATCGAGCGCCGATGCCGCCTCATCCAGGTTCGGTTTGGCGAGGAATGGTCGCTCCCGGAGGGCGCGTGTGAGCAGGTCTTTCTGCGCGTCGAGGAGGATGGGGACGCCGCGTTCTCTCGCTTCGCACACGAGCCGGGCGTAGATGTCCTCCGGTACACCTGGGGGCATCGTCCCGATCAGGCAGAGAGCAGAAGCGTCAGGGAGACGGGCGGCCACCGATTCCTCCAGCTCGCGTGCGGCCCGTTTCGGGACGCGTGGAGCCTCCTCGACGAGTTCGGTCACCGGCCCCTCGTCCGGCACGAGCGTGACGCAGGTGCGGGTCGGCGCCTCCTCCACCCAGACCGGCTCGCACCGCACGCCGTTCTTCGTGAGAGCATCGGAGACGAAGCGTCCGGGATTACCACCCAGGAAAGTCACCGCCAGCGCCTCGCCGCCGAGGGTCGTGGCGATGCGGGCCGCGTTCGAGACCTTCCCGGAGGCGGTGACGCGGACCTCGTAGGCGCGGTTGACCGCGCCGGGTACGAGGGAGCGGAGGCGCAGCGTGCGCTGCATCGCCGGGGTCCCACCGCAGAAGAGGATCACACCTCGCCCTCCAGACATGGCCACAGGGGCTCTATCGCCCCGGCGAGGGCGGTATAGGTCTTATAGGCGCGGGCGAGCCTCTCGCGCCCGGCGGGCTCCGGTTCGTGGGTTCGCACGACGCGCACGGCGCGGCCGACCGCCTCCTCGAGCGAGGAGTAGAGGCCCGCTCCGATCCCGGCCAGCAGGGCAGCCCCCAGAGCGCCGGTCTCTCCGGCGGCGGTGACCTCCACTGGACGGCTCAGGACGTCGGCGAACATCTGGCTCCAGAGGGGACTCCTGGCCCCGCCGCCGGTGAGCCGGATGCTCGCGGTCTCGAAGGCTTCCGCGAGAGCCTCGACGTGGTAGCGGTGGTTGAAGGTGATCCCTTCGAGGACCGCCCGCAGGAGGTGTGCCCGGGTGTGCCAGCCGCGAAGCCCGAAGAAGGCCCCGCTCGCGGCGCTCCCGTAGGGAGAGCCGTAGAGGAAGGGATGGTAGAAGACCGTGGAATCCGCGTCCATCACGGAGCTGACCTCCGAGGAAACGAAGTCGTAGGGGGATCTCCCCTCCTTACGCGCCCGCTCGACCTCGGCGGGGCACATCCGCCGGACGAACCACTCCAGGTTTGTCGCGGAGGCCGGGGAACCGGAAACGTTTAACCAACGCCCGGGCAGGACGAAGCGGCGGCAGATCCAACGCTCTCCCGGCACCACCTCCTCGGAGACGACCTCGTTGTTGCACCAAGTCCCCGCGATCACCGCGACTGGCCCTGGCTCAATGCAGCCGGTCCCGATGGCACTCGCGTCTATGTCGTGACAGCCGGTCACGACCGGGGTACCGGCCGCAAGCCCGGTGCTCTCCGCTGCTTCGGGCGTGACCTCTCCTGCAACTTCCGCACAGCCCGCCACCGGCGGGAGCTTTTCCTCCACCTCCTCGAGCCCACAAAGCGCTGCGGCCTCACGCGGGTAGCTCCCAGTGCGTACCTCCGCGAACCCGCTCGAACGCTCGGTAGGATCGGTGGCGAGCTCCCCGGTGAGCCGGTAGCGCAGCCAGTCCTTGCCCCAGAGTACCCAACGGGCGCGGGAAAGAGCCTCGGGCTCGTTCTCCTTAAGCCAGGCGAGGACGGAGAGGGTGTAACCCGGGAAGGGGCGCTGGCCGGTGATCTTATGCAGCTCATCGGAGAGCCCAGAGTTATTCCACCGATCCACGAGCTCCTGGGCCCGGGAGTCGAGTGAGAGGATGGCGGGGCGGACGGGCCTGCACGCTCTGTCGAGCAGGAACACCCCGTCGCCGAAGCCAGAGAGCCCGACGGCAACAACCTCCCCCCCGCCCGCATCATTGAGCGCCGCCCGGATCGCCTGGGCGCAGCGGTTCCACAGCTCGTCCGGGTCCTGCTCGACTTGGTGGGGAGCGGGGCTCCGGTGGACGTTGAGAGCGGACCCCATCCCCACTTCGTATCCAGACTCGTTGAAGAGGACGACCTTCACAGCGGTAAGGCCGCAGTCCACGCCGAGCAGCAGACTCATCTCTTCCCGGAGGATGGCACGTTCACCACCGTGGAACAGTTCCCTGTCTCGAGGAGCTCGCGCACGGCTCTCGCCACCAGACGCACGGTCCTCTCCTTCGTCTCAGGGGTAGCCCCGGCAATGTGCGGGGTGAGGGTGACGTTTTCCAGACTTCGCCAGGGGCTCCCGGAGGGCAGGGGTTCCTCGTCGTGCACGTCGAGGGCGGCCCCGGCGATCCTGCGCTCCGCGAGCGCCTCGTAGAGCTCGTCGTAGCGGACCATCCGGCTACGGGCGTTGTTTATGAAGTAGGCGGTAGGCTTCATCAGCTCGAAGTGTTCTCTGCCGATGAACCGCCCGTTCTCCGGGGTGAGCCGGGCGTGCAACGAGACGAAGTCCGACTCCCGGAAGATCGTCTCCAGCTTTCCCACTTTCTCTCCGCCGAAGGAGGAGACCGTCTCTTCGTCCACGTAGGGGTCGTAGACCAGGAGCCGCACGCGGAAGCCCGAGAGGCGTAAGGCGAGCTCGCGGGCGACGTACCCGAAGCCGATGAGCCCGACCGTGCTCCTCCCGAGCTCCCGGGCCGGCGAGGGAAACTCCTTCGGCCACCCGCCCGCACGGATCCCGGCGTCAGCTCGCGCCAGGTCCCTCGCTTCGGCGAGCATCAGGCCGAGGGCCTGCTCGGCGACGGCCGGGGCATTTCTCCCCTCGACGTTGGCCACGACGACCCCGCGCCTGCTCGCTGCTTCAACGTCTACGTTCTCGTAGCCAGCCCGCGCGACGACGACTGCCCGCAAGCCGGGGGCGACCCCGAAGATCACCTCGGGGACGGGGGCGAAGTGAACCACGAGTATTCCGGCGCTCTTCGCGGCCTGGATCACAGCATCCGGAACCGGGACGGCCCCAGGGCCCTTCTTCTCCATGATCTGCTGCAGCCGGTGCTGCTCCTCCGTGCTATCCCCGCTCCAGAGGACCTCGCGGACGCGCACCCTCTCCCCGAGCTCCTCCTTGATCGCCTCCCGAATCCTACCCGCCGGGACGAAGCGGTCTCCGACCGCAAGCACCTCCAAGACGCTACCTCCCGGCGTAGACGCCGTGGACGGCCTCGCGGACCGCGGAGGAGATCCTACGCGGGTCGTCGGCCTGCCAGATGTTC
>JAIMBO010000126.1 GCA_023511405.1 Rubrobacteraceae bacterium
ACGAAACCCCGGATGCCGACCCGTCGTATACTGAGGCTAGCATGAGCTATACATCCGCAGCAGAGCTCGGCCGGTGGCGAGAGAGGCTCAGGAGCCTCACCCTCGACAGGACGAAGCTGGACGACGACGAACTCGTCGAGCGCACCCTCGCCGGTGACGTGCGCTCCTACGAAGAGCTGGTCCGGAGGTACGAGAGGCTGGTATGGAGGGTTCTCTACCCATACTCCAGGCGTGAGGTCTCGGCCGAAGACCTCGTGCAAGAGACCTTCCTGAGGGCCTACGACCGGCTGGAGTCCTTCAACCCCGAATACAGGTTCAAGACCTGGCTGCTCGCGATCGCCAACAACCTCGGCGTGGACACGCTGAGGAGGAGGAAGGACGTCGTAGAGTTCATCCCGGAGGTGCACTCGGCGCCCGAGGCGGAGGGCCCCGAGGACGAGGCCGTCGAGGCCGACCTCTCGCGCAGCATCCAGAGGATGGTCGTGGACCTTCCGGAGTCCTACAGCGTGCCGCTGATCCTGCGCTACGCCGAAGGTCTCAGCTACGCGGAGATCTCGGAGGTGCTCGGGATCTCGGTGCCGGCCGTCAAGAGCAGGCTTTTTCGGGCCCGCAACATGCTTGCGAGCAAACTGGAGGAGTCCGGGGAGGTCCTGTGAGGTGGCAGGAGAAGAGCTCCGGGTGCGACCCGGCGCGCATCTTCGAGCTCGTGGAGGGGTCGCTCGGTCCCGGGGAAGAACGGGAGGTGCGCGAGCACCTCGCGCGTTGCCGGGGGTGCCGGAAGCTCTACGAGCGGGAGGCGGGGCTGAGCGCGTTTCTTGGGAGCATGCGCCACTGCCCGCCTCCCGTGCAGAGGGGGACCATCAGCCGGGGGGTCGCGATGGCGCTCCCGACGCGGTCCGCGAAGGCGAGGGCCGCGTGGAGCACGCTGGCCGCCGTGCTGTTCGTCGCCGCGCTGCTCGACCTGGAGCGCACGGGGGGCTTCGAGCTGGTGGGAGCCCTCACCGGGGCGTTCAACGAGCTCTCCGGGCTCATCTCCGGGGTCGCGGAGGCCGTTCACACGGGCCTTTCGGTGGTCTCCTGGCCGCTTTTCGTCGTGCTTGGGGTCGGGACCTTCGTGGACGCCGTGATAGCGGTGGTCGTGCTGGCCTTCGTCCGCCGGTCGCGGCGGGCATGAGGACGGTTCCGGGCCTCTCTCTCCCAAGCCCTTTGCGCCTGCTGGCGCTCCTGGTCTTCGGCCTCTTCTTGCTGGCCCCCGCGCAGCCTGCCCGGGCCTGGGTGGACCGGGCGATCGGGGATGTGGTGGTACGCGACGGTCAGACCGTCGACTCTGCCACGACGGCCATAGGCGACATCACGGTCGAGCCCGGAGCCCACGTCCGCGGGAACGTGAGTTCCGGTATGGGCAACATACTCATAGAGGGACAGGTGGACGGCAGCGTGAACTCGGGTTCCGGGAACGTTCGCATACTCGCGCCGGTCGCCGGCGGGGTCAAGGCCGGCAACGGCAACGTCTACGTCAACGCCCCGGTGGGTGGTGATGTGGAAGTGGGGCACGGCAGCATCCACCACGGTCCACGAGCCTGGTTCGGGGGGAGCATCATATGCCGCAGCTGCAGCATGCCCGACGAGAGCCGTGACGTGAGCGCGAGCCCCGCCGTGACGGGCGTCGCCTTCCAGAGCGGTGGCGGGCTGAGGGACGCCGGGTCGGGAGCGGGGGGCGGAGCCGGTCTCGTCGGGTGGGGTCTCGGGACGCTCGCGTTCGTCGCCTGCAGCGTCCTGCTCGCCATGGTCCTGCCCCGGCCGCTCGCCTCCGCGGCCAGAAGCATAGAATGGTATCCGGGGAGGTCGCTGCTCGTCGGGGCGGCTTCGGTGCCGCTTTTCGTCGTGCTCGGGGTCGTGCTCGCCGTGTCGGTCGTCGGAGGGCCGGTGCTCGTCCTCCTGGTCCCGGCGTACTTCGGGCTCGCGCTCTTCGGTACGGTCGCCACCGCGTACTTTCTGGGGCGCAGGACGCTGTTCGCTACGGGGCGTTACAGGAGCGGGAACGCCGCGGCGGCGATCGTGGGGGCGCTGCTCGTCGCGGTCTCCGCGCTGGTACCGATCCTGGGGACCCTCATACTCTGCGGGCTCGTGCTGCTCGGCCTCGGCGCCACGGTGCTGGCGGTCTTCTCCAGGGGAAGACGTTAGGGAAACACTTCCTTGACTTTCATCTTGCGCGGGAGTAGTTTCTTGACTGTTCATACAGGGCGGAGTACGGATCATCTACGATGGCCTGCACCAGCGTACGAAGAAAGGAGGCTTCAAGCTGACGGTATCCCCGGATAGGTTGGCAACCTCACAAGAAGAGGCTGGGGGGTCGCTACGGGGGATAAAGAGCCGCTCGCCGCGGGAGGAGGCGCTGCGGCGTTTTCTCGCCAGCAAGAGCGCCCTCGTGGGGCTCGCGATATTCCTGATCATGATACTCGTCGCGATCCTCGCGCCCGTGCTGGCCCGTTACAACCCCGACATCCAGTTCCGTAACGGCCTCACCGCCACGGGCAGCCCGCTCCCACCCTCCGGTAGGTTCTGGCTCGGCACCGATCCGCTCGGGCGCGACCTGTATTCCAGGCTCGTCTACGGGGCGCGCACCTCGATGGAGGTCGCGATCCTGGCTAACATAATCTCCACGATAATCGGCGTCGTGATAGGCGCGGTGGCCGGCTTCTTCGGCGGGATCGTGGACACGCTGCTCATGCGCTTCACGGACGTGATGATGAGCTTCCCGGTCTTGCTCTTCGCCGCCTTCCTATCGGTGGCGCTCAAGCCCGGGCTCAAGGTCGTCATCTTCGTCATCGGGTTCGTGAGCTGGTTCTACCTGGCCCGGATCGTGCGCGGCGAGATCCTCTCGGTGAAGAACCGCGACTACGTGGACGCGGCACGAAGTATCGGGGTGAGCCGGTTCCGGATCCTGATCCGGCACCTCCTGCCGCAGGTCTACGGGCAGATCATCGTCTACGTCACGCTCGGGTTCTCGACGACCGTCCTCTACGAGGCGATCCTCTCGTTCCTCGGCATCGGCGTGCAGCCGCCGACCCCGAGCTGGGGCAACCTGATAAGCGACGGTGATCAGTACCTCACCTCGGCCCCCTGGATAGCGGTCTTCCCCGGTATCGCGGTGGCGATCACGGTACTCGGGCTCAACCTGCTCGGCGACGGGCTCAGGGACGCGCTCGACCCCAGGAAGTAGTCTGGAGGAGCGTGCCGCCGGAGGGTCCGGCGGGAGGAGAACGAAGAAGGAGGAGAAGATGACCAGAAGAAAAGAAGAGGACGAGGCGAAGCCCTACACCTCCGGTGGACGGAGGAGGGTCAGCCGCCGCGACTTCCTCAAAGCGGGAGGAACGGGCCTAGCCGGGGCCGCCCTGCTCGGGGCCGCCGGGTGCGGCGGCGGACAGGGTGGCTCGAGCGGTGGCGGTGGCGGGAGCGCCAGCCGGCCGATACAGGTCACGACCCAGCAGGACATACCGCACACCGACCCGGCTCTGGCCTACGACACGCTGAGCTGGCCGGTGGTGCACGCGACCTTCGTGACGCTCATCACCTACAACCAGAGCGCGCAGGGGTTCGTGCCGTGGGCCGCGACCGAGGTGCCCAAGCCCGAGAACGGCGGGCACAAGTACGTCTTCAACATACGAAAGGGGATGAAGTTCACCAACGGCGAGCCGGTGAACGCGCAGGCGTTCAAGTACGCCATAGAGCGCATCCTCAACCCGAAGACCAAGAGCCCGGTCGCCGACTTCTACACCAACATCGTCGGCGGTGCGGCCTATCGCAAGAACCCCAAGGGGGACGTCAAGGGCATCAAGGTCCTCTCGCCCTACAAGATAGAGTTCGACCTCGAGAAGCCCGACCAGACGTTCCTGCAGACGATCGCGATCCCGCCGGCCTCGGCGGTGCCGCAGAAGGCCGTCGAGAAGGCTGGGCCGGACTTCGACACCCATCCGGTCGGGAGCGGGCCGTTCATGGTCAAGCAGTTCAGCCACGGCTCGAAGCTGATCCTGGTGAAGAACAAGGACTACAAGAACCCGACCAGCGCTCCGGAGACGACCGAGGCGAAGGCGGGCGAGATAGACATCACCATCGGGCTGAGCCCGACGACCGAGATCCAGCGGGTCGAGTCCGGGCAGGCCGACTACGCGCTCGACTTCCCCTCCGCGCAGTACAACCAGGTCAAGAACAACCCCAAGTACAAGAGCTACATAAAGAGCGCGGTCTCTAACACGCTCTTCTACCTGTTCTACAACGTGCAGCAGAAGCCCTTCACCGACCCCAAGGTGCGCCTCGCCTTCCAGTACGCGATAGACAAGAAGCGCATAGCCCAGGTCCTGGCCGGCATGGTCGTGCCGACGAACCAGATCCTGCCGCCGCACATGCCGGGCTACGACCCGAGCATAAAGGGGTATCCGTACGACCCGGAGAAGGCGAAGTCGCTCCTGAAGGAGGCCGGCTACGGCAACGGTTTCCACATCGACTTCTGGGACCAGAACACCTCGGACGAGCCCAAGGTGGACCAGGTCATACAGAACAACCTGTCCCAGATAGGCGTGAAGATGACGCTGCACAGCATCTCGTTCAGCGAGTGGATCAGCAAGATCGAGTCCGGCAAGGCGCAGGCGGGCGTCGGCGCCTGGAGCCAGGACTTCCCGGATCCTTCGGACTTCCTGGACGTCCTGTTCAACTCCAAGCAGATACCGACCAACAACCAGTCTCACTACTCGAACAAGACGGTCGACAAAGAGCTGGCGCAGGCCCTGGTCGAGACGAACCACAAGAAGCGCCTGGAGATGTACCAGAAGATCCAGCGCCAGATCCTGGCGGACAACCCGATAGTGCCGCTCTTCAACCAGAAGGCCATCTACTTCGTCAACCCGAAGCTCAAGGGAGCCGACATAAACCCGGTCTTCTACCAGGTCTACCAGCAGTGGTACCTGACGTGATCGGAGCTGCGGGGGCTTAGGGGATGGCTGCATACGCGCTGCGCAGGATAGCGTGGGTCGTCTTCACGCTGTTTCTGGTCTCGGTCATAACGTTCCTCATCGCGTTCGTCGTGCCGGTCAACCCGGCGCGGGTCGTCGCCGGGCCGAACGCCCCGCAGTCGGTGGTCAACAGCATCTACCACCAGCTCGGGCTGGACAAGCCGCTCTACGAGCAGTACCTGGGCTTCGTCGACCGGGCGATCCACGGCAACTTCGGCCGTTCCTACCGGACGCAGCAGGAGGTTCTGCCTACCATTTTGCAGCGGTTCCCCTACACGGCCGAGCTGGCCGTGGCCGGGGTGATAGTCGAGCTCGCGATAGGAGTCACTACCGGGATCATCGTCGCCGTCAAGCGGGGTTTCCTGGAGGGGATCTCCAACGTGCTGGTGCTGATCGGGCTGGCGGTCCCGCAGTTCTGGCTGGGGATTCTCCTGCTCTTCTTCCTGGCGTACAAGATCCCGCTCTTCCCGCTCGGTGGCACGGGGGGCTTCAAGGCGCTCATCCTGCCGGCCCTCACCTTCGGGATCACGGGCGCGGCGTTCTACACCCGGATGACCCGGGCCGGGATGCTCGAGGTCCTGAACGAGGACTACATCCGCACCGCGAAGGCCAAGGGCCTCAGCCAGAGCGCCGTCATCCTCAAGCACGCGTTCCGCAACGCGATGCGGGTCGTGGTGACGATGTTCGGGATGGACCTGGGCTACGCCCTCGGCGGCCTGCTGGTCATAGAGGAGGTCTTCGGCTGGCCGGGGATAGGTACGCTCGCCTGGCAGGCGGTGCAGAACCAGGACATACCCATGATCATGGGTACGGTGCTCTTCGCGAGCTTCCTGATCGTCGCGGCGAACCTGGTCATAGACCTGCTCTACCCGCTCCTCGATCCGCGGGTGACGTACGACTGAGCTGTGGCTTCGGGAGAGGGGGCCGGGACTCCCGGCCCCCTTTTTCTT
>JAIMBO010000127.1 GCA_023511405.1 Rubrobacteraceae bacterium
TACTCACGCAGGTTCTGGGTGCGGCGCTGCTCGCGCAGCAGGTTGAGGGTCTTCATCTGGATCTGACGCACCCGCTCGCGCGTGATGTCGAACTCGCGGCCGACCTCCTCCAGGGTGCGCGGACGGTCGTCCTTCATCCCGAAGCGCAGCTCGATGATCTGACGTTCCCGCTCCGGGAGCTCGTTGAGGGCCTCGCGCAGCTGCGCCTTCAGGAGCGACTCGCTGACCGCGTCGGTGGGGGCCGTGCAGCTCTGGTCCTCGAGGAAGTCGCCGAGCTCCGAGGAGTCCTCTTCTCCCACCGGGGTCTCCAGGCTTATCGCCTTCTGGCTTATCTCCTGCAACCGGAGGATCTCCTCGACCTCCACCCCGAGCTCCCGGGCTATCTCCTCGTCGGTGGGCTCGCGCCCCAGCGCCTGGGTCATCCTGCGGTGGGTGCGGTGGTATTTGTTGACCTTCTCGACCATGTGCACCGGGATGCGGATGGTGCGGCCCTTGTCCGCTATCGCCCGCGTGATGGCCTGCCTGATCCACCAGGTCGCGTAGGTGGAGAACTTGTAGCCCTTGGTGTGGTCGAACTTCTCCGCCGCCCGGATGAGCCCGAGGTTGCCCTCCTGGATGAGGTCCAGGAAGGAGACCCCCCGGTTGCGGTACTTCTTCGCTATCGAGACGACGAGGCGGAGGTTGGCCTCGACCAGCTTGTCCTTGGATTTTTTGCAGCCCCGCGCGATACCTTTGGCAAGCCTTATCTCGTCCGCGTGGGTGAGCAGCGGCACCCGGCCTATCTCGGCCAGGTACATCCGGATCGAATCCCCCGTGGCGACCGCCTGCGCCAGCTGCGCCGCAGGGTTGTTGTCGGGGCTTTTGATGTCCGCCTCCCGACCCTCGGGAGAATCGTCCTCACCCTCTACTACGGCTATCGACTCCTCCTCGAGCGTCGCGTATAGCTCCTCGACCTCGGACGCCGAGAGGTCGCCTTCGTGGAGTAAGTCGGCGATCTCCTCCGTGCTGACGAACCCTTGACTCCTACCGCGGCTTAGGAGTTCGTCGGTCCTCTCATTCAGCATGGTGGCGTTCTCGGTCGTCATCCATCTCCTCTCCTGTCTCGGGGCCGCCAGGCTGCCACGGCCACTTTGACTGCCCGAAGAAGCATCCATGGATCGCTGTTACATTTCTGTAACACAACTCGATTAGGTTAACACAGCGCACCGGTGCAGTCACCTCATCGGACGATTTTTGTCCCGCGGGCCAGAGGTCGGACTTCGCGGGGTCGGGTGGGTATGTCGGGCCGGGCTCCTGCTAAACTACCGGCGATGTTCGTGGAGAGTGGACGTCTGGCCCGCATACTGGGCACGAGTATACCCGAGGGCGTGCGGGGTGTGGAGGGGGTGACGCACGACTCCCGGCGGGTGCGGGAGGGGTATGCGTTCGTGGCGGTGCCGGGTTTCAAGCAGGATGGGCTGCGGTTCGTCCCGGAGGCTTTGCGGCGGGGGGCCGCGCTCGTAGTCGCGGAGCGGCCGGTAGAGGGGGCTCCGGTGGCGGTGGTGCCGGATGCGCGGGAGGCGCTCGCCGCTCTGGCCTGTGCGGTCTGCGGGGATCCTTCGCGCGGGCTCGAGGTGTACGGCATAACCGGGACCAACGGCAAGACGACGACCTCCTACATGCTGTACGAGATCCTCGCGGCCCGGTTCGGGGAAGACACCTGTGGGCTCATGGGGACGGCGGGGACGCTCGTTGGTGGGGAGGAGGCCTATTCCGGGCGCACGACGCCCGAGGCCCCGGAGGTGCAGGGTATGCTCGCGGAGATGGTGCGGCGGGGGATCCGGCGGGTCGTCATGGAGGTCTCCTCGCACGGGATCGCGCTCAAGAGGGTTTGGGGGACGCGTTTTTCCGGTGCGATCTTCACCAACCTCAGCCGGGATCATCTCGACCTGCACGGCACGATGGAGGAGTACTACAGGACCAAGCGCAAGCTCTTCTTCTGGGCTGAGGGGCCCAGGGTCGTCGGCGTCTCGGACGGTTGGGGCCGGCGTCTGGCCTCCGAGATCGAGGGGTCGAAGACCTTCGGGGTGGATCCTGATGCCGACTACCGGGTCGGGGAGGTGCGTGAGGAGGGCGGAGGGAGCTCGTTCGTGCTGCGCGGGCCACGGGGGGTGGGGAGGCTCCGGATCCCGCTCCCCGGCGGCTACAACGTGCTCAACGCGGCCGGGGCCGCGGCTTTTGCGCTCGAGATCGGGGTCGGGTTCGAGACGGTGGCGCGGGCGCTCGAAGGGATGCGCCAGGTTCCGGGCAGGCTCGAGCGGGTGCCGAATCCTCTCGGGTTCGAGGTCGTCGTGGACTACGCGCACACCGAGGTGGGGCTGGAGGAGCTGCTCGGGACGGTGCGCCCGATGACGCGTGGCCGGGTGATCTGTGTCTTCGGGGCTGCGGGCGAGCGCGACAGGGCGAAGCGGCCGCTCATGGGCGAGGTCGCCTCCAGGCTCGCCGACTGGAGCGTGATCACCACCGACGACGCCTACTCGGAGGACCCGCATGAGATAGCCGAGGATGTCGCGGCCGGGGCCGATCCGGGGCGGACGGAGATCGTGCTCGACCGTCGGGAGGCGATACGCCGGGCGCTCGAGGCGGCCCGACCGGGGGACGTCGTCGTGGTGGCCGGCAAGGGGCACGAGCGGGTGCAGCATCTCCCCGAGGGGGACGTGCCGTTCCACGATGCGACCGTGGTGAGGGAGCTTCTGGCTGAAATCGGCGGCCGGGAGGAGGCTGGATAGGGGATGCAGAAGGAGGCGAAGGCCGAGGTGCTGCGGCGCCTGAAGAGCGTCGAGGGGCACGTGCGAGGGGTGGAGAAGATGGTCGAGGAGGGGGAGGCGACCTATGCGGAGATCGTGCAGCAGACCAACGCCATCTTCTCTGCCATCCGCAGGATAAACACGCTCCTGCTCAAGGACTTCGTCGAGGAGCGGGCCGGTCGGGAGGGAGCCTCTGAGGAGCTCATCACGGACCTCGTGAAGGCCATAGACCGGGTGACCAGGTAGCGTACGGTGGGGCCGAGAGGTCTACTCTCCCTGTTCGCGGCGCTCGTCCCGCTGCTCGTGGCTCTCGCGGGGGTTGCCTCTTTCTTCCTGCTCCGGGCCGGATACGGCATCCTTGTCGGAGGGCTCGTACCTTTCGCCGGACTTCTCTTGATGGTCGTCTTGCTCGGCTTGCTCTTCGCCCGGGCCGCCGGAAGAGGCGGGAGAGGATAAGCCGGGGGGCGTGTTGTATAGTCTTTCAGGTCATGGATCGGGATAGAGAAGAGACGCGAACCGAGGATCTCGAGGAGAAAGTCTCCCGTCTCGAGCGCCTCGCCGGCAGGCTCGAGGAGGCTCCCGCGGAGGAGGTCTCCGGGATACTGGACCACGCCCTGAGCCTCCTGGAGGAGGTCGGGAGCGGGATAGAAGAGAGGCTCGGGGAGCTGGAGAGGAACGAGCGAGAGGTCGGCAGGGTCCTCGAGGAAGTGGACTTCGGGCCGCTCGATGAGGCGCTGCGGGAGCTGGAGCGTCGTCCGGAGGACGAGGATGGATGATCTCGCCGCGCGCGTGCGGGAAGCCGCGCTGCTGGAGGGGGAATTCGTGCTCTCCAGCGGCAAGAAGAGCCGATTTTACGTCGACAAGTACCTCTTCTCCACCGACCCGGAGCTGCTCGGGGAGATCGCCCGACGGCTCGTCGGACGAATCCCGCCCGGCGTCCGGCGGCTCGCTGGGGTGGAGCTCGGCGCCGTGCCGCTGGTAGTGGCGGCTTCCCTGCAGAGCGGGCTTCCCTACGTAATCGTCCGCCGTTCCGGGAAGGAGTACGGGACGGGCAGGGAGGTCGAGGGCCGGCTGCGAGAGGGGGAGGACGTCGTGCTGCTGGAGGACGTCGTGACCACGGGGGCGCAGGCTCTCGCCGCGGCGGAGAAGCTGAGCGCGCTGGGTTGCCAGGTGAAGAAGATCGTCGCGGTGCTCGACCGCAGGGAACGCCCCGCGGCGACCCTGGGGCGTTTTCGTTTCGAATCCCTGCTTAAGATGAGCGATCTCGGGGTAGATATGGCGGTTTGAGACGGGTATACCTCTCTGGTATAGTCCGCAAGATGTAGCCGATGGTAGCAAGAGAAGCGAAGAGGAAAGGGAGGACCGGGAGATGAACAAGACCCAGCTCATCCAGGAGATCGCAGAGCGGGCCAACGGCTCTCGAAGCGAGGCCCAGAGGTTCTTCGACGCCTTCACCGAGGTGATCACCTCCGAGCTCAAGAAGGGGTCCGAGGTCCAGATCACCGGGTTCGGCAAGTTCTACGTGCAGGAGAGGGCTGCCCGGCAGGGGGTGAACCCGCAGACGCAGCAGAAGATCAACATCCCCGCCTCCAAGGTACCGAAGTTCACCGCCGGCAACGCCCTCAAGGAGGCGATCAAGTAGCGCATTATTCCGGAGGCGCCTCCGCCGCGCTCCCGGTGGTGCGTTGGAAGCGCTGACCGAGTCCGCCTGGCGCAGGCGCAGCCCGCTCGTCGTAGGGCTCGACCCCATGCCGGGCAGGCTACCCGCTCCGCTTCGCTCTCTGGAGGAGGACGAGGTGGAGCGGACGAGGAAATTCTGTCTCGGTGTCCTGGAGGCGGTGGCGGAGGAGGCGGCGGCGATCAAGCTGCAGGCCGCCTGCTACGAGCGCCTCGGGCCGGAGGGCATGCGGGTCTACCGGGAGCTCATCGAAGCTTCGGGGGGGCTCGGGCTTCCGGTCATAGCGGACGTCAAGCGCGGCGACATAGGGGAGGTGGCCGCGGCCTACGCGGAGGCGCACCTGGAGGTCTACGGCGCCTCGTGTGTGACGGTGAACCCGTACATGGGCGAGGATGCGGTCGTCCCGTTTCTCGAGAAGGTGCGGGAGCTCGGGCGCGGGGGCGGTGTGTTCGTGCTCGTGGCGACCTCCAACCCCTCGGCCGCCGGCGTACAGTCGTCGACGAACCCCCCGCTCTTCGAGGTTGCGGCCCGGCTGGTGGAGAGGCTGGGGTTAGATCAGGGGGGACACCCGGATGCCGGGGCCGTCGTCGGGGCTACGCGGCCGGAGGTCGGGAAGAGGGTGCGCGAGCTTCTGCCGGAGCACCTGTTTCTGGTCCCGGGGTACGGTGCCCAGGGGGGAGGTGTGCGGGAGGTCGTTCCTCTGCTGGACGAGAGGGGATCGGGCGTGCTGGTGAACAGCAGCCGCGGCGTACTCTACGCCTACGAGGGGAGACCTGATCTAGACTGGAAAGATGCCGCACGCGAAGCGGCGAGGCGGGCGCGAGAGGATCTCCTCTCCGGTGGTGTGCGTGCGGGGTAGGGACATCCGCTAGGCGGTGAAGATGTCCACCAGGGCGGCTATCGTCACCGCTATGGTGAGTATGGCGACGATGGCACCGAGGATCTGAACCGCGCTCTCTCTCGACATCTCCTTTCGACCTCCCTCTCTCGTCGTTTTCAGCGTTTCTCCGGGGGCCTGGCGTCTTTCCCGGAGGTCATTTCCTTCAGGTCGCGGGCGAGTATTCGGGTGTTTCCCTCGTAGTATCCGTTTTGCACGAGGATTATTCTACCGTCGTGGATCAGGAACAGCCTCGGCACCCGCTTGACGTTGTACATGGATGAGAGCCTGCCGCCACCGTCGGTCAGGACCGTGTAGGGCGTGTCGTGGGTGGTGGGCGCGTCTCCTATATACACCGCGGCGAAAGTGACCCTGGTCCCGTCGAACCTGCGGGCGAGCCGGGTGAAGCTCCGGCGGGCCTGCGAGGATTGAGCGTCCAGCGAGTCCCAGAAGACCAGGACGTAGGTGCCGCGTCGGGTGAGCCTGAACGGCCGGCCCGAGACGCTCTTCGCCGTGAAGGTCGGGGCCTTCTGCCCCGCGTCCGGCGCCGGTTGCGGCAGCGTGAGCGTGCCGGTGGCCGTCTCCGC
>JAIMBO010000128.1 GCA_023511405.1 Rubrobacteraceae bacterium
GTTGGTCCCTCGGGGGCCGGGCAGGTCGTGAAGGCTGCGAACCAGATCGTGGTCGCGCTGAGCATAGAGGCGGTCTCCGAGGCGCTGGTGCTCGGCTCAAGAGGCGGGGTTGCGCCGGAGAAGATTCTGGATGTTCTCTCGGGGGGTCTTGCTGGCAACAGGGTGATGGAGGTCAAGCGGGAGAAGTTTCTCTCTCACGCCTTCGAGCCGGGCTTCCGGGCGGAGCTGCACCACAAGGATCTCGGGATAGCGCTCGCGGCCGGCCGCGAGTACGGGGTGGCGCTCCCGGTCACGGCGCTAGTGGATCAGATGCTCCTCTCGATGAAGAAGAAGGGCTGGGGCGGGGAGGACCACTCGGCGCTCCTGCGGGTGATAGAGGACCTCTCCAGCGACGGGACGACTGAATAGGAGGAGAGAAGATGGCCCGGATGGGCGTGATGGACGCGGTGGTGAAGGTTCTCGAGGACGAGGGGGTCGAGGTCGCGTTCGGGGTGCCGGGGGCGGCGATCCTGCCGCTGTACAAGGCGCTCAGCAAATCCAGGCAGATAAGGCACTACTCCGTGCGGCACGAGGAGGGCGGAACGCACGCCGCCGACGGGTACGCCCGGGTGACCGGGAAGGTCGGGGTCAACATCGGGACCTCGGGGCCGGCGGGGACGAACATGATCACGGGTCTCTACACCGCGATGGCCGACTCTATACCCATGATCTGCATAACCGGCCAGGCCCCCACCGGCGTCCTGCACAAGGAGGCCTTCCAGGCGGTGGACATCGTCGAGATCGCGCGTCCGGTGACCAAGTGGGCGGTGCAGGTCAAGGAGCCCGCCCAGCTCGTCTGGACGTTCCGGGAGGCGTTCCGGGTCGCGCGCGAGGGCCGTCCGGGCCCGGTGCTCATAGACCTGCCGCTCGACGTGCAGAAGTCCTCCCTCGAGGTGGACTTCGACCCCCGGCGCGACGGCCCGCTCGGTTTCGAGCGCCCCGAGCCGAGCCCGGAGGCCATCCGCGAGGTCATCGAGATGATCCTCGCCGCCGAGCGGCCCGTGCTCATGCCTGGGGGCGGGGTCATCCTCGCCGACGCCTCCGAAGAGCTCGTCGAGCTCGCCGAGTACCTGCAAATTCCCGTGAGCCCCACGTACATGGGGAAGGGTGCGATCCCGGAGGACCACCCCCTCTACATGGGGATCGTCGGCATCCAGACCAGCCAGCGCTACGCCAACGCCCTCTTCCTGGAGAGCGACCTGGTCGTCGGGATCGGCAACCGCTGGGCCGAGCGGCACACCGGCGACCTCGACGTCTACCGGGGAAACCGCAGGTTCGTGCACATAGACATAGACCCCTGCCAGATCGGACGGGTCTTCCCACCCGATCTCGGCATCGTCTCCGACGCGAAGCTCGCCCTGCGCGCGATGCTCGAGACGGCCTGGGCCGTCACGCCCCAGCGCGAGCCGGGCGCGTGGGTCGAGCGGGTGGGGGAGCTGCGTTCCACCCTGCTGCGCAAAACCGACTTCGACGACGTCCCCGTAAAGCCCCAGCGGGTCTACCGGGAGCTCAACGAGTTCTTCGACGAGGACACCATCTTCGTCACCGCGATCGGGCTCTACCAGATCTGGTCCGGTCAGTTCCAGAAGACCTACAAGCCCCGCCACTACCTGTGCTGCGGTCAGGCGGGACCTCTGGGGTGGGAGGTTCCGGCGTGCCTCGGGGCCAAGCTCGGCCGCCCCGACAACCTCGTCGTCGGCGTGGTGGGCGACTACTCCTTCCAGTTCCTCGTGGAGGAGGTGGCGGTCGCGGTGCAGTACCGTGTACCCTACGTGCTGGTGATGATCAACAACGCCTACATGGGCCTCATCCGTCAGTCGGAGCTCGGCTACGGCATGAACTTCGCGGTCGACCTCGGCTACGAGGGTCCCGAGAGCGAGTACGGTATCGACGGCGTCGGCATGATGGAGGCGATGGGGGCTTTGGGACGCCGGGTCCGGCGCCCCGAGGAGATAAGGGGGGCCCTGGAGTGGGCGGTGCGCGCGAGCGAGGAGCGGCGCGTCCCGGCGCTCGTGGAGATCATGTGCGAGCGCGAGACCAACGCCGCGATGGGCCTCTCGATAGACAGGATCAACGAGTACGAGCCGGTGGAGGACCGGCTCCCGGCGCTCGAGGCAGCAGCGGAAGGGAGCTAGTGGAGGAGGACCTCAGGGAGATCCTGGACGCCGGCCTCGCCGCCGCCGACCCCGAGGACGCCGTGCGCCGCCACCTCGGACTGGAGGGGAACGAGGTGCTCGTCTCAGGAGAGCGACTCAGCCCCGGGCGGATCTTCGTCGTCGCCGCCGGGAAGGCCGCGGGTCCGATGGCCCGCGCCGCCGCGGGAATCCTCGGCGGAAAGATCGCCGGCGGGCTCGTCGTCACCAAAGACGGCCACGAGCCGGGACCGGAGGGGCTCGAGACCCTCTACGCCTCCCACCCGGAGCCTGACGAACGCGGCCTCGAGGCCGCCCGCCGCGTCGCTGAGCTCGCCGCCCTCCTCGGCGAGGGGGACCTCCTCCTCGCCCTCGTCTCCGGCGGGGCCTCGGCGCTCCTCGCCGACCCCGCGGAGGGGATAGGGCTCGGGGAGCTCAAGCAGCTCACCTCCGCCCTCCTGCGCAGCGGCGCCTCGATAGACGAGATCAACGCCGTGCGAAAGCACGTCTCCACCCTCAAGGGCGGCGGCCTCGCCCGGCTCGCCGCCCCCGCCCGCACCGTTGCCCTGCTGCTCTCCGACGTGGTCGGCGACGACCCCTCCTCCATCGCGAGCGGCCCGACCGCCCCCGACCCCACGACCCTGCAGGATGCCCGGGGCGTCCTCCGGCGCCACGGGATAGACCCGCCCGCGAGCATCGCCCGACGCCTGCGGGACGGCCCCGAGACCCCCAAGCCCAGCGACCCCGTCTTCGAGCGCGTCACGAACCTCGTCATCGGCGGAGGTCTCGCCACGGCGCGGGCCGCCTCGCAGGAAGCCCGCGCCCTCGGCTACACCCCGCTCCTCCTCTCCACCTACGTGACCGGCGAATCCCGCGCCGCCGCCCTCCTGCACGCGGCGATCGTCCGGGAGGCGCTCGCGAGCGAAAACCCCGCCCCGCCACCCCTCGCGCTCGTCTCGGGCGGCGAGACCACCGTCACCGTCTCCGGTGAAGGAACCGGCGGCCCGAACCAGGAGTTCGCCCTCGCCCTCGCCCTCGCCCTCGAAGGCGTGGACGGCTGGGCCGCCCTGAGCGTCGATACCGACGGAGCCGACGGTCCCACCGATGCAGCCGGAGGCCTGGTGGACGGCGAAACCGCAGCCAGAATCCGCGCCGCCGGCCTCGACCCGCGCGACGCCCTCGCCCGCAACGACGCCCACCCGGCGCTCGAAGCCGCGGACGCCCTCCTCATCACCGGCCCCACCGGCACCAACGTCAACGACCTGCGCGTCGTCCTCGTACGCCGAAAAGTTTGATACACAGGATACCACCCTGTATCATTCGTTTTGTGAAATAAAGTTTTCGCTTAACGAAAGGAAAGAGATGGAGAGCGGCTACAGCGAGCGGCTGTACAACGAGGATCTGGCACCGGCACAGGAGCGCAACTGGAGCACGTGGAGCCTGTTCTGCACGTGGATGGCCGACGTGCACAGCATTGGGGGTTATACGTTCGCGGCGGGGCTTTTCTTTCTGGGGCTCACGGGCTGGCAGGTGTTTCTTGCTCTGATCTGCGGGATAACGGTCGTCTATTTCCTGATGAACCTCACGAGTGTGGCCGGGCAACGGTACGGGATACCATATCCCGTGCTCGCCCGGGTCAGCTTCGGGGTCTTCGGGGCCAACGTTCCGGCTCTGATCCGGGCGGCGGTCGCCATCGCCTGGTACGGTATCCAGACCTGGCTCGCCTCGGTGGCCGTCGTGATACTGGCGCTCAAGATATTCCCGGGCCTCGAGCCGCTTGCTCGGTCTTCGTTCCTCGGGCTCTCGTACCTCGGCTGGATCTGCTTCCTGCTTCTGTGGGCGGCGCAGCTCTTCGTCCTCGGCCGCGGGATGGAGTCGGTGCGCCGCCTCGTCGACTGGGCCGGTCCCGCCATCTACGTCGCGATGCTCGCGCTCGCGATCTGGATCTTCATCCAGGCCGGAGGCAGCATAGACTTCAACCTCGGCTCGAAGAGCCTCTCCTTCGGAGGGGCCACGCTGGCCTTCTTCACCGCCATCGCGCTGGTCGTCAACTACTTCTCCACCCTGCTTCTCAACTTCACCGACTTCTCCCGCTTCGCCCCCAGCGAGCGCATGGTGAGGTGGGGCAACTTCTGGGGGCTTCCGGTCAACTTCATCCTCTTCTCGGTCATCGTGGTCGTGGTGACGGCGGGATCGCGTGAGATCTACGGCTCCGCCATAACCGACCCCGTGGAGCTCGTCGGGAGGATCCCGAGCTTCGTCGCGCTCGCGCTCGGCGCGCTCACCTTCGCCGTCGCAACGGTGGGGATAAACATCGTCGCGAACTTCGTCTCACCCTGCTACGACCTGGCCAACGCCTTCCCGAAGCACATAGACTTCAAGCGGGGTGGGATCATCTCCGCCGTGCTCGCGCTCGTCGTGATGCCCTGGAAGCTCTACTCGAGCCCCATCGCCATAAACTACTTCCTCGGTGGGCTGGGCGCGTTGCTCGGCCCGATCTTCGGGATCATCGTCGCCGACTACTACCTGCTGAGGCGCGGCAGGCTCGACGTGGAGGGGCTCTACCGGGAAGGGGATGACTCCCCCTACTGGTACCGGGGAGGCCTCAATCGCCGGGCGCTCTGGGCGTTCGCGATCGCGGCCTTCGTCTCGCTCATCGTGGCGCTCGTCCCCGCCCTGAAGGTGGCCGCCCCGTTCTCATGGTTCGTCGGAGCCGGGATAGGCGGCGCCTCCTACTACGCGCTCATGCGGAGCGCCCCGGCACCTCTGCCCGAGGCAGAGTGATCCTCAGTCGTTGCCGAAATCCAGGTCGAAGCCGCCCCCGCCCTGGTTGGAGTGGGTGTGCGGCGGCACGACCGGCCCCTCCGAAGGCTGTATCAAAACCCAGCCGGGACCTTCGAAGGAGATCTGGAACGTCTCCCCGCTCCCCCTCCCGAGGAAGGTCTTGAACGAGATGTCGCTCCGGATGCCGGTCCTCACGTCACCGCTCCAGGCGACCACCGAGTCGGGGTCGGCGAAGGTGGGGGTGCTCGCGTCGAGCAAGACCGGCTCCCCGTCGGAGGTCACGGCCACCTTGCCGCTCCCCTCCAGCACCACGTTGAACAGCCCGCCCGCGAGCCTCCCGGCCCCCTCGACCCGCCTTATGTCCCAGTCTATGCCGCTCTCGAAGGCCAGGATGTTGTCGCCGTTTACGGTCATCCGCTCGCCTTCTAGCTCCAGGACCATGATCTTGCGCTTGTCGTGCGCCAGAAAGAGGTCCCCCGTGCCCCGGCAGGACATCAGCTGCACGCCCTCACCGGTCAGCGCTTTCTTGAAGAAACGTCCCAGCCCACCGCTTCTGTGCTCGAAGCGGATATCCCCCTGGTATGCCACCATCGATCCGAGCTTCGCCTGGATCTCATCCCCCTCGAGCCGTACCTTCAACATCGAGGAGTTCTGCAGGGTAAAGCGCCCTTCCGATGCAACCTCCCGGAACTGCTCGAGGTTGGTCTCGCTCATGCCCGAAGCCTCCTGTCTTATAGAGATTTGTGTGACATACTAATGTACGTGGCTTCCCCGGGCAAGTTTCTCAGAACATCCTGCCGCCGGGGGGAACCTCGCGGTCGGGGGAGAGCAGGACCACCTCGCCTCGCTCGTCGGGCAC
>JAIMBO010000129.1 GCA_023511405.1 Rubrobacteraceae bacterium
CACCTTTCGTGCGGCCGTGGTGCAGGCTGCGCCGGTAGCCTTCGATCTCGAGGCCACCCTCGAGAAGGCCGAGAGGCTGCTGGAGAAGGCTGCGGCGGGAGGGGCGAAGCTCGTGGTCTTCCCCGAGGCTTTCTTCGGGGGGTACCCGCGCGGGATCACCTTCGGGGCCGTGGTGGGATCCCGCACCCCGGAGGGGCGCGAGTGGTTCCGGCGCTACTGGGCTTCCTCGGTGGAAGTTCCCGGCCCGGCCACGGAGAGGATCGGGGAGATGACCAACAGGCACGGGGTGTACCTCGTCGCCGGGGTCATAGAGCGGGATGGGGGAACGCTCTACTGCTGTGTGCTCTTCTTCGGGCCCGACGGCGCCCTGCTCGGCAAGCACCGCAAGCTGATGCCCACCGCCGCCGAGCGCCTGGTGTGGGGTTTTGGTGACGGCTCGACGATGCCGGTCCTCGAGACCCCGGTAGGGAGGATCGGGGCGGTTATCTGCTGGGAGAACTACATGCCGCTCATGCGGATGGCGATGTACTCCAAAGGCGTCCAGATCTACTGCGCCCCCACCGCGGACGCTCGCGACACCTGGATCTCGACGATGCGCCACATAGCCTGCGAGGGACGCTGCTACGTGCTATCTGCCAACCAGTTCGCCCGCCGTCGCGACTACCCGGAGGACTATCCCATAGAGGAGAAAGATCCCGAGGCCGTACTCTGCCGCGGGGGTTCTGTGATCGTCTCACCGCTCGGGGAGGTTCTCGCCGGGCCGGTCTTCGGCGAGGAGACGATCGTCTCGGCCGGGATAGACCTCGATGAGATAGCGCGCGGCAAGTACGACTTCGACGTGGTCGGTCACTATTCCCGTCCGGACGTCTTCCGGCTCTACATCGATGAGAGCCCGAAGCCGCCCGTCACCCGCGGCTGATTGCAAATATAATCCGGGCGGTGAACGAGAACCTTTCCGCAGACCCGCGTCTTCCGGCGGCCGTCATCGCCGCCCGCGCAGCGGCGATGGCCAGCCGGGCGCTCGGACGGGGTGGAGGATCGACGATCCCCGGGGTTGTCGCCCGCCGGGTCTGTCCGCGCGTCTTGCGCGAGCTCTCCTCCCGGCTCCCGGAGGGCGCGGTCGCCATCACCGGGACCAACGGCAAGACCACCACCACGCGCATGGTCGCGGAGATCCTGCGCGTGGCCGGTATCCGGGCGGTGAACAACGCGACGGGGGCCAACCTCATCACGGGCGTGACCGCCGCTCTGGTCTCGGATGCCGACCTTCTCGGCCGTCCCCGCTCCGGGCTGGGGCTCTTCGAGGTGGACGAGGCGAGCGTGCCGAAGGTCGCCGCGGAGGCCGGGCTCCGGGTCCTCGCCGTGCTCAACCTCTTCCGGGACCAGCTCGACCGCTACGGGGAGCTCGCCTACACCGCGAAGGTCATCGCATCCTCCTTCGAACACCTGCCGGCCGGGGGATCGGTCGTGCTCGACGCCGACGACCCGCTGGTGGCGAGCCTCGGGCGTTCCGCGGGGAAGGCCGTCTACTACGGGGTCGAGGACCGGAGGCTCGATACCGGGAGGCTCGAGCACATCGCGGACTCGAGCGACTGTCCCGTCTGCGGCAGGCACCTGGATTACGAGGCCGTATACATGGGCCACGTCGGGCTCTACCGCTGCGCGGGCTGCGGTTTTGACCGCCCCGGTGTTCGCTACCGGGCGAGAGGGGTGGTGCTGGAGGGGGCCCGGGGAACCAGGTTTCTCCTCGGCACCCCCTCCGGTGAGCGCGAGGTCAGGATAAGGCTCCCGGGGCTCTACAACGTCTACAACGCGCTCGCCGCCGCGGCCGTCGCCGGCGAGGTGGGGGTGGGGTTCGAGGACATCACGCGTGGCCTGGAGTCCTTCAGGGGGGCCTTCGGGCGGGTCGAGCGGGTGCGGGCCGCGGATAGGGAGGTCTTCCTTTTGCTCATCAAGAACCCGGTGGGGTTCGACGAGATCCTGCGGACCTTCATACTCTCGGGCGAGGCCGCCCACGTCCTCATCGCCATAAACGACAACGACGCCGACGGACGCGACGTCTCCTGGCTGTGGGACGTGAACTTCGAGATGCTCCGGGACGTCCGGGAGGGGCTCCCGCCGTTCGGGGTGAGCGGGATCCGGGCCCACGACATGGCCGTGCGCCTGAAGTACGCCGACCTTCCGGTCGGGGAGGTCGTCCCGGATCGCAGGGAGGCGCTCGAGAGAGCGCTGGAGAGAACACCGCCCGGCGAGACGCTCTACGTGCTCCCCACCTACACGGCGATGCTCGAGATCCGCAAGGCCCTGAGTGATATGGGATACACCCATCCTTTCTGGGAGGACAGATGAAGCTCACCGTCCACCACCTCTACGCCCGGATGATGAACCTCTACGGCGACCGGGGGAACGTGATCTCGATCGTCCGGCGCTGCGAGTGGCGTGGGATACCGGTCGAGGTCGTCGAGGTGAACCTCGGAGAGAAGCTGAGGCCGACCGGCTGCGACGTCTTCCTCTTCGGCGGCGGCCAGGACCGGGAGCAGGCGCTCCTGGCCGAGGACCTCTCCGGCAGCAAGGGTGCCGATCTGAGGGCCATCGTCGAGGACGGGGGCGTGGTGCTCGGGGTGTGCGGCGGCTACCAGCTGATGGGCCACCACTACGAGACCCCCGACGGCGAGAGGCTACCGGGGGTCGGTGTCTTCGACCTGTACACCAGGCCGCGCCGCCCCGACGAGGCCCGGCTCATCGGGAACGTGCTCGTCCGCACCTCTCTCGGCGGGGAGGAGAGGGAGCTGGTCGGTTTCGAGAATCACGGGGGGAGGACCTATCTCGGTGGTGTCGAACCGCTCGGCAGGGTCGTCTCGGGATACGGCAACAACGGCGAGGACGGCACCGAGGGGGCGCGCCGTCTCAACGCCTACGGCACCTACCTCCACGGCTCGCTCCTGCCCAAGAACCCCTGGTTCACCGACCACCTCATCGCGACCGCCTTGAGGAGGGTGGACGGCTCCTTCGAGCTCGAACCCCTGGACGACGGGCTCGAGGAGAGAGCCTTCCGGGCTATGGCCGAAAGGATCACCTCGGGAAGAGCGTGAGTTTCTAGCGTCCTCCACCCCTCCCTTCGAGCACCCGTAGCACCCGTCGGGCGCGGGGGTTCGTGGTCGAGATCCAGCGCATCAGCACCTCCCTGCGGGCGGCCTCGTCGAGCGGGTAGTCCTCTTTTGCCTCGGCACGGGCCCGGTTCGTGGCGTGAAAGAGCGTTATCGCGGCGGCGACCGAGATGTTGAGGCTCTGGACGAAGCCGCGCATGGGGACGACGAAGGTGCCGTCGACCAGCTCCAGCGCCCTCCCGGAGAGCCCCTCGTGCTCGTTGCCGAAGAGGAAGGCGGCCGGGCGGGAGAGGTCGACCTCCTGCAGGGGCACGGCGTTCCCGTCGAGTCGGCTCCCCCAGAGCCGGTATCCGCGTTCCCGCAGGAAGGATGCGGCCTCCTCGATGCTGCGGTGGCGGTGGATCGTGAGCCACCTGTCCGAGCCCTGCGTGATCCCGGGGCTGGGGGAGAATGGTTTCTCCCCCTCGACCACCGAGACTTCCTGCACCCCGAAGGCCTCCGCCGAGCGCAGCACGGCCGCCTGGTTGTGCCCGTCGTCGACCGCCTCGAGCAGCACGGTTACGTAGCGGGTGCGGTTCTCGAGCACCTCGAGCATGCGCCGGGCCCGGCGGGGGCTGAGCATGCTCCAGAAGACCTCCCTGAGGTGCTCGTCCATCTCCTCAGAGACGGTAGTCGCCGGTGTGCGCCTCTTCCAGGTAACGGGCGAGCAGCGTGGAGGCGGCCTCGACGTCGGAGGCGGCCACCATCTCGTTCGGCGAGTGGACGTAGCGGGCCGGGACCGAGAGCGTTATCGCGGGGATGCCCCCGTGCAGCCGCTGCACGCCCCCTGCGTCGGTGCCGCCGCGCGGCAGGATCTCCATCTGGTGATCGATGCCCTCGCGCTCGGCTATCCTCCTCATGTGCTCGACCAGCTTCGGGTTGGAGATGAAGGAGGAGTCCATGATCTTTATGGCAACCCCTTTGCCTAGCTCGGCGACGCGCTCTTCCTCCGAGCTCCCGGGCACGTCGAGCGCGAGTGTGATGTCGAGCGCGACGACGACGCTCGGCTCGAGGCCCCATCCGCTCGCCGCGGCGCCCCGCAGGCCGACCTCCTCCTGCACGGTCGCCACCGCGTGCACCGTGGCCTCGTTCGACCTCATCGCCCGGAGCGCCTCGTACATGACCAGCAGGCCCACCCGGTCGTCCATCGCTTTGCCCATGTAGCAGCCGCCGACCTTCTCGAGGGTGCGGTCCATCGTCACGTAGTCTCCGATGCGGACCTTGCCTCGCACCTCTTCCGCCGCCATCCCGAGGTCGACGAAGAACTCCTGCAGCTTGGGCAGCCGGTTCGCCTCCTCGCCCGCTACGTGCGGCGGCTTGCGGACGGGCTGCAGCGCCCCGCGCAGCCGTTCTCCCTCCCGGGTCGTAACGATCACCCGCTGGGAGATCATGTTCGCCGGGTCATGGCCGCCGACGGGCTGCAGCCGGAGGAACCCCTTGTCGTCTATCTGCCTGACGAGGAAGCCGATCTCGTCCATGTGCGCCGCGACCATCACCCGCACGTCCTCCCGGCCCTTCTTCGTCCCGATGACGCTGCCGAGCGGGTCGGTTCTCACCTCGTCGGTCAGCCCTCCCAGCACCTCACGCGCTATCTCGCGCTGCTCTTCCTCGCGCCCCGGCACGGAGGGCGTCTCGATCAGGCGTCTGAAAAGCTCCTCGTCGAGCGGCATCTTTTCTTCTCCTTCTTGTCCGACCGGTCATGGGCCGGAAGAGAGCCTAGCAGCGCCGCCACGAACCGTCAAAGGGCTTCCACCCGGCGCAGCGTCATGATCTCGACCGAGACCTCGACCTTTAACGGCTCCGGCATGCTCCCCAGGTGACGCCGGACTTCTTCCTCCTCGACGTGTCGGGCGGAGGGCCCCATCATGACGGCGTCCAAGGCGCTCTCGCGGCCGGTGTGGATGTAAAAATCCAGGCTGCGCCTGCGCAGCGGATCGAAGGATTTCGAGAGAGAGGCTTCGATCTGATCCGGCCTGTCCTCCTCCACGGAGAGCATGCCCGGAAGCGAGCTCAGGGGGCGCAGGTGATCCTTGCGCGCCGTCACGACGATGAGCACGCCGTCGGGCTCCAGGATACGCGAGATCTCGGCCGCGTTGCGCGGGGCGAAGATGTCCAGGACGAGCGCTACCGCGCCGTCCGCGACCGGGAGCTCTCTCCAGACGTCGCAGCCGACGGCTCCGATCCTGGGATTCGCCCGGGCGGCCCGACGCAGCGCCGCCGCAGAGGCGTCGAGCGCGAGCCCCCTCCATCCGGGCAGCGCCTCGAGCAGCCTCGCCAGGTAGTACCCCGTCCCCGCCCCGAGATCCACGACACATCCCTCTCTACCTCTCCGCAGGCCGAGCGCCCCGAGCGCCTCGGAGACCACGGCCTCCGCGATGGGATCGTAGAACCCCGACCCCAGAAAGCGCTCCCGCGCCGCGATCATGCGCGCCGAATCCCCCGTGTGCACGCGCCCCGGCGGGGCGAAGAGAGACACGTAACCCTGCCGGGCCACGTCGTGGCTGTGCCCGAGTCCGCAGTACAGAACGCCTTCGCCACCGCAAAGCGGTCCGTGACAGACCGGACAGCGCAGCAGGTGTACCACCGTATCGAGCATCTCGTCCTTCCACAGGATACAAGACGACAACCATCTATCAGAAAGTAGAATGC
>JAIMBO010000130.1 GCA_023511405.1 Rubrobacteraceae bacterium
GCAGCGCGGTCGGGGGTCGCTTGCTCCTCTGTCGGTGGTCGAGCAGGGTGTAGGAGTCCTCGGCCCACCGGCGCCCCACCCCGCCCGTGAGCGCCGCCAGGTCGATCAGGCGCCCGGTGATACGCAGGCAGAACCCGTTGAGCACCTCGTCCGGGTCGTCCGTGCGGCCCCGGGCGCGGGCGACGAAGATACCCTTGGTCTTCCACAACCCGTCGCGGTAGACCGCGAAGGTCTGGCAGGCCTCCTCCCCTATCTGCTCGGACCAGCCGAGGATGCGCCCGGAGTAGCCGGAGGGGTCGAGGCTGTAGCGGGAGAGCTCCTCGTGCATGAGATCCTCGTCGGTCTCGGCGGCCGCACCACGCACCAGCGCGAAGGCCACTTCGGCCTCCGAGCCCGGGGCGGCCTCCGCGTGCATGGTGAAGATGCCGCGCTCGCTCTCGGCGGTGATGTCGAAGCCGGCCTTTCGGCCGAGCTCCGCGGTGTACTCGAGCCCGGCGAAGAGCCGCTCGGCGAAACCGCGCGCCACCTCCTCGGTCTCGCGGACGAGCGAGAGCGCCCGGTCGGCCTCCTCGCGCTGACCCCGCAACCGCGAGAGGGCTACGTCCTCGAAGCTCATCCCCCCCTCACCTCGCCCACATCCCGAGCACCCGGTCGGTGAGGCCGGGTGCGAGCCCGGTACCGAGGACGAAAATGCGATCCATCCGGGTAACGTACACGTCTCTTCCTCCCCTCTCCGCGGCCTGGACTATCCTCTCCGCCACCCGCCCAGGCGAGACGCCGGGAGGACGCCAGCCACGCTTCTCCCCGCCGGTGCGCAGCGAGTTCTCCCTGAACGACGTGCGCGTGGTGCCGGGGTAGACGGTGGTGACGGTTATCTTTCTCTTCGCCACCTCGACGCGCAGGGCGTCGGAGAGCGCCCCGAGCGCGGCCTTGCTCGCGCAGTAACCCCCGACGTTGGGGATGGACCTCCTGCCGATCACCGACGAGACGTTGATGATCCTCCCACCTTCCGGCATGTGGGGAAGGACGGCCTGCACGAAGTTGAGCGCCCCGATCACGTTGACGTCCATCACGCGGCGCAGATCTTCGGGGCGCAGCTCGGCGATCCTCCCGGAGAGCCCGACCCCGGCGTTGTTGACCAATACGTCCACCCTCCCCCACTCCTCGACCGCCAGACCGACGGCCTCCCGCACCGAGGAGGCATCGGTGACGTCGCAGGGAGCGGCGACCGCCTCCCCTCCGGAGGAGAGGATCTCGCGCACGATGGCCCTGAGCCGGTCCCGGTTGCGGGCGCAGAGCACGACGCGGGCTCCGCGCCCCGCGAACTCCCGCGCGGTCGCTTCCCCGATGCCGCTCGAAGCCCCGGTGACGATGGCGGCCTTCTCTCTCAGGTTCATCTCCATCGAGACGTATATTAGCCGTATATACTGGTCGTGTGGAAGGGGCCGGAAAACGCATCCTCGTCGGTGTCACCGGCGGTATCGCGGCGTACAAGGTCCCCGGCGTGATCCGACGGCTGCGCGAGGCGGGGTTCGAGGTCGAGGTCGTCGCCACGCCGGGCGCGCTGCGCTTCGTCCCGGAGGAGACGCTCGCGGTCGCGGCGGGGCGGAGGATCCACACCGAAGAGAGCTGGTGGGAGGCGACCGGTGGGATAGAGCACGTTCGCCTCGCCCGCTGGGCCGATCTCGTCCTCGTCGTCCCCGCCACGGCAGACGCCATCGCCCGGGCGGCGATCGGGCTCGGTGACGACCTGCTCTCGGCCATCATCCTCGCCGGTGCGCAGAAGGTGCTCTGGGCCCCGGCGATGAACCCGGAGATGTGGAAGAGCCCCGCCACCCGGCGCAACGTGGCGACGCTCGCGGGCTGGGGGCATTCTTTCGTCGGTCCGGAGGAGGGCAGGATGGCCTCCGAGGAGGAGGAGGAGCCGGGGGTCGGAAGGCTCGCCGGGGAGCAGGAGATCGTGGCCGCCGTAAAGGCCGCGCTCAGCGGAGCACCGGACACCGGACGCGCTCCGGGCTAAGATCGTGTCATGCCAGACCACGACGGATTCACCGTAGAAGAACTCCTGAAGCTGCCCCGCCTCGCCGGGCTCACGCTCTCGTCGGACGGCGAGCGTCTCGTCACCTCCGCCTCCCGTCCATCTCGCGACGGAAAGAAGATGCTCTCCGCGCTCTACGAGCTCGACCCTCGGGGGGCATCCGCCCCGCGCCGCCTCACCCGCTCCCGGGAGGGGGAGTCCGGCGCGCGGTTTGCTCCGGACGGCTCGCTCGTCTTTCTCTCGCCTCGCAGGGACCCCGAAGCAGACGAGGATGACCCCCGCGGCGAGAGGAACGCCCTCTGGGCACTTCCCGCAGAGGGCGGCGAGGCCCGGCTCGTCACCGGCCCACCCGGCGGCGTGGAGAGCTTCGCCGTGGCGCAAGAGAGCGGAACGTTGGCCTTCGCCACGGGGATGTTCCCCGGCACGTCCGGACTCGAGGAGGACGCCGCCCGCGAGAAAGCCCGCAAGGACGCGGGCGTGGAGGCGCGGCTCTTCACGGATTATCCGATCCGGTTCTGGGACCACGACCTCGGCCCGAGAGAACGCCACCTGCGCCTGCTGGAAGACCCCCAAAAGGAGAGATCCGAAGGAAAAGACCTCGTTCCCTCCCCAGGCCGCTCGCTCGATCTGGCGACCTTCGACCTCACCCCGGACGGCTCGAAGCTCGTCACGGGACGCAGGCGCGAAACCGACGCGTTGCTCCGGCGTGACATGACGCTCGTCTGCGTGGACACCCACTCCGGGAAGCAGCGCGTCCTCGCCGATGACGCCGCGGACTACGGATCACCCGCCTGCAGCCCCGACGGACGACACGTCGTCGCCGTCCGGAGTGCCCGCTCGACCCCCGATGCACCCGGCGACCACACGCTCTTCTTCTTCGACCTGGAGTCCGGCGAAGGCAGGGACCTCCTCCCGGGATTCGACCGCTGGCCGGAGGATCCCGTGTGGTCGCCCGACTCCCGCTTCGTCTACTTCACCGCGGACGACGACGGCAGGCTCCCGGCCTACCGGGTCGAGGTGTCAACCGGCGAGGTAGAGCGTCTCACCGATGAGGGCTCCTTCGGCGACCTCTGTCCCTCACCGGACGGCAAGACCCTCTACGCGCTGCGCTCGAGTATCCTGGAGCCGCCGCACCCGATCGCCCTGGACCTGAAGAGCGGGGAGGTACGCAGGCTCAAGAGCTTCCCGGAGCTGGAGGAGCTGAGCCTCCCCTCGCGCCTGGAGCGGATCGAGGTGCGGCGCGACGGCCGGCGCATCCCATCGTGGCTCGTCCTACCAGAAGGATCCCCCGAGGGCGGCCCGGCCCCGCTCGCCGTCTTCGTGCACGGTGGTCCACTCAACTCATGGAACACCTGGCACTGGAGGTGGAACCCGCACGTCTTCACCTCGGAGGGGTGGGCCGTGCTCCTGCCAGACCCCGCGCTGAGCGTCGGGTACGGCCTCTCCAGCATAGAGCGCGGCTGGGGGCGCTGGGGTAGCGTCGTCTACGAGGACGTGATGGCCGCGGTGGAGGACGCCGCCTCGCGCGAGGGGATAGACGGCGAGAGGGCGGTCCTCCTCGGTGGATCCTTCGGTGGGTACATGGCCAACTGGGTCGCCGGGCACACCGACCGCTTCCGGGCCATCGTCACCCACGCGAGCGTCTGGGATCTCGAGTCCTTCCACGGAACGACCGACCTCGGAACCTTCTGGGAGCGGGAGTTCGGCGACCCTTACGAAGACCCTTCCCGCTACCGCGAGAACAACCCCCGTGCCCACGTGAAGCGCATCACTACCCCGATGCTCGTAATACACGGGGCGCGGGACTATCGGGTCCCGGTGAGCGAGGCCCTCACGCTCTGGACCGATCTCAAACGTCACGGCGTTCCGGCAGCATTTCTGTATTTCCCGGACGAGAACCACTGGATCCTCAAGCCGAACGACGTACGCCTCTGGTACCGGACCGTGCTCGGCTTCATCGCCCACCACGCCCTCGGCGAAGGGTGGGAACCTCCCGAACTACTCGCCTAGGTAATCCCTGAGCGCTTCCTTCGTACTCGGAAACGCGAGCTCTTCCCACGGGATCTCCGCCGGGGCGAAGCTCTCGACCGAGAGCACCTCGTCCCCGGGATGAGCCCTGCCGCCCGTGGCCCGGCCCTCGAAGACGGCGATCGCGGGGAGCTGCCCCTCGTAGGAGTAGAGCCCGAGGATCGGTCCCACCTCCACCTCGATCCCGGTCTCCTCGGCGACCTCCCGCCGGGCCGCCTCCTCGGCCACCTCGCCGCGCTCGACGTAACCGCCGGGGAACGTCCACCTCCCGTAGCCCGGCTCTATGCCCCGCTTTATCAGGAGTATCCCTCCGTCCACCTCGAAGATCGCCCCCGCGACCAGCTTCGGACCCAGGTAGAAGACGAACCCGCACCCGGAGCACACCAGCCGCTCAGGTTCCCCCTCCTTCAAGACGCGGCTCTCCAAATCACCCCCGCACCTCGGGCAGAACCTGTATTCGAGCTGGTCCATGGCCCAAGCGTATCACGCTACACCCGGGGACAATGGGCGGTCTGTTGCGCCGAGCCCTCTTCAGCCGTGCAGGACAGAACTTGCAATATTTCTCACTTCAGGGTAGGGTGAGAGTTGAGCGGTAGGGAAAGGCATAAAGAGGAAACGTCGTGACAGAAGCCTCGCCACACATCATCTCGCATCGGGATGCCTCGCCCCAACGGAGAAGCGAGCGAGAGAGGCTCGTCCTCTCCGTCCTGTGCGGCGCATCCTCCGCCCGTACCGCCTTCGAGCGCGAGCTTGCGGCAAGGGGCTTCCGGGTGAGCCCCGAAGCCCGCATGAAGCTGTTGCTCGACGTGCCGCGGGCCTACGCCGTGCGCGCCCTCGAAGAGCTGGACCGGTCAGACTCCAAGGTAGTCGTGGTGACGTGGAACACCTGTCCGGAGTACGTAGAGGACCTCCGGGAGCTCCGCCCCGACGCCCTGCTGTCCGACGAGTTCTTCCTGAGGCAGGACCTCGACGACGCCCTCCTGAGGGTGTTGAGCCTGGTATCCGCAGACGAGACTTACAGCTTCACCCCGGGTCCGCAGACGGCGCTCACTTCGTCTGAGCGGGCGGTGCTGCGCTACGCGGCTTACGGGTGGAACAACCGGCGCATAAGCCGCAAGCTCTGTCTCTCGGAGCAGACGGTCAAGAACCGCCTCCGGAGTGTGTACCGCAAGCTCGGACCGTGCAACCACACCCAGGCAACACTTTACTACTGGGGCATGTGTCGATATCTACGGGGCCTATTCCGTGGCCAGAGGGGCAGCGGTCTGGGCGATCATCCTGGGGTTGAACGTCGGGTTGCCAGGAGACGACTGGCAGGAGCATTTTATCGCGCGTTTTCCGGCAGCACAGACTATTGCCGCCTGCCAGCTCGTTCTCATCGGGATGGCGGGTACAACAGCGATCGGGTTGTGATGGTGTGATCATGGAAGTCTCCAGGGTGGTGGATGCGCATTGAGAAAGACGGCGGTCGGTCTGGTGGTCCTGATGGTGCTCTTACTAGCGGCCTGCGGCTCGCAGCAGAGCGCTTCTGAGAGCAAGCCAGATCCAACCAGTGTCCCAATCCAACCGGACGCCATCCCGAAGACGCTGTCATCTGATCTCAGCCGCCCGGAGAGATGACCACCGCCGCCAGCAGGACGACGGCGGCGAGCAGACACAGGAAGCTCCCCGC
>JAIMBO010000131.1 GCA_023511405.1 Rubrobacteraceae bacterium
CCGATAAAGGTCTTCCACAACAACGTCTACCGCCTGAACCGGGACGATCTGCTCGTGCCGACGATCTTCGAGCGGCTGCACGAGCGTGGCGTGGACGGATCGTGCGTGAACTTCCCGATCCGACGCGGCCCGCACGAGCACCCGGTGCGCTCGAAGGTCATCGACGGGTACGCGAGCCGGGGCGGGCGTTACCTGGGGCAGGCCGTGCGCGGACCAAAGGAGTACTACCTCGGGGATCTCTTCTACACCCGCCAGACGAAGGCCAACGGCCTCAGGGGGAGCGGCGGCCTCCTGCGCTCGGTCGGGATAAACGACGAGTACGCCTCCGAGGTGGGGGCGATGCTGATCCGGGAGCGGGCCACGCCCTTCACGCTGCTCTACTTCTTCCGGGGGGACAAGATCGCCCACCACAAGGGGCTCGCCGCGCAGCGGCGCTACGTCGCGCAGCTCGACGGATACGTCGCGCGCGTCTTCGAGGCCGGGGGTGGGCTGGAGCGGTTGCTCGACGAGTACGCCATCCTCGCCCTCTCCGACCACGGGCACGACCCCCTCCTGCCCGAGAGCCGCTACGTAGACCTGCGCTGGATTCCGGGATACAGGGTCTCCATAGGTGCCCGGGCGAGGCTGACGCCTAGACGCGATGTCGTCGCGGTGCCGGGAGGGCGCTCGGCGATGCTGTACCTGCGCGAGGAGCTTCCGGTGGAGGGGGTGGTCGACGTCTTGATGGGGCGCCGCGGCGTGGATCTCGCCGCCTGGATGGAGAACGGGTGGGTGAGGGTGCGCAAGCCGGGTGGAGACCTTAGGTTCAGGCCCGGCGGGGGCCTGCTCGATCCTTACGGGGGCTGCTGGAGGCTGGAGGGGGAGCCCGGCGTGCTCGACATCGAGGTCGGCGAAGTGGCGATCTCTTACGGCGACTACCCCGACGCCCTGGAGAGGCTCTGGGGGGCGCTCCGCTCGCCCCGTTGCGGGGACGTGGTCCTCTCTGCGGCGCCTGGATACACGTTCGGCGAAGTGGCCCGCAGCTTCCACGACGCGAGCGACCACGGATCGCTGCACGCCTCCGATTCGAGCGTCTTCGTGCTGGCGAGCGGCATCCCCGCTCCCCGGCGGATCACAGAGGTCGTCCCGGTCGTGCTCTCGCACTTCGAGGGCCACAGGGAGCGGTATGCCGTCTGAGGAGCGGCTGGCTTCCGGAAAACGCGGTGAGGAGGCGGGTCTTCGCTCCTCCCACCGGCGGGCCTTCGGTTGCGTGAGCTGGTTCTACACCGCGATACTCGTGCTGCTCGCGGCGGCCTTCCTGCTCTCCGTGCCCTTCCGCTACGCCGGTGAGCGGGAGGTGTACCGGGTCGTCCTCTCGATCGTGGACCTCTACGGCTTCGTGCTCATCGTGCCGGGCACCTTCCTGGCTGCGGCGGTGGGCGCGCGCACGCAGAAGACCGACGCCCGGGCCGCCGGGAGGGCCGGGGCGGCGGGCGGAGCCGTGCTCGGGTGGGCCTGTTTCCTGCTCGTATCCTGGGTCATGAACGCGATGGGTCTGCAGGAGCGGCGGGAGCTCTCTTCCAGCGTCGTCTTCGTCGGGTTGCACGCGGGAGCCCTGCTCTACGGGTTCATAGCGCTCTCTCTGGTCTCCGTCGCGCTGCTCTTCGTCGCCGTACTCCCCCGCACCGGAACCCGTACCCGGGAGCGGGCGCTGCTGTTCGCCGCCCTGTTCGCCGTCCTGCCCGGCCTGGCGAGCCTCGCCCTCGCCCCGAGCCTCCTCGCCGTCGCCGGGCTCGCGGTCTCCACCATCTCCTGCGCCCTGGCCGGGTGGGTGATGGGCTACGGCTACGCCCGGGCCGGGGGCAGGGAGGCACCCTCGCAAGGGTGACGCCCTGCCCGGAGGTATAATCTCTTTCGTATGCCAGAGGACGAGGTATTCCCCGATCGCTCGCATCTACCCACCACACCCGGTGTCTACATCTTCAGGGATGCCGAAGGGAAGATCCTCTACGTCGGGAAAGCCAGGAACATCCGCAGCCGGGTGGCGAGCTACTTCACCCGCTCGGGAGACGGCAGGCCCAAGGTGGCCGAGCTGCGCTCCCGCGTGCGGCGGATAGACTTCATCACGACCCGCGGTGAGACCGAGGCGCTCGTGCTGGAGTCCAACCTCATAAAGCGCCACCGGCCGCGCTTCAACGCCTCCTTGCGCGACGACAAGAGCTACCCGTACATCGTCGTCACCACCGGCGACGAGTACCCGCGCGTCTTCGCCACCCGCTCGGCCCACGACCCGCGCCACCGCTACTTCGGCCCGTTCCCGAGCGCGGGGAGCGTCCACGCCACCCTCGACGTCCTGAACAAGACCTTCCCGTTCCGCAAGTGCCGCGGCGCGAAGCCCGGGCGCAAAAGCGGCGTGCCCTGCCTGAACTACCACATCGGGCGCTCGTCCGCCCCCTGTATAGGAGCGATCTCGAAGGAGGAGTACGCCCGCATCATAGACGAGGTGATCGCCTTCCTCGAAGGGCGGGTGGATGGTCTGATCCGTGAGCGGGAGGAAGCGATGCGCGAGGCTGCTTCCCGGATGGACTTCGAACGGGCGGCGAAGCTGCGCGACGAGCTCTCCGCACTCCGTCACGTGCGCGACCGGCAGCAGGCGACGCTCGCCTCGGAGGGCTCCTTCGACGCCTTCGGGGTCCATGCCGAGGGAGAGTCGGCCTGCGTGCAGGTCTTCGCCGTGCGCGGCGGGCAGATCGTGAACCGCGACTCCTTCCTGCTGGACAACTACGGCGAGGTGGGAGAAGGATCGATCGTCCTGCAGTTCGTCCCCCAGTACTACGAGAACGCCGCCGTCCCCCGCGAGGTGCTCGTCCCGGCGGACGCCGGGCTGGAGCCGCTCGCGGAGCACCTCTCCTCCCTGCGGGGCGGCCGGGTCGACGTGCACCGTCCCCGGCGCGGAGACAAACGGCGGGTGCTCGAGCTCGCGATGAAGAACGCCGAGGCTGGACTCGAGCACGAGCGCGCGCTCGAGGAGGCGCGCCGCAGCCGCATCGCCTCCACGCTCGAGCGGTTGCAGGAGGAGCTCGCCCTCCCGAAGCTCCCCGTGCGCATCGAGTGCTACGACATCTCCAACACGATGGGCACCGACTCGGTCGCCTCGATGGTCGTCTTCCAGGGCGGCCGCCCGGCGAAGGACCAGTACCGCCGGTTCAGGATAAAGACCGTCGAGGGATCAGACGACTTCGCGAGCATGGCCGAGGTGATAAGGCGGCGGCTCGCCCGCCTGAGGGAGGGGGACGAGAAGTTCTCCCCGGCGCCGGACCTGATGCTCCTCGACGGCGGCAAGGGGCAGCTCTCGGCGGTAGTACCGGTCCTGGAGGAGATGGGCGTTGGGGACGAACTGCCGGACATCCCGTTGCGGGCGCTCGCCAAGCGGGAGGAGGAGGTCTTCGAGCCCGGAAGACCGGCTCCGGTCCTGCTCGGGCGTGATTCCCCCGAGCTCCACCTTCTGCAGCGGGTACGCGACGAGGCCCACCGCTTCGCAAACACCTACCACCGCAGCCTGCGTGGGAGGCGGATGACCGCCTCTATCCTCGACGAGCTCCCCGGCGTAGGCCCGGCGCGCAAGAAGAGGCTGCTCGAGCATTTTGGAACCCCCGAGGCCTTCATGGACGCCTCCCTGGAGGAGCTGGAGTCGGTCCCCGGCATCCCCGGCCGGGTGGCCCGGGAGATACACGCCCGGCTCCACCGTTGAGGGACCGGGGGGGCGGTGCTAACCTCTGCGAGGTGGCCGGTCGCCCGGAAGGTAAGGTGCGCGGAGTGTACGCCGCAGGAGGAGAAGCAGAGGAGCCCTCGCCCGATCGAGAGCGCCGGGTCGTCGTCATCACCGGCCTCTCCGGGGCGGGGAAGACCGGAGCCCTGAAGGCCTTCGAGGACGCGGGATACTTCTGCGTGGACAACCTGCCTCCCGCCTTGATCCCTGCGTTCGTCGATGCCGTCGAGGGGCGTGAGGAGGGACCGGAGAAGCTCGCGGTGGTCGCGGACATCCGGGGGCGTCGCTACTTCGGCGGCGGGCTTGAAGGGGTGTTGAACGAGCTTCGCGTCCGGAGGAGGTGGGAGAGCCGGCTCATCTTCGTCGAAGCCGACGAGCCGACCATCGTCCGGCGCTACAAGGAGAGCCGCCGGCCGCACCCCGTCGCGCGGGACGGGGACGTCCCGTCGGCGATCCGGGCCGAACGCCGCGACCTCGCCCCCTTGCGGGAGCTCGCCGACGTCGTGGTGGACACCTCTTCGCTCTCTCCGGCCGAGTTGCGCGGGCGTTTCGACGCGCTGGCCCGATCCCATGCCGGTCGGCTGGCGGTGAGCCTCGTCTCGTTCGGCTTCAAGAACGGAACGCCCCTGGACGTGGACATGCTGTTCGACGTGAGGTTCCTGCCCAATCCCTACTACGACCCCGCCCTGAGGCCCCTCACCGGTCGCGACGAGCCGGTGAGGGACGCGGTGCTCTCATCCGGGGATGCCCGGGAGTTTCTGGAGCGGACCGAAGGGTTGCTCTCCTTCCTCGTACCGCGCTACCTGGCGGAGGGCAAGGCCTACTTCACGCTCGGGGTGGGGTGCACGGGGGGGCGGCACCGCTCCGTGGCGATCGTCGAGGAACTCGCCCGCCGGCTCTCCTCGTGTCCTCGCATCGACCTCTTCGTCCGCCACCGCGACCTCCCGCGGTCTGACGGTTAGAATCGGTTGGCCGGGAGATACGCTGGAAGGAGGCACGGTTGGCACCGGGCATGATGGTAGAGGGGGTCTGGAAGACCGAGAGGCAGGAGCAGGACGAGGGGGGCCGCTTCATCCGGCCCGAGACGAGCTTTCGCGGCAGGATCACCGCCGACGGTTCGAGCGGCTTCCCCGCCGAGAGCGGACGTTACCACCTCTACATCGCCTGGGCCTGTCCCTGGGCGCACCGCACGGCGATCATCCGCTCCCTCAAGGGGCTCGAGGATGCGATCTCCATCTCCGTCGTCGACCCGCACATGGGCGAGATGGGCTGGGAGTTCACCGAGGGACCGGGCCGCATCCCCGACACCATCAACGGCGCCCGCTACCTGCACGAGATCTACGCCCTCGCCGACCCGCACTACACCGGGCGATGCTCCACGCCCGTCCTGTGGGACAAGGAGCGGCGCACGATAGTCAACAACGAGTCGCGCGAGATCCTGCGCATGCTCGACACCGAGTTCGGGGAGTTCGCGAAGAACGACGTCGACCTCTGCCCCGAAGAGCTGCGCGAGGAGATAGACGCGACCATAGACGCCATCTACGAACCGATAAACAACGGCGTCTACCGGGCCGGCTTCGCCGCGACCCAAAAGGCCTACGAGGAGGCGGTCACGGAGCTCTTCGAGGCCCTGGATCACTGGGAGGAGGTCCTCTCCGGGCGGCGCTACCTGTGTGGAGAGCGCCTCACCGAAGCAGATATCTGCATGTTCACCACCCTCTACCGCTTCGACCCCGTCTACCACTACCACTTCAAGTGCAACCTCAGGCGCTTGCGGGACTACCCGAACCTCTGGGGCTACACCCGGGACGTCTACCAGCACCCCGGTGTCAGGGAGACCTGCCACCTCGACCACATAAAAGAGCACTACTACACGAGCCACCCGCACGTAAACCCCACCCGCATCGTCCCGAAGGGCCCGATCATCGACTACGACGAGCCGCACGG
>JAIMBO010000014.1 GCA_023511405.1 Rubrobacteraceae bacterium
AGGCCGGAGACCTTCGTCGGCTCGAGCCGGACGAAGTCGCCCACGCCGTACTGCCCCTCGAAGAGGATGAAGAACCCCGCGATTATGTCCCTGAGGAAGCTCTGGGCGCTGAACCCTATTATGGCCACGAGGATCGATGCGCCGGCCACCGCGGGCAGCGTCTGGCGCAGGAAGATGCTCAGGATGACGAGCGCGACGGTCCCGAAGACGCTGTAGCGCAGGATGTGGCGCGCGAGCGTGATGGCAGTGTCCTGATGCTTTATTCGCGCCAGCGCAGCCTCGTCCAGGACCCCTTCTTCCCGGGGGCGGCCCAGCCGGAAGAGCCTCGGGATGAGGCGTGAGGCGAGTTTGTAGAAGGCGGTGGCCAGCACGATGAGCGCCACTGCGGAGATCAAGTTTCCGACGAACTCGGAGCTTTTCAGGTACTGGATCAGGCTCTCTGCGAGTCCCCCAGCGCCCTGCAGACCGTGTGCGGCGGCGTCCTGCAACACGGCGGGCGTCCAGGATCGGGACATGCCTCGCTCAGGTGGAGGTCACGCTCTCTCTGCCGTGCCGGTCGAGAGCGAGTTCTATGAGACGGTCGAGCAGGCGTTCGTACGGCAGGCCGCTCGCGGCCCACAGCCGGGCGTAGACGCTGGTGGGGGTGAAGCCGGGGATCGTGTTTATCTCGTTTATGAGCAGGCGTTCCGTGCCGCGCTCGAGGAAGAAGTCCACGCGGGCCATCCCGGCGGCGTCCAGCGCTTCGAAGGCTGATCGGGCCACACGCCTTATCTCTTCTTTGATTCCCTCGTCCACCGGAGCGGGGACGTGCAGCTCGCTTTTGCCCTCGGTGTACTTGGCCTCGTAGTCGTAGAAGTCGTTGCTCGCGACCACGATCTCCCCGGGGACCGAGACGTCGGGGTTCTCGTTGCCGAGCACGGCGACTTCCACCTCTCGCGCGTCCACCGCGGCCTCGACGATGATGCGGCGGTCCAGGGAGGCGGCCTCTTCGACCGCCGAGGTCAGGGACTCTCTATCACGGGCTTTGTTTATCCCGACGCTCGATCCCAGGTTCGAAGGTTTGACGAAGCAGGGGTAGCCCAGGGAGCGTTCGATCTCGCGGGTTGTCGTCTCGCGGTCCCGCGCCCACCGCTCGCGGGAGAACCCCAACCACCGCACCTGCGGCAGCCCGTGGTAGGCGAAGACCTTCTTCATCGTGATCTTGTCCATCGCCACCGCGCTCGCGAGCACCCCGGAGCCCACGTACGGGACGCCGGCCATCTCCAGCAGCCCCTGCAGCCTGCCGTCCTCCCCGTAAGGGCCGTGCAGGACGGGAAAGACCACATCACCCTCCAGCGAGGCCGGGAGCTGAGCGGGGGATGTCGCCGGGAGGAGGCCCGCGCGTGGGGTCTCCCCGTCCGCGGCGCGTCTCTCCTCCAGTTCCCGCATGGGGTCCCCCCCGAGGAGCCAGCGCCCCTCGCGGGTTATCCCGACCGGCACCACCTCGTGGCGGCCTTCGAGCCCCGCGATGACGGCCCGGGCCGAGGCGAGGGAGACCTCGTGCTCCCCGCTCCTTCCCCCGAAGATGACCATCACCCTCATCCTGTCCTCTTCCTCCCCTCCGTTTCCGGGGAACAGTATCCTAGCAGAGAGGTGCCGGAGAAGCCCCTCTCTTCAGGCGACGAGGTGCAGCTCGCCGTTTCTCTCCCGCAGGGCGGAGGCGACGAACTCTATGTGTTCGTTCAGGTCGACGCCGAGCTCCTCGGCTCCCCGGACTATGTCCTCGCGGTTGACGCTCGCCGCGAAGGACTTCTGCTTCATCTTCTTTCGCACGCTCTTTGCCCCGAGGCCCTCCAGGCCCTGCGGCCGCACCAGGGCGCAGGCCACGATGAACCCGGTGAGCTCGTCCACGGCGTACAGGGTCTTCGCCATGAGCGTCTCGCGCGGGACGTTCAGGTAGGTCGCGTGCCCCTTTATCGCGTCGATGACGTCCTGCGGGTAGCCGAGCCGCTCCAGCTCGCGTACCCCCGTCATGGGGTGTTCCTCCGGGGTAGGGTGCTTCTCGTAGTCCAGGTCGTGCAGAAGCCCGGTTATGCCCCACTTCTCCTCGTCTTCGCCGAACCTGCGGGCGTAGGCGCGCATGGCGGCTTCCACCGCGAGCATGTGCTTGCGCAGCGATTCGCTCTCGGTCCATCGGCGGACGAGATTCCAGGCTTCCTCACGGTCCATGCTCATCCTCCTCCCTCTTCGAGCTTCGTGTGCGGCTGCGGCTCGTCGCGAGCCGGATTCATCTTCCACCGGAGTAGGAGACGTGGATGGTACCCTTGCGTACGCTGGTCTGCTGCACGGAGCGGGTCGTGTTGCCCACGAGGAGCGTCACCCGCAGGGCGCCCTTGCCTCCCTGCTTCTGTATCCTGCAGGAGAGCCCCTGTCCTTGCAGCCTGTAGCTGAAGAGTTTGGGGACGGTCCCGCTTATGACCGTTTCCTTTCCCCCAGACTCACAAAGCCCGGAGAACTTCACCCCCCGGTCCCCTTCCACGCTCAGCGTGACCTTCCGAGGTGGTGCAGAGGTGGTTCCGGACGCGGTATCTCCCTCCCTCATCGTGGCGGCGGGGGCGGAGGAAGTCCGGATCGTGACCTGCGCCGCGCTGCTCGCGGAGATCGTGGAGGTTCCCCCGGGCGCCCCGGGGGCTTCTCCCGTGCTGCGCTGGGAGCAGGCTGAGAGGAAGAGCAGCGCCACGACCGCGACGAAGGCCACCCCACGGACGTCGACCACGCTATGCCACGCTTTTCCGAACACCCGGATAATTCTAGCAGCCGAGCATGGCGGCGCGTTTTCCTCTGGAATGCGGCGATCATCCCAACCCGGCGAGCTCCTTGCTTTGCCGCAGAACCTCGTCGAGCATCGCCGGGGTGAGGACGCCGGTGAAGGTGTTCTGCTGGGAGACGTGGTAGGAGCCGAGTAGCACGATGTCCCCGACCCTGTGCTCGGCGCCGTGGGCGAATTTGGGCTTCGGGCGCACCGCGAAGAGCCTGAGCGCCGCGTCCCAGGCGAAGGCTCCCAGGCATAGCAGGACCCTGGCCTCGGGCAAGAGCTCCAGCTCGCGCTCGAGGTAGGGCAGGCACGCGTCACGCTCTGCGGGGGCGGGTTTGTTCTGCGGTGGGGCGCAGCGGACGGCGGCGGAGATCCAGACCCCCTTCAACCTGAGCCCGTCTTTTCGGTGGGTGGAGGTTGGCTGGTTCGCCAGGTACGCCCGGTGGAGCGCGGCGAACAGGAAGTCCCCCGAACGGTCGCCGGTGAAGATGCGACCGGTACGGTTCGCGCCGTGGGCGGCGGGGGCGAGGCCCAGGATCACGACCCGCGCCTGCGGGTCCCCGAAGCCGGGGACCGGACGCCCCCAGTACTCCTCGCCCCGGTGGGCGGCCTTCTTCTCGTGTGCCACCTGCTCGCGCCAGGCTACGAGCTTGGGGCAGCGGCGGCAGGAGACGATCTCGCGCTCGAGCGCCGCCAGCTCCGCGGGGAGCTTACGCCCCGTAGCGCTGGAGCTTGAGGGCATGTCCCATCAGCAGGCCCATTATCTCCTCGGCCGGGAAGACGCCGAGCGAGCCGCCCGCGCACGCCCGCTCGCCGAAGGAGTCTGCGGTGGGCAGGGTGTAGGGGGAGTGGAGCAGGAACGGGACGCCGTGCCAGGAGTGGCTCTTGAGCTTGGCGGGGGTGCCGTGGTCGCCGGTCACCGCGAGCACGTCGGGTCCGAGGTCGAGGAGGCGTGGGATCTGGGCGTCGACCGTCTCGATGACGCGCGACTTCCTCTCGTGGTCGCCGTCCTCGCCGGCGGAATCGGTCGGCTTGACGTGGACGAAGAAGAAGTCGTGGTTTTCCCAGTTCTCCTCGAGCGCGGAGAACTCGTCGGCTATCTCGCTCCCGGTCTTAAGGAGCTGCATCCCGGCGAGCCGGGCCAGCCCCCTGTACATCGGGTAGACCGCGATAGCGCCCGCGTCGAGCCGGTAGGTTTCGTCGAAGGAGGGGAGGGCCGGATGCATCCCGAAGCCGCGCATCAGTACGGTGTTCGCCGGGTGGTCGTCCGCGAGGATCCCGTTCGCCTGCTCGATGAAAGCGCCCGCGATCCGGGCGCTTCTTTCTGCCTCCTTCGAGCCGTCGGTCGGCTTTACGGGGAGCGGCTCGAGGCCGGTGCGCTGCGGGTCGGAGTCCGAGAGCGCGTCCGAGAGGCCCTCGCCCCGGAAGATCACCACGGCCCGGTACTCCTTCTCGTGCAGGACGAAGGTCTCGACGCCCTCTATCTCGACGCCCGCGTTCAGCTTCTTCACCAGCTCTTCGCCCTTCTCGGAGGGGATGCGCCCGGCTCGCCGGTCGGAGATCTTGCCGGAGGAGTCTTTGGTCGCGAAGTTGAGCCGGGCGGCGAGGTCGCTCTCCTTGAGGTCGAAGCCGACGCCCAGAGCGCTCAGGACGCCGCGTCCGACCCGGTAGCGCAGCGGGTCGTACCCGAAGAGGCCCAGGTGTCCCGGGCCGCTGCCCGGGCTCACCCCGGCCGCGACCGGGCGCGAGAGACCGAGGTCCGAAGCGGCGGCGAGGGCGTCGAGGTTCGGGGTGTCCGCCGCCTCGAGCTCGGTCTTGCCGCCGGGCTCCATCGGGAGCCCCCCGAGCCCGTCCATGACGAGCAGCACGATCTTCGAGTCGGTCTTGACGGAGAGCTCGCGCATGAGGTTCAGGTCCATCTCAGAAGGTCCTCCTCTACTCCAAAGAAGCCACAGCGAGTCTACCAGAGAGCCCCTGTATAATCCGGGTCTGTGGCGACCTGCAGAGGGGGAAGATGAGAATAGAGACCATTGATTTGAACTTCCTCGGCACCGAGCACATCATAGCCTCGTATCTTCTGCGCGGCGAGGGTGCGGCGGCGCTGGTGGAGACCGGTCCCACCACCTGCCTCGAGGCGCTCGAGGGCGGGCTCAGGGAGCGTGGCGTCGCACCGGAGGAGGTGACCCAGGTCTTCCTCACCCACGTCCACCTCGACCACGCCGGGGCCTCCGGTCATCTGGCGGAGATGCTGCCCCGGGCGAGATTCTACGTGCATCGGGTGGGCTACCCGCACCTCGCGGACCCCACGAAGCTTCTGGCGAGCGCGACCCGCATCTACGGCGAGAGGATGGACGAGCTGTGGGGTGAGGTGCGTCCGGTGCCGGAGGAGAGGCTCGAGGCGCTGCCGGGCGAGGGGGAGGAGATAGAGCTCGACTGCGGCGGGGCGCTGGTCGCGCACGACACGCCGGGGCACGCCTACCACCACCTGGCCTACCACGAGCCGGAGAGCGGGACGCTCTTCGCCGGGGACGTCGCCGGCATCCGGATGCCGGGACGCTCGTACGTGCGTCCCCCGACACCGCCGCCGGAGGTGGACGTCGAGGCCTGGAAGGAGAGCATCCAGAAGATCCGGCGGATCTCCCCCGCGAGCCTCCGTCCGACGCACTTCGGCTGCTACGAGGACGTCGAGCGGCACCTGAACGAGCTGGAGCAGCGCCTGGAGGACTGGCTGCTCTTCGTCGAGGAACGAATGGAGCGGGGAGCGGAGCGCGACGAGATCGTCGCCGCGCTCGAGAGCAAGGGCGACGAGGAGCTGCGCGCCGAGGGGGTCGACCGGGAAGAGGGCGTTCACTACGACCTGGCGGGCAACTACCCGATGCTCGTGGACGGTCTGATGCGCTACGTGCGGAAACGCGGCAGAAGGTAGGATCACCTCGCCGGAACGGCGGGTCTGAATGCCGCTACTGGCCGCTCTTTACGGCCGCGATGACGTCCTGCAGGCCCTGTTTGGCGTCGGCGAAGAGCATCATCGTCTTCTCGGTGTCGTAGAAGAGCGGGTTGTCCACCCCGGCGAAGCCCGGGGAGAGGGAGCGCTTGATGAAGACGACGTGTCGGGCGGACTTCACGTCGAGGACGGGCATGCCGGAGATGGGGCTCTCCACCTCCGGGTCGCTCGCGGCGGGGTTCACGACGTCGTTGGCTCCGACGACGATGACGACGTCCGTCTCGGCGAACTCGTCGTTTATGTCCTCCATGTCGTAGAGCCGGTCGTAGGGGACGTCGGCCTCGGCGAGGAGCACGTTCATGTGGCCCGGCATCCTCCCGGCGACCGGGTGGATGGCGAACTTCACCTCCTTGCCGCGCTCCTCCAGCAGGCGGGCGAGCTCGGCCATCGCCCCCTGCGCCTGGGCTACGGCGAGGCCGTAGCCGGGGACCATGATCACCTTCTCCGCCTCGTAGTTCAGGAGCGCGGCCACGTCTTCGGGACTCGCCGCGTTGACCGGGCGCTCCTCGCCCCCTTCAGACTTCTTCACTGCCCCAGAGACGCTGGCGAAGAGGATCTTGCCCAGCGGTCTTCCCAGGGAGCTGCTCATCAGTCGGGTCAGGATGGTGCCCGAGGAGCCGACGAGCGTCCCGCTTATGATGAGGACGTAGTTGCTCAGGACGAAACCGCTCATCGCCGCCGCGAGCCCGGTGAAGGCGTTCAGGAGCGAGATCACGATCGGCATGTCCGCCCCGCCTATCGGGACGACCAGGAGCACCCCGAGCCCGAGGGCGAGGAAGAACAGGACGGCGATCGAGGCGAAGGGGGAGAGGAACGGGAGTATCGCCCCGCCGGCGATAGCGTTCGCTCCGCACAGCAGCGCGACGAGGAGGACCGCGGCGTTTACGGTGCGCTGCAGCGGGAAGGAGACCGAGCCGGTGAGGAAGAGGTCCTGCAGCTTGGAGAATGCGATGACGCTCCCGGCGAAGCTCACGCAGCCGATCAGGATGCTCAGGACCGCGGTTATCGAGCCGACGAGCGTCTCCGGGCGGGTGCCGAGCACGTCGGCCTGGTAGAACTCGGAGAGCGCGATCAGGGCGGCCGCGCCGCCGCCCACCCCGTTGAACGCGGCGACCATCTGCGGCATGGCGGTCATCTTGACCTTCTGGGCGCTTACAGCGCCTATCGCCCCGCCGATGACCATCCCGGCGAGGATCTCCGGAAGGCTCAGCGTCCCGGTGATGAAGAGCGTGGTGCCGAGCGCGATGAGCATCCCGAAGGCGGAGATCGAGTTGCCCGAACGGGCGGTCTCGGCCGAGCGCAGCCGGCGGATGCCGAAGATGAAGAGGATGGCGGCGAGCAGGTAGGCGAGGAAGGCGGGGGCGGCTATCACCGGGGGCGCCTCCTTCTTCGCGCCGGGCGGGCGCGGAACATCTCGAGCATGCGGTTGGTGACCCAGTAGCCGCCCATCACGTTCATCGAGCCGAAGACGACCGCGATGAAGCCTATGACCCGGGTGAAGGTGTCGCCGGGGGCGGCGAGCGCGAGGATCGCCCCGACGAGCACGATCCCGTGGATGGCGTTCGTCGCGCTCATGAGCGGGGTGTGCAGCAGGCTGGGGACGCGGGTGATCAGCTCGAAGCCCAGGAAGGCGGCGATGACGAAGACGGCGAACTCGGAGAGAAGGAGCGTGCTCGACACTAGCCCCGCCCCCTCTCCAGCGCCTCGCGGGTGGGCTCGTGGCGGATCTTGCCGGCGTGCGCGATGCAAGCGGAGGCGGTGATCTCGTCCTCGAAATCGAGCGAGAGCTCACCTTCCGGGGCGAGGTGTTTTAACACGTTCTCCATGTTGCGCGAGTAGAGCTGGCTCGCGTGGATGGGCATCATGCCGGGGACGTTGACCGGACCCATGATCTTGACCAGCCGGTGCTCGACGGTCTTGCCGGCCTCGGTGAGCTCGCAGTTGCCCCCGCTCTCGGCGGCGAGGTCGACGATCACAGATCCCGGCGCCATCTCCTCTGCCATCTCGCGCGTTATGAGGATCGGAGCCCTCCTCCCCGGTATCTGGGCTGTCGTTATGACGAGGTCCGTCGTGCGCAGCTCCCTGCGGATGAGCTCCCGGTCCTGCCGCTGCTTCTCTTCGGGCTGGAGCGTGGCGTAGCCGCCGGTCCTCTTCATCGATTCGGCCTCGGCGGAGGTCTTTCGCCCGTTCTTCTCCCGTTCTTCCGGGGGCTCGGCGAAGGAGTTGAAGCCCAGCGCGACCATGATCCTGGCGAGCCCCTTCGGCTCGTACTCCTCGTAGGGCTCCTCTTCCTCCTCCGGTTCTTCTCTCTCGGGCTCCAGAAAGCGGGCTCCCAGGGATTCCACCTGCTCCTTGACCTCCGGGCGGACGTCGAAACCCGTGACCTCGGCGCCGAGCCTGCCGGCTGTGGCTATCGCCTGCAGCCCGGCGACCCCGGCCCCGAGCACCAGGACCTTCGAGGCCCTCGTGGTCCCGGCTGCCGTGGTCATCATCGGCAGGTATTTGCCGAGCGCGTTCGCCCCGAGCAGCACGCTCTTGTAGCCCGCGATCGAACTCATCGAGGAGAGCGCGTCCATCGACTGCGCCCGCGAGATGCGCGGGATGGCCTCGAGCGAGAAGACCGTCACGCCCTTTGCCGCGAGCCGTGCGACGAGCTCCGGGTACATCGGACCGTTGAGAAAACAGACGAGGAGCTGCCCATCGTGCATCATCTCGGCCTCCTCCGGGGAGGGACGGAGCACCTTGATCACGGCGTCGGATTCACCGTATACCTCCTCCCGGGCTTGCAGCACCCGCGCTCCAGCCTCCTCGTAGGCGGAATCCGGGTTGTACTCCCGGCCCGCCCCCGTCTCGACCAGAACCTCGAACCCCAGGCGTGCAAGCCGCGCGACCGTCTCCGGTACGAGCCCGACCCGATTCTCTCCCGTCGCCCTCTCCCTCGGGACCCCCAGTTTCATGGAGGGCATTCTATCGTATCGGATGGAGCTTGACACCTTGATTGGAGCTGGAAATGTAACCTGTGAGGAATCTTTCTGTAACCGGGTTGTTATCCATCCGGTGTATCCTTCTCACGGTCCGTTTCGGAAGGACTTCGGCCGGAGGAGGGAAGATGAGAACCTACCGCAGAAGGAGAAGAGGGCGGGTGCTCTTCGGGAGCCTGCTCTCTCTGGTCATGATCCTGGCCGGGCTCACGATAATAAGCTATTCGATGTTCGGCAACCCGCTCTCGGCCTACGCGGCCCGCAGCGCGCCGGACAACACGAACATGCGCCTCACGGTGCCGGCGATGGCGCGGGTGCACGACGTCCCGGTCTACAACGGCCCGACGACGGACGAGGAGGACCTCAACCGCGGGGCGCTGCACATCTCGAGCACCGGCTACCCCTGGCAGGCCGGTTCGAACACCTACATAGCCGGTCACAGGCTCGGGTACGCGGGAACCGGGAGCTTCCTGCTCTTCTACGACCTGAACAAGCTGCACAATGGGGACGAGATCATCATCACCGACTCCAACGGCACCCGCTACACCTACCGGGTCTTCCGCAAGGTCGTCGTCTCGCCGGACAACCTGAGCATCATGCAACCGGTCCCCGGGAAGACCGTGGTGAGCCTGCAGAGCTGCACGCTCCCAACCTACACCCACCGCCTCGTGGTACAGGGTGAGCTGGTGAGCGTGAGCTAGGGGTCTTTCGGAGCCGCCGCGTGAGCACGGTCTACTTCGCCGAGGAGCAGTGGTTGTGGCGGAACCGGATCCTCCAGGGGGCGCTGGCCTCGGGGGTTGCCTTCTGCGCTCTGCGGTGGCGGGCCGTCGGCAGGGGACGAGCCCTCGCGGAGGGTATATCGTGCGCCGCTGCTGCATCTTTTCTCGCCACCGTGCGGCTCGATGTGCGCGTGGGCCCCGGGATGCTCGAGATCGAGTTTTGGCCCTTCGTGCGCCGCCGGATCCCAAGCCGGGAGATAGTTTCCTGGCAGGCCGTTGGATACCGTCCGCTGGTCGGGTGGGGTGGATGGGGCATCCGCTGGCGTCCCGGCGGGTGGGCTTACACGGTCTTCGGGGACCGTGGGGTTCGGGTCCGGCTCGCTGGTGGGAGGGAGGTGCTCGTCGGCTCGCGGCGTCCGGAGGAACTCGCCGAGGCGATAGCGGCTTCCAGAGGGGAGCGTCTCTAGGGGTCAGGGCTCCGCGAGCGTGAAGGATGGAGTGTGTCCTCCCAGGGGTATACTCGCCAGGACTCGTGGCTTCGGGTAGGGGGCACGCAGGTCCAGGAGCGAGAGCTCCACTTCCTCCACCAACACCTCTCCGACGGGCCACTCTCTGAAGCGTTCGAGAACTTCGATCAGCTCCACCGGGGCGCGGGTTCCGTCCGGGGCGTGAAAGTACGCGAGTGTGAGGTGCGGTGGACCCGCCGGGCGTCTCATGCCGCACCCCACGCTCAGGAGTTCCTGCAGGCGTTCGAGACCTCCTTCCGGGTGTGCCTCGATGAAGGCCGCGGAGGGGAAGGCGTTGAGGTTGGCGAGGCGTACCCGGAAAGGCCGGACGCGAGAGAGCGTCGTGCGGGCCCGCGTCTCCAGCTCACGGAGTCTGGCGTGGGAGATCTCTCCTTTGCGGCGGGGTGTCTGGACCGGGAAGCCGAGCATGAGCAGCGTTATGTGCATGAAATGGTCCGGGTGGAGCGAGACGAAGGGGAATCTCCCGAGCGCCCTGCGTATCGGATCGAGTCGCTCGCGCATACGCCGGGCGTCCACCCGGACGATGAAGGAGGCGGAGGTCGCGTGTCCGTGGCGCCAGGAAGGGTCCGTGTGCCCGCCGAACTCGAGCTCCCCGGCCACCGCGAACCGTCGCCAGACCTCTTCGTAGTCTCCCACCACGAGAGACTCTATCAGGGAACGGGGGTTCCTGAGACCTTTTTGCGGGTAACAGAGTATAAGATTCTCTGAGTCGTGCATGACGGAGGAAGTTTTCCGGGAGGAGGTGCTTCGCAGTGGCACACGTGAAGGCGACGGCGGAGAGGACGGTGTCGGCCGAGAAGCAGAAGGTCTACGAGTTCATCTCGGACTTTCGCGAGAAACATCCTCGGATACTCACCGAGGCTTTCGCGGATTACGCTGTCGAGGAGGGAGGGAAGGGGGCCGGGACGCTGGTGCGCTACCGGCTGCGAGCCGGCCGTGAGCGGCCCTTCAGGATGCGCGTCGAGGAACCGGAGCCGGGGAGCACGCTGAAGGAGAGCGATGAGGACTCCTCGTTCACGACGACGTGGCGCCTTTTTCCGCAGGGGGAAGACGAGACCCGGGTGCGTGTCGTCGTCGAATGGAACGGAGGACGGGGAGTGGCCGGCTTTTTCGAGCGGCTCTTCGCCCCCGCCGGGATAAGGCGCGTCTACGAGGGAGTGCTGGAGAAGCTGGATGAGGCCGTGAGGGAAGAGTAGCCCCTCACAGCCTCATCACGCCCGGCAGCACGAAGTAGTAGAAGAGTCCGACCACGATCAGGTACCCGAGGAGGATGAGGGTCCAGCCCATGTTGTGCCGGATCACCTCGCCCTCGTTGCGGACGAAGCGGCTGGTGGAGACGCCCACGCTCGCGGTCTGCGGGGCGACGGGCTTGCCGACCTCCGCGCCGACCGAGCCGAGTGAGGGAGCGAGCAGGACCGGGAAGCCGAGGAGCTTCCCGGCGGTGGCCTGAACCGCCCCGAACATGGTGTTGGTGGAGGTGTTCGAGCCGGAGAGGGCGACCCCGATCCAGCCGAGTATCGGGGCGAGGACTATGAACGCCGGACCGATGCGCGAGAACCCGTAGGCCAGGGACGGCGCCATGCCGGAGTAGATGAACACGTAGGCGAGCCCGAAGATGAAGACGCCCACCAGCAAGGCTCCCCACATCTGGGAGAAGGTGCGCGAGAAGACCTGCCTCAGGTCGGAGGTACTGGGCCGCAGCACCGCGAGCATTATGATCCAGGAGACGAGTATCGCCGTGCCGCCTATGAACGGGGCGAAGTTGAACGTGGAGGAGACGGCCTCGTGCGTTATGGCGGATCTGGCCTGCACCTCGACGGAGAAGAGGCTCACCTTCGGGAGCGGTGACCAGGGACCGGTCCACAGCACGACTACCAGGAGCAGGATTATGAAGGGAGTGAAGGTGGCGGCGAGGTCTCTGCCGGAGAGCCGGGGAGCACGCGAGGCTTCGCTGTAGGCGGCGTTCTCCTCTACCGGCGTCCCGCCGAATCCCAGCACCGTGCGGGGGCGCCAGACCTTGAGCAGGCCGAGCAGGGCGGCGAAGCAGACGATCGAGCCGATGATGTCCGGCAGATAGGGGCCGAGGTACTGCGAGGTGGGATACTGCCCGGCGATGTACGCGAGCGAGCCCACGATCGCGAGCGGCCAGCCGTCCCTGAGCCCGCGCCTGCCGGTGACCAGGTAGATCAGGACCCACGGCGGCAGCAGAGCCAAAAGCGCGACGATCTTACCGATCGAGGCGGAGAGCGCAAGAAGCGGCAGCCCGGTCACGGCCGAGAGCGCGATGATCGGCACCCCGAGGGCCCCGAAGGAGACCGGGGCGTTGTTTGCTATCGCGGCGACGCGTATGGCGTCGAGGTCGCGGATCCCGAGGGTTATGAGGATGGGCGCGACGAGGGCCCAGGGGTACCCGAAGCCCACGAGGCCCTCGAGCAGGGCCCCGAAAGCCCATGCCAGAAGCAGCGTCTGCACCCGCACGTCGGCGGTGGCCTGCTGGATGAGCCATCCCTGCAGCTTCTCGAAGGAGCCTGTGACCACCAGGGTGTTGAAGATCACGACCCCCCAGAACGTGATCCAGTCCACCGCCCACACGCCGGTCGCGGCGCCGTAGACGTAGGCCTGCAGCGCGTTGCCTACTGGGGCTTGCCAGACGACCACGGCGATGATGAAGGTCACTATCGAGGCGATGATCACCGAGAGCCAGGCCGTGATCCTGAAGACGGCCAGAAGGAGCAGCAACACCACCAGCGGGATCAGAGCCAGTGCGACCGTGGCCCCCAGGTTGCCCGTAGGGTTGAGTATCTGCTGGAACACCCCCATACCCCCCTTGTCCCACCCAGAAACGTACGAACTTTTGCGCGGGCAGCATAAATGAGAAGCGGACTCTCGTCAACCCTTCCCCGTTCTCTTCGGTGTGGGTGGGTAAACTTGGGGGCGGGGGCACGAGCGTCCCGTGGCATGCAGAGGATATTTCGGAGGCTGTGTTTTCAAGGAGGTGCAGAGGTTGGAGATCCGGCTGTACAACACCCAGGCCTGACCCTACGCCCGGCGGACCAGGATGGTCCTGCACGAGAAGGGCGTTGATTTCGAGACGCGCGAAGTGGACCTCGCGAACAAGAGCAGGGAGTTTCTGGAGGCGAGCCCCACGGGGAAAGTCCCGGTGGTCGTCGTGGACGGGGAGTCGCTCTACGAGTCCAACGTGATAAACCAGTACCTCGACGAGGTCTTCCCGGAGCCTTCGCTGATGCCCGGTGATCCAAAGGCGAGGGCGCACGCCAGGATCTGGATGTCCTTCGCCGACGCGAAGTTCTTCCCGGCGGTCTTCGTGGCCGCCTCCGGACGACGGAGGGGCCTCCCGGAGGAGCGCATCTCGGAGGGAATGCGGAGGCTGAAGGAGCATCTCTCGGAGCTGGAGGCGCGCCTCGAGGGACGGGAATATCTGGCGGGATCCTTCTCGCTGGCGGACGTCGCCTACGCGGGCAACTTCGTCCGTCTGCGGGAGCTCGCGGAGGGGGGAGAGCTCTCCTTCGAGGAGTGGCCGAGGGTCGCTTCCTGGATGGAACGCATCGAGTCGAGGGAGAGCTACGAGAAATCCCTCTGAGCGCGCAACCCGGAGAGGGGGTGGAGCGTATGAAGGGTGAGGATAGGCCGGTTCCCCCTACCTGCCGCCTGGCCGGCCTATCTCCTTCTTTCCCCGCCGTGTGCGATCAGGTAGCGAGGCGGACGTCGTGCAGCAGCGATTCCCCGAGCCGAAGCATCTCCAGCACCCGCACGTCGGCGACGGAGTAGAAGGCGTTGCGACCGGCGCGCCGCACCTGCACGTACCCGCAGCGACCCAGACAGCGCAGGTGGTCCGAGACCCGCGGCTGCGGGGCGCCCAGGATCTCCACGAGCTGTCCGACGCTCATCTCTCCTCTGCAGGCCAGCAGGATCAGGATCGAGAGCCGGGTGGGGTTGGCCAGGCCGCTGAAGAAGGATGCCAGATGGCACATCTCCTCGCTCTCCCGTCCGACTTCTACTTCCCCTACTCCTGCAAGCCTGCCCGTCAACGTGACCTTGTCTTCCTGCATGCGCGCTCCTTCGTTCCGCCACCAATATACACCGGGGCGGTGAGGAGGGGGTGAAAAGACCTCAGGCTTGGAGCTGGAGCCGGGCGGGGGAGAAGAGTTTTATGGGATGACCCGTCCTGCCTTCGGTCACCAGGTCGGCTGTGACCTCCCCGATGAGCCCGCTGAACTTGTAGCCGTGCCCGGAGAAACCGCAGGCGAGGATGATCCGTGGATGGCGCGGGTGGGGCCCCACCACGAAGTTCAGATCCGGGCTGTTGGTGTACATGCACACGGAGCTCTCTACGAGGGCTCCTGCGAGGGCGGGGGCGTACTTCCTCAGATATCCCTTTATCGCCTCCACGTCCTCTTCGTGCACCCGGCGGTCCAGCGTCTCCGGGGTTGTCCTTTTGCCTCCGTGATGCAGCGCCGCCTTGATCCTCTCCGGACCCTCCGGGATGCAGTAGAAGATGCGTCCGTCATCGGCCTCCCACATGATGACCGGCAGCCCGTCGCAGGAGGCCGAAAACCACACCATCACCTGCCGCTCGACATACAGCGAACCCCCGAGCTCCCCGAGAAGCTGCGGAGCCCAGGGTCCGGGGGCGAGCACGAGATGGGAGGCACCGTAGGAACCCCGGCTGGTTTCGACGAGCACGCCGCCATCCCTCTCTTCCCAGGAGAGGAGGCGTTCTTCGAAACGGAGCTCGGCTCCGAGGGATCCGGCGAGTTGCAGATGGGCCTTCACCCCCTCCTCGGGCACGATGAAGCCGGCCCGCTCCTCGTAGAGAGCTGACGTGCCGGGAGGGGGATCGAGAGCCGGGAAGCGCCGTCGGATCTCCCCCTCGTCGAGCACTTCGTGGGGCAGGTCGTGCTCGGTGGCGCTGCGCAGGCTGCCGCGGAAGAGTTCGCTCTCCGAAGAACCGACCATCAGGGCCCCGGTCCGGGAGAGGAGCTTGCGCGCGCTCCTCTCCTCGAGCTCCTCCCACAGCTCCCATGCCCGCAGCAAGAGCGGCACGTACTCGGGGGATTCGTAATAGGCGAGGCGGATGATGCGCGAGCGACCGTGGCTCGAGCCCCGCTCGTGGGCGGGAGGGTATTGCTCGACGCCGAGCACGCGCAGCCCGCGCGATGCCAGGTGGAAGGCGACGGCGCTTCCCATCGCCCCCAGACCCACGACGATGACGTCGTGGGAGGTCAAACGCCATCCTCCTCAGGATCGAGGCGGAAATCCTCGTCCGCGGGGAGCTCGATGAGATCCATCTGTGCTTTCTGCAGCCTGCCGGAGTAGTCCCAGTTCATCGACTGCCAGCGGGTGAACTGGTCGAGCACCCAGATCCCGGAGAGGCGGCTGCCGTTGCCGCTCTTGCCGTTGCCGCCGAAGGGCAGGTGCGCCTCGGCCCCGCTGGTCGAGTTGTTGATGCTGAGCATCCCCGCCGAGATGCGCTCGCGGAAACGCAGGGCCTCTCTGGCGTTCTCGGTGTAGATGGACGCCGACAGCCCGTAGCCGTGGCCGTTCGCGAGCTCCACTGCCTCGTCGAAGGTCGAGAACTTCGCGACCCCGACGATCGGGCCGAAGGTCTCCGTCCTGTAGAGCTCGTCCTCGGGAGTGATGCCGTCGACTATGGTCGGGTGGCAGTAGAGACCGTCCTCGTGGTTTCCGACGAAGTTCTCGCGCGGGTTTTCCTTCGTGATCCTGCCGGTCCCGGTCGAGCCGTGCAGGCTGTGGTGGTCTCTCGTGAGCTCCAGCCAGCCCAGGAAACGCTCGTAGAAGCGCTCGCTGAGCATCGGGCCGTAGAGCACGTCCTGCATCGGATCCCCTATCCTGGCCTCCCCGACGGCCCCCGAGAGGCGCCTCAAGAACTCGTCGTGCACCGATTCGTGGACGATCGCGGTCCCGAGCGAGGTGCACCGCTGCCCGGCGGTACCGAAACCCGAGAAGAGCGCACCCTCGACGGCGAGGTCGAGCCGGGCGTCGGGCATGACGACGAGCGGGTTCTTGCCGCCGAGCTCGAGGCAGGGGGTCTGCAGGTGACGCCCGGCGAGCTCGCCGATCCTCCTGCCGACCTCCGTGGAGCCGGTGAAGCCGATCTTGTCGACGAGCCCCTCCTCGAGCGCCCGCTCGAGACCCTCGAAGGCGACCGCCCCCTCGGCCTGCACGACGTTGAAGACCCCGTCCGGCAGGCCGCCGTGGGTGAAGATCTCGTAGAAGGCGTCGGCGGTCGCCGGGGAGTACTCGGCGGGCTTCCAGACGACCGCGTTGCCGCACAGAAGCGCCGGGACGATGTACCAGGAGGGAACGGCGACCGGGAAGTTGCCGGCGGTGATGATCGCCGCGACCCCCACCGGCATCCGGAAGGTGAACAGCTGCTTGTCCGGCATCTCCGAGGGAACGGTCTGCCCGTAGAGCCGTCTGCCCTCGCTGGTGAAGAAGTCGCAGGTGTCTATTATCTCCTGTACCTCTCCGAGCGCCTCGGCGTAGGGCTTGCCGATCTCACGCGTCACCAGACGTGCCAGCGCCTCCTTGTTGGCCATCGTCAGATCCCCGATCCGACGAATCACTCGCGAGCGCACCGGGGCCGGCACCTCAGCCCACCCGCTCTGCGCCTCCCTCGCCGCCCGGCAGGCCGCCACGAACGTGCCCGCGTCCCCGAGCGAAACCTCCGCGACCACCTCGTCCAGATGCGCCGGGTTGATCGAACGAAGCTCCCCTCCGGACGCTCCATCCCATCGCTCTCCACCTACCCTCGAAGATACGCGCAGAGCTGGTACACGCTCCCCGCGAGCTCCAGCGGATCCCATTATCAACCTCCCTTCTCCCCGACAGACCCCTCCCGGAGTGTCCCCGGAAGACCCGGGGCCGTAGCCATGGCCCTGGACTCGACTCGAAAGTATACTTTATACTTTCGTTCCCGAAGGAAGCTTTCGAGTGGGTGTGCTCTGCGGTGAGGGAGTGGGGCGCATCCTGGAGAGGAGGGGGCTTTGGCGAGAATCGCTGATGTAGAAGGAGGTAGGGAGAAGGCTCCTGAGCTGAGGAAGCAGCTCAGGATGCGGCACATGACGATGATCTCCTTGGGTGGGGTCATCGGGGCCGGGCTCTTCGTGGGCAGCGGGGCGGTCATAAGCACGGTGGGGCCGGCGTCGTTCATCTCCTATGCGATAGCTGGGCTGATCATCGTGATGGTGATGAGGATGCTCGGGGAGATGGCGGTCGCCTCGCCGCAGATAGGTTCGTTCGCGGAGTATGCCCGGATCTCTCTGGGAGATTGGGCCGGGTTCGCGGTCGGGTGGCTCTACTGGTACTTCTGGGTCATCGTGCTCGCGGTGGAAGCGCAGGCGGGTGCTTTGATCATTCAGGGGCTCTTCGACCTCTCCTCGCAGTACCAGTGGCTGATCTCGCTGGTGCTGATGTTGCTTTTGACCGGCACCAACCTGTTCTCGGTCGGTTCCTACGGCGAGTTCGAGTTCTGGTTCGCCTCGATCAAGGTCGCCGCGATAATAGGGTTCATCGCGCTCGGGGCGCTGTACGTGCTGGGGCTCTGGCCCGGGGCGAGCCTGGATTTCTCCAACCTCACGGCCCACGGGGGGTTCCTTCCCCACGGCGCGCTCGTGATGTTCGCCGGGGTTACTACCCTGATCTTCTCGTTCGTCGGCGCCGAGATAGTCACGCTGGCCGCCGCAGAGTCGCGTGAGCCTGAGCGCAGCGTGGCGCGGGCGACCAACTCGGTCATCTGGCGGGTCATGCTCTTCTACGTGCTCTCGATCTTCCTGATCGTGACCATAGTGCCGTGGAACGACCCGGCGCTCGAGCCCAGGGGACAGACCCGCGGGCCGTTCGTTGCGGCGCTCGAGCAGATCAACTTCCCCGGCGCCGCCACGATAATGAGCATCGTCGTGCTCGTCGCGGTGCTCTCGTGCCTGAACTCCGGCCTCTACACCTGCTCGAGGATGCTCAACGCCATCGCCCGGCGTGGGGACGCCCCGAAGGCTTTCCTGCGGGTCAACGGACGCGGCGTGCCGGTGTGGTCGATACTCATAAGCACGGCGGTCGGGTACCTCTCGGTCATCGCGGCCTTCTACGCTCCGAACGCCGTTTTCACATTCCTGCTCAACACCTCCGGGGCGGTCGCGCTCTTCGTCTACCTCCTCATCGCCATCTCCGAGCTCAGGCTCAGGCGGCGCATAGAGCGGGAGAATCCCGAGAGGCTCGCCATAAAGATGTGGCTCTACCCCTACCTGACCTGGCTCACCATAGGCGTCTTCGTCGTGGTCATCGTCGCCGTGGGCATCAACGCCGACACCCGCTCGCAGCTTCTGCTGACCCTGCTCAGCATAGGAGTCGTGCTGGTCGCCTACGCGCTCACGTGGTATTTCGGTAAGAGAAACCGGGAGGCCGGCCCATCGCGAGCGCCGGCGGACCGCTAGAGAACGGGGGAGGTGAGGTGGGGCTCTTCGACAGGGTGATGGCCGGTGCGGTTCCGGTGATACCGCGTCCCATCGTGCGCGAGGTCTCGAGCCGCTACATCGCCGGGACCCGCCTGGAAGATGCCGTGCGCGTCATAAGGGCGCTCAACTCCGAGGGGTGCGTGGCGACGGTGGACGTGCTCGGCGAGAGCACGACCGACAAGGCCCGGGCCTCCGCCACGCTCTCTGAGTACAAACGCGTGGTCGACACCCTGGAGAGAAACGGCCTCGAGAGCGGCATCTCGGTCAAGCTCACCGCCCTCGGGCTCGCGCTCGACGAGGAGCTCTGCCGGGCGAACCTGGAAGAGCTCGTGGAGTACGCCGGAGAGCGGGGCCGCTTCGTGCGGGTGGACATGGAGGACTCGCCCTACACCGAGAAGACGATCCGGATGGTCCTCGACACCCGCTCGCGCCACGAGAACGTCGGGGCCGTAATCCAGGCGTACATGCGGCGCAGCATAGACGACGTGCAGCGCCTGGTTGAGGCCGGCGTCTCGGTCCGGCTGTGCAAGGGCATCTACGACGAGCCGCGCGAGATCGCCTACAAGGACTACGACACCGTGCGTCAGAACTACGTGTTTTTGCTCGAGGAGCTGCTGCGCGGCGGCTGCTACGTCGGGGTGGCCACCCACGACGAGTACCTGGTCTGGCACGCGCTGCGCCTCGTCCACCAGCTCGGGGTTTCGAAGGACCGCTACGAGTTCCAGATGCTCCTCGGTGTGGACGAGGAGCTCAGGCGCATACTCGTCCGGGACGGTCACAAGGTGCGCGTCTACGTGCCCTACGGCGAGCAGTGGTACGAGTACTCCACCCGGCGCCTCAAGGAGAACCCGAAGATAGCGGGGTACGTCACGTTGGACGTACTTCAGAGTGTGGGCGGTGCATTGAAGAGGGTCGCCGGACACTGAGACAGGAGGAGAGACATGGGACTTCCGCCCTTCAGAAACGAGCCTTACCTCGACTGGAACGACCAGGAGAACGTAAAGAGGGTGCGCGCCGCGCTCGAGAAGGTGGGAGGAGAGCTCGGCAGGAGCTATCCTCTGATCATCGGGGGCAAGGAGGTAGAGACCGAGGGTGAGATCGTCTCGGTAGACCCCGCGCGACCGCAGCAGGTCGTGGGCCGCGTGGCCCGGGCGACCGAGCGGGAGGCCAGCCTGGCGCTCGATGCCGCGACGCGGGCCTTCGCGGACTGGAGCCGCACCGCTCCGGAGGCCAGGGCGCGCATCCTGCTGCGCGCAGCCGCCATCATGCGCCGCAGGAAAGCGGAGATGATCGCCTGGGAGATCTACGAGGGCGGGAAGCCGTGGCCGGAGGCCGACGCCCAGGTCTCGGAGGCCATAGACTTCCTCGAGTACTACGCCCGCGAGATGCTGCGCCTGAAGGAGGGGGCGGAGGTGCACTCGGTCGCGGGTGAAGAGAGCCGCTACTTCTACCAGCCGATGGGGGTGGGGGTCATCATCGCCCCGTGGAACTTCCCGACGGCGATCCTCACCGGGATGTCCTCGGCGGCCATCGTCACCGGCAACACCATCGTCATGAAGCCCTCCGAGTTCACCAGCGTGATCGGGGCGAAGGTCGCAGAGATCTTCTTCGAAGCCGGGCTGCCCGAGGGGGTGCTCAACTTCTGCGCCGGGTACGGCTCCGAGATAGGCGACTACCTGGTCTCCGACCCCAGGACCCGCTTCATCTCGTTCACCGGCTCGATGCGGACGGGACTCAGGATCAACGAGCTCGCCGCGAAACCCAACGGGCAGAAGTGGATAAAGCGCGTGATCGCCGAGATGGGCGGCAAGGACGCGATGATAATCGACGACTCCGCCGATCTCGAGGCCGCGTCCTCGGACATCGTGAGGAGCGCCTACGGGTACGCGGGTCAGAAGTGCTCGGCCGCGAGCCGCGCGATAGTCCACGCCGACGTCTACGACGAGGTCCTGCGGAGGGTCGTCGAGAAGGCTCGGGCACTCCGCGTCGGTGCTCCCGATGGACCCGAGGTCTTCGTCGGGCCGCTGATCAGCGAGCCGCAGTTCGAGAAGGTCTCGGGCTACATCGAGGTCGGCCGGGAGGAGGGCGAGCGGGTCCTGGGTGAGGACCCCGGCGATCCGAAGGACGGCTACTTCGTGACGCCGACGGTCTACGCCGGCGTGGACCCCAAAGCGAGGATAGCGCAGGAGGAGATCTTCGGCCCCGTCCTCGCGTTCATAAAGGCCCGCGACTTCGAGGATGCCCTGGCGATAGCCAACGACTCCCCCTACGGGCTCACCGGAGGCCTCTACTCGAACGACCGGGAGCACCTGGAGAGGGCCCGGCACGAGTTCCACGTCGGCAACCTCTACTTCAACCGGCACATCACCGGCGCCCTGGTCGGCGTGCAACCCTTCGGCGGCTTCGGGCTCTCGGGAACCGACTCGAAGGCCGGCGGCCCGGACTACCTGCAGCAGCACATGCTTCCCAAGACCGTCGTGGAGAGGTTCTAGAGCGCCGGGAGGGCGCCTGGAGAGGATGCACTCTGGAAGATCTCGCTGGGAGAGCGGGCAGGGGATACCGCACGGCGCAGGACATGGTCGCCGCCGGGCTGCGCGACGCCATACTCAGCGGCGTGCTCGCGGGTGGTACACCTTTGCGGCAGGAGGAGATCGCCCGCCGCTTCGGGGTCAGCAAGATCCCGGTGCGCGAGGCGCTCAGGCAGCTGGAGGGCGAGGGGCTCGTCTCCTTCTACCCGCACCGCGGCGCGGTCGTCTCCCGGCTCTCGCGGCTCGAGGTCGAGGAGATAACCGAGATCCGGGAGATGCTCGAGCCCGTGGCGCTGGGGAAGGCCTTCCCCAGGCTGGGAGAGGAGGAGTTTGCCCGCGCGGAGGACATCCTGCGCCAGATAGACGAGGAAGAAGATCTCATCTCACGCTGGGGGGAGCTGAACTGGCGCTTTCACGCCACGCTCTTTGCCCCGGCCGGAAGGCCGCGGCTCATGGAGATCATCCGGATGCAGCACGTGGCCTTCGAGCGCTACATCAGGATGCACCTGGCTCTTTCGGACTACGAGAAGCCCCAGCGGGAGCACTACGAGCTGCTCGAACTCTGCCGACGGGGTGATGAGGAGGCCGCGCTCGCCCTCCTCGCCCGCCACGTCCGGGAGACCGGGGATCTGCTGCTGGAATCTATAAAAGAGTAGCTCAGGTCTCCCATTCCTGGATGAGGGTGTCCCGGAAGATCTCCGGTCCCTGGATGTCTCCGCCCTCCTCCAGCCGGGTCACGAGCTGCGCGATGGTATCGTCGGTCTTCGCCATGCGCTCGGCGAGGAGCCGCCCCAGCTCGTAGACTACCTTGAGCGCCGCGAGCGAGCCTTCCTCGACGAGCCCGACGAAGGCCTCGCGCGGGATCTCGTACCCTCGTGTCCTGGTTCGCGCCCGCACGAGAGCCGTGGACCGCGCTCCTCCGGCGAGGAGCCCCACCTCACCCACCACGGTCGGGGCCTTGAGGACGGCGAGCTGGCGGGTGCTGCCCGGCAGAATCTTCTTGCGTACCTCGACGGTTCCGGAGGCGAGCACGTAGAGCGCCCGGCACGGCTCCCCTTCGCGTATCAGCGTGGCGCCCGGACCAAACTCGATTTGACGGGCTATCCTGCGGATCTGCTCCAGCTCTGCAGGATCCAGACCCCCGAAGAGATCCAGCTCTTCCAGTGGGTGCGGCGCCTCCCTCATCGTCCCTCCCGCGCGGACCACTCGGTCATCAACCTGTCTCGGAATGCCTCGAGGTCCACGTCTCCTCCACCTTCGAGGTCGCGTGCCGTGCGCGCGACCTCTTCGTCGAGCCGGGCCAGACGCCGGGCCAGCGTGCGCGCGATCCCGTAGGAGAGCTTGTAGGCGGCTGGATTCCCGCCGGAGATCATCCGCCGGAACCTTGCGCGCGGGATCTTTAGCGCCTCCACCTTCGTCCGGGCCCGTACGGTCGCGGTAGCCGCGCTCTCCGCCAGCAGCCCGACCTCCCCGACGACGGCCCGTTCCCTGCCGGCGTCCATGCGCGCCAGCACCCTGGGCCTGCTCCCCGGCACCCGCTTGAGAACCTCTACCTCACCCGAGAGTATGACGAAGAGGTGCTCGTGGGGCCTGCCCTCCTGGATCAGGACCTCCCCTGCACCGTAGACCGCTTTCTCCGAGACCTCCGCGAACTCCTCCAGCTCCTCCTGCCCGAGAGACTCGAAGAGCGGCATCTTGCTGAGCTCTTCCATCTGCATCCCTACGCTAATCCTAATACAGGATCACGGTCAGCGGGACCGGCACACGAAGATCGGGGCCCTTCGAAAGGGCCCCGATCTTACTGACCTCTCCGTTGGCGGCTTAGTAGTAACCGTAGCCGTAGTAGTAGGGGTTGTAGTAGCCGCCGCCGACGATCGTGGCGTCTATCGTGCCGACGCCGACGGAGGTCAGGCCGATGGCCTGCGCCGCACCGTAGGAGAGGTCGAGCTGCCTGCCCGCCACGTACGGACCCCGGTCGTTGACCGTGACCACCACGCACCCGTCGTAGCAGACCCTAAGCTTGGTGCCGAACGGCAGGTACGGAGAGGCGGCCGTGTAGTCGTACATGTTGAACGGCTCCCCGCTCGCCGTCAGCGCACCCTGAAAGCCCGGCCCATACCAGCTGGAGACCAACGGCTCGGCCTGCGCGTTCTTCTGGACGAACGCTACCGATAGGGCCAGAACACCAGCAACGAACAGCATCTTGAGTAAAGACTTCAAGGAAGCCCCCTCCAGATCTTTGCCTTCACAACAACAACGGTGCGAGAGAATAGCAGAAAGCCCCCCTTGCGCAAGCACGACGCAAGAATGTTTGTGAAATAATTCACAAACATCTCGTAACAGGAAATTCCACAGATGCATAGTAAGAAGACGACATTCGAGGGACATTCGACGGGAAGGTTGCGTTTTTGCTGCGGTTTTCGCTGGGATGTATGCTTTGGGTCCGGCTACTGGCGTACGGGAGGAGGAAACTGTGGCGAGGCCTTTTCACCGATATTTGAAGATAAGAAGTTCCTACGGAGCGTCCTGGTCCCCGGACGGTCGCTCGCTCTCTTTTCTGACCGACGTCACGGGGGTGCCGCAGCTCTGGGAGGTTGGGGTGGAGGGCGGCTGGCCGGAGCAGCGGACGTTCTTCGAGGAACGGGTCGTGCGGGCTGAGTACTCGCCGGTGGACGGGCGCATCGTGTTCGCGATGGACGCCGGGGGGAACGAGCGGATGCAGCTCTTCGTGCTCGAGGGTGGGGAGGAGAGGGATCTGACGCGGATGCCGCAGGCGATCCACAACTTCGGGGGGTTCTCTCCGGACGGGAGTTGCATCGCCTACACCGCGACCCGGCGCAACGGCACCGACTTCGACGTCTACGTGCAGCGCCTCGACGGGGAGCCGGAGATGGTCTGGGAGGTCTCCGGGTACCACGGCGTCGCCGGCTTCTCGCCCGACGGTGGGGTGCTCCTCGTCTCGCGACATCACTCCAACGTCGACGGCGACCTCTACCTGCTGGATCCCGGCGACGGTAAAGCGCGCCTTCTCACCCCGCACGAGGGTGAGGCCCGGTTCGTCTCGCCCGTCTTCTCGGCCGACGGTCGGTCCATATATCTGGCCACCGACCTCGGGGCGGAGTTTTTGAGGCTTGCGAGGTTGGATCTCGAGACGCTCGACCTCGAGTATCTCACCCCGGACGAGTGGGACGTGGAGGAGGTCGAGGTTGCGAGGGATGGCCGCTACGTCGCCGCGGTGCGCAACGTCGAGGGCTACTCGGAGCTCTTGCTGTTCGACGGGGAGGGCAAAAAGGTGGTGGGCTCTGTCCTTCCCGGCGGTGTCTTCGGGGGGATAGCCTTCTCGCCGGGCTCCGACCACCTCGCCCTCACCCTCACCGGTCCGGACCGCACCCCCGACGTGTGGGTCGCCGAGCTTCCCGACGGCGAGGTGCGGCGTGTCACACGCTCATCCCTCGCCGGGATACCGCGTGAGAGCTTCGTGAGACCCCGGCTCGTGCGCTATACGTCCTTCGACGGGCGTGAGATCCCGGCCTTCTTCTACGAGCCGAAAGAGGATGGTGCCCCGGTGATCGTGAACGTACACGGCGGCCCCGAGTCGCAGGCGCGCCCCGCCTTCGCCCCCGTGACCCAGTACTTCGTGCACCGCGGGTACGCGGTCTTCGCACCCAACGTCCGCGGCTCGACCGGCTATGGGAAGACCTACACCCGGCTCGACGACGTGGAGAGGCGGATGGACTCCGTCGCCGACCTCGCGCACGCGGCTTACTGGCTCAGGGAGAACGGGCACGAGAGGATGGCCGTCATGGGCGGCTCCTACGGCGGGTTCATGGTCCTCGCCGCGCTCACCGAGTACCCGGAGCTTTGGGACGCTGGGGTGGACATCGTCGGGATCGCCAACCTCGTCACCTTCCTGGAGAACACCGGCAGCTACCGCCGGGCGCTCAGGGAGCGGGAGTACGGATCCCTCGAGCGCGACCGCGAGTTCCTGGAGTCCATAAGCCCTATATACAAGGCCGAGCGCATCCGGGTCCCGCTCATGGTCATCCACGGCAAGAACGACCCGCGGGTGCCGGTGGGGGAGGCCGAGCAGATAGTGGCGAGGGTCGAAGAGAACGGCGGGGTGGTCGAGTACCTCCTCTACGAGGACGAGGGGCACGGGCTCGCCAGGCTGAAAAACCGCCTCGACGCCTACCCCAGGATAGCCGCCTTTCTCGACCGTCACCTCATGGCCGATGGATAGATGACCGTCCTCGCTCTGGTTCTCGTCGTCTGCTCGGGGCTCATTCACGCCACCTGGAACCTTCTGGCCAAGCGCTCCGGAGAGGACGGTGTGCCCTTCGTCTGGCTCTACAGCGTGCTTTCCACCCTGATCTACACCCCGGTAGCCGCCGTCTTCGTGCTGCGCGGAGCAGGGGGCGACGTGGAAAAGATCGGAGCCCTGTTCATGATCGGAACCAGCATCCTGCACGCCGCCTACTTCCTCTGCCTGCAGAGAGGCTACGGGGCCGGGGACCTCTCGGTCGTCTACCCCCTCGCGCGCGGCACGGGGCCCCTGCTCTCGAGCTTCGCCGCGACGATCGTCTTCGGAGAACGCCTCGGGCCCCTCGGCGTGGGCGGGGTCTTCGCGATAACGGCCGGTGTGTTCCTGCTGGCGCGTGAGCCGGGTGTAGGGAGAGGTGGAAAGAGCGGGCGTGCGGGCGTCGCCTACGGAATTCTCACCGGCATCCTCATCGCCGCCTACACTTTGTGGGACAAGTACGCCGTGAGCGACCTCGCGCTTGCTCCCCTGCTCTATTACTGGGCGTCCCTGTGCGTGGAGAGCGCCCTGCTCACCCCGCTCGCCCTGCGTGAGAGGCAGGAGGTCGGTCGCACCTGGCGCGAGCACCGGGCGGAGGCCGTAGGCGTGGCGGTCCTCTCCCCGCTCGCCTACCTCCTGGTGCTCACGGCGATGGTCTTCACGCCGGTCAGCAGGATCGCGCCGGTGCGGGAGGTGGGTATCCTCTTCGGCGCCCTCATGGGAGGCAGGCTGCTCGCCGAGGGAGGGGTGGAGAGGCGTCTTTTCGCCGCCGGGCTTATGGTTGCGGGGATAGCGGTTCTGGCTGTTGGTTGAGAAGATCGGGGCACATGGAGACGCTCTCCGGAGGCTCCGGGCGCACCGCGCAGGTTTTGTTGACAACCGACTCCCGAGACGGCTAAGCTCAGCCGGACCGGACGTACGACGGAGGTGGTGGGATGGAGCAGACGAAGTTTCTCCTCGACGAGCGGGAGCTGCCGGAGAGCTGGTACAACCTGGTCGCGGACCTGCCGTTCGCGCTGGAGCCACCGCTCGACCCTGCGACCCGGAAGCCGGTGGGGCCGGAGGCGCTCGCGGCGATCTTCCCGGAGGAGATAATCCGCCAGGAGGTCTCCACCGAGAGATACATCCCGATTCCGGAGGAGGTGCGTGAGATCTACAGCCTCTGGCGCCCGACGCCGATGTTCCGGGCGCGACGGCTCGAGCGGTATCTGGACACCCCGGCGCACATCTACTACAAGTACGAGGGGGTGAGCGCGCCCGGCAGCCACAAGCCGAACACCGCCGTCCCACAGGCCTATTACAACCGCGAGGCGGGCGTAAAACGCCTGACCACCGAGACCGGGGCGGGGCAGTGGGGCTCGTCTCTGGCCTTCGCCTGCCGGCTGATGGGGATGGAGTGCACCGTCTACATGGTGCGCGTCTCCTACGAGCAGAAACCCTACCGCCGCGTCATGATGCAGACCTACGGGGCGGAGGTGTACCCGAGCCCGAGCGAGAAGACCGGGGCCGGACGTCGGGTCCTGCAGGAGGATCCGCAGACGACCGGGTCTTTGGGGATCGCGATCTCCGAGGCCGTCGAGGATGCGGCGTCGAGCGAGGACGCCAACTACTCTTTGGGGAGCGTCCTGAACCACGTGCTTCTGCACCAGACGGTCAACGGCCAGGAGGCCATGAAGCAGATGGAGATGGCCGGGGAGTGGCCGGACGTCGTGATCGGGTGCGCGGGGGGCGGCTCGAACTTCGGCGGGTTCGCGTTCCCGTTCCTGCGCGAGAACCTGGTCAACGGCAAGAAGACCCGCTTCATCGCCGTCGAACCCTCCTCCTGCCCGACGCTGACCAAGGGCAAATTCACCTACGACTTCGGGGATGAGGCGGGGATGACCCCGATGCTCAAGATGTACACCCTGGGACACGACTTCGTCCCCGCCGGGATCCACGCCGGCGGGCTGCGCTACCACGGCGACTCTCCCATACTCAGCGCGCTGGTGCACGAGGGGCTCGTCGAGGCCCGTGCCTACCCGCAGAACCCGACGTTCGAGGCCGGGGTGACCTTCGCTCGGGTCGAGGGGATACTCCCCGCCCCGGAGGTCAACCACGCGATAAAGGCCGCCATAGACGAGGCGCTCGCGGCGAAAGAGGCGGGCGAGGAGCGGGTGATCGCGTTCAACCTCTGCGGACACGGGCACTTCGACCTCGGAGCGTACGAGCGCTATCTCGCCGGGGAACTCGTCGATCTGGAGTACTCCGAGGAGGAGATCGAGCGGGCCGTCGCGCGCATACCGGGCTGAGGAGTGTGCTATACCCTCTCTCGCCTGTTTCCTCTGACGGAGGGTTCTCATGCAGCAGGATGGCAAGGTGAAGCTCGGCTCCGAGATGGAGGTCGCCCCGCTCGGGGTCGGAGCGTGGGCGTGGGGCACACGCTACCTCTGGGGCTACGGCAGTAGCTACGGCAGGGAAGACGCCGAGGCGGCGCTCCGGGCGAGCCTGGAGAGCGGGGTCGAGCTGGTGGACACCGCCGAGATCTACGGCAACGGGGCCTCCGAGCGGATCATCGGCGAGGTCCTGAGGTCCGGGGAACTGCCGCGCCGACCCGTCATCGCGACCAAGTTCGCCCCGCTTCCCCACCGGCTCGACCCGAGAGCCCTGCTCCGGGCGCTCGACGGGAGCCTGCGCCGGCTCGGGGTCGAGTCGGTCGACCTCTACCAGGTGCACTTCCCCTCGCCGCTGTTGAAGGTGGAGAGCCTGATGGACGCGCTGGCCGAGGCGGTCAAGGAGGGGAAGGCGCGGGCCGTCGGGGTCTCGAACTACGGTGCCTCGCAGATGCGCCGGGCGTACGAGCGGCTCGCGCATCATGGAGTCCCGCTCGCCTCCAACCAGGTGCGCTACAACCTGCTCGACCGCTCACCGGAGTACAACGGGGTGCTCGACGCCTGCCGGGAACTGGGAGTGACGCTCATCGCCTACAGCCCGCTCGCGCAGGGGCTCCTGACCGGCAAATACCGCCCCGGCGTCAGGCCCTCCGGGCTCGTGCGGCGCTTCGACCGGCGCTTCAGCCCCCGCGGGCTCACACGGATAGAGCCCGTCGTCTCCGCCCTGGAGCGCATCGCCGAGAAGCGGGGCAAGACGCCCTCTCAAGTCGCGCTCAACTGGCTCGTGACCCAACGCGACGTGCTCGCGATCCCCGGGGCCAAGAACGGCGAGCAGGCCCGGCAGAACGCGGGGGCTCTGGGCTGGTCGCTCTCCCCCGAGGAGGTTGGAGAGCTGGATCAGATCACGTCCGTATTACGGACCCGGGTTCGGTCCGGTTAGAGCCTGCCGGAGAGGACGCTCGCGGCCTGGATCACGGGGCTCAGCGCCGGGCCGAAGGGTGGCGCGTAGGCCAGGTCCAGATTGACGAGATCCGCCACGCCCAGCCTCCCCCAGATCGCCGTCGCGCACACGTCGACGAGCCTGTCCGCACCATCCCCGGCGGCCTGCGCCCCGAGGAGGGTGCCGCCGTCGCCGTCGGCGACGAGTTTGAGCGTGACCTTTTCGGCGCCCGGATAGTAGGCGGCGCGGCTCGTGGAGCCTATCGTGGCGCATACCGTCTTGAAGCCCGCCTGCTGAGCCTCGCGCTCGGAGAGGCCGGTCTTCGCCACCGGTAGCTCGAAGACCCTGAAGATGCCGGTCGCGAGCACGCCGGGGAACTCCAGCTCGTCCCGGCCCGTCGCCGCGTTCGTCCCGACGACCCGACCCATCTGGTTCGCCGTGTCCCCGAACGGTGCCCAAACCGGGAGACCGCTCGCCAGGTTCGTCGTCTCGACGCAGTCCCCGGCTGCCCACACGTCGGGCAGGCTCGTTTTCATGTGGCGGTCCACCCGGATCGCACCGGTCCGGCCGATCTTCGCCCCCGCCTCCCGCGCCAGGGTGACCTTGGGCTCTATCCCCACCCCGACGAGCGCGAGGTCGGCATCCAGGCATCTTCCGGCGAGCCTCACGCCCCGCAGACGACCTGCTTCGCCGTAGAACCCCTCCGCCGCCCTGCCGGTGTGGACCTCGACCCCGTTTTCAGCGAGCTCCCGTTCGACCAGCTCCGAGAACTCCGGGTCGTGGGTGGGGGCGACGTGCTCTCCCGCCTGGACGAGCGTGACTTCGAGGCCGATCTTCCTTAGGTTCTCCGATGCCTCGAGGCCGATGTAGCCGCCGCCGACCACGACGGCCCTCTTCGGGGAGCGATCCTCCAGGTAGCGGAGGATGCGGTCGGCGTCGGTCAGGAAGCGCAGCGTGAAGACCCCTTCGAGCTCCGTGCCCTCCACCGGGGGCACCACGGCCCTCGCCCCGGTCGCGACGATGAGCCGGTCGTAGGAGTCCTCGAAGGTCTCGCCCGAGCGCAGATCACGCACCAGGAGCCCTTTCGAGGCCGGGTCGATGCGCTCCACCCGGTGGAGCGTCCTGACCTCGATGCCCATCCGGGCGAACTCCTCCGGGGTGCGGGCGACGAGCCTTTCGCGCCCTGAGACGGTGCCCGAGAGGAAGTAGGGCAGCCCGCACTCGCTGATCGAGACCTCCGGCTCCTCCTGGTAGAGCGTTATCTCCAGCTCCGGGGCGACCCTGCGGGCCCGGGATGCCGCCTTCGTCCCCGCCGCGACCCCGCCGACGACTACGAGACGCACGACGCTGCGTTCCCGCCGGAGACGGAGCCCCCGGCGTCAAAAGCCGGGGGCTCCGTGAGAAGTCTCACCAGGTGTCCTCGCTCAGGAGGCGTACTACTTTGCGGCCTGGTAGCGGCGGTTCGCCTCGTCCCAGTTGACCACGTTCCACCAGGCGTCCACGTAGGCCGCGCGGCGGTACTGGTACTTCAGGTAGTAGGCGTGCTCCCAGCAGTCGAGCCCGATGATCGGGACTTTGCCCTGCATGTAGGGGGAGTCGCCGTTCGGGGTCGTCTCTATCGCGACCGACCCGTCCGGGTTCGCGACGAGCCAGCACCAGCCCGAGCCGAAGAGCGCGCCCGGTGCGGCCGCGGCGGCGAACTGCTGCTTGAACTCGTCGAAGGAGCCGAAGGCCGAGTCTATCGCCTGACCCAGTTCACCGGCCGGGGCCCCGCCCCCGTTGGGGCTCATGATCTGCCAGAAGACCGAGTGGTTGGAGTGCTGGCCGCCGTTGTTGCGTACGGCTCGCCGGATGTCCTCCGGGACGCTGTCGAGGTCCGCCAGAACCTCCTCGATGGAGCCCTTGTCGGCCTCGGGATGCTTCTCGAAGGCGCTGTTGAGGTTCTGGACGTAGGTGTTGTGGTGATTGTCGTGGTGGAAGCGCATGGTCGCTTCGTCTATATGCGGCTCCAGAGCGTCGTAGGGGTAAGGGAGATCAGGAAGTTCGTAAGCCATTCTCTCTCCTTTGATCCGGCTTCACCTGCACAACAACCCTTTAATACCCGCAAGCGACCCATTCTTAACGTCTCCGGGGCTCCGTATGGTCGGATTTACATGCGGGACTGTAGAATGTCGGCGATGAGGCCGACTTTTGCAGAGGACGGGCCGGGAGGGGGGAGGTCTTCCGGCGACGAGATGCGCCGGTTGCTCGACCGTGCGGTCGCCGCGAGCTCCAACGGCATCGTCATAACCGATGCCCGGCAAAAGGACAACCCGATCATCTACGTCAACCCGGCCTTCGAGCGCACGACGGGATATTCCTTCGAGGAGGTACGGGGGCGCAACTGCCGCTTCCTGCAGAACGGGGACCGTGACCAGCCGCAGCTCGAGGAGCTGAGGAGGGCCGTCCGCGAGGGCGGGGAGTGCAGGGTGGTTCTCAGGAACTACCGCAAGGACGGTGAGCAGTTCTGGAACGAGCTCTACATCTCGCCGGTCTTCGACGAGGAGGGGCGCCTGACCAACTTCATCGGGGTCCAGAACGACATCACCGAACGCAAGCGGGCCGAGGAGGAGCGCGACCTGCTGCTCGCCCGCGAACAGCTCGCGAGGGCCGAAGCCGTCTCGGCGCGCAAGCGGCTCTCGCTGCTCGCCTCGGCGGGGGCGATGCTCTCCTCTTCGCTCGAGTACTCCGAGACCCTGCACACGATAACGCGTATCGTGGTGCCTGAGATCGCGGACTGGTGCCTGGTAGACGTGGAGGAGAACGGCGTCGTGCGGCAGGCCGCCGAGGCCCACGCCGACCAGAGGCTCGAGGCTCTGCTGCACGCCCTGCGCGGCGGGAGACGTCTCGAGGAGACCGCGCGGGACGTGTGGGACCATCTGCCGCGTCTCTACAGGGGCGGGGAGGGGTTGGGGGGTGACCTCGAGGGGCTCCCGGACGAGCTCCGACCGCGCTCCTGCATCCGGGTGCCGCTTCTCGCGCGGGGCAGGATGCTCGGGGTCATGACCCTCGCCGCGACCCGCCAGGACCTCCGCTACGACGAGGAAGACCTCGCGCTCGCAGAGGACCTCGCGTACCGCTGCGCGCTCGCGATGGACAACGCCAGGCTCTACGGGGAGCAGAACTACATCGCCCAGACCCTGCAGCAGAGCCTGCTGCCCCGCCTGCCCGAGCCGCCGGGTATCGAGGTCGGGGCGGAGTATCTCCCTGCGGGGGAGGGCAACGAGGTCGGCGGGGATTTCTACGACCTGATCGAGTGCGGCGGGAAGGATTGCTGGATCTCGCTCATCGGGGACGTGTGCGGGCATGGGGCCGTGGCGGCGGCGACCAACGCCCTCGCCCGCTACACGGTGCGCGCCATCGCCCTGCTCGAGGACTCTCCGGCTAAGATACTCTCGGACCTCAACGAGGCGATGCTCCGCCAGCTCTCCGGCCGGCAGTTCTGTACCTCGGCCTGCATCAGGATATCCCTCCCCGCCGCGAGCGGGCTCGACCTCTCGGTGACCCGCGCCGGCCACCCATCCCCGCTCATCGTGCGTGCCGGGGGGGAGGTGGAGAAGATCGGGCGCCCGGGGAGGGCGCTGGGGGTCTTCGACGACCCCGAACTCGTCGAGGTTCCGGCCCGGCTCGAACCCGGCGATGCCATCGTGCTCTACACCGACGGGGTGACCGAAGCCCGCTCTCCGGAGGGTGCGTTTTTCGGCGAAGAGAGGCTGCGTTCGCTGCTCGGCTCCTGCGCCGGTCTCGAGGCGCCCGAGATCGCGCGGGTCGTCAGGGCGGCCGTGCTCGGCCATGCCGCCGGAGCCCCACGCGACGACATCGCCGTGCTCGTGCTGCGGGCACCGAAGACGTCTCGCTGAGCGTTCCCACGCGAAGCTCTCCCAGATGTGATCCAGGGGACTATCTATCCGCGGGGGTGGTATAGAATCATGTGAGAAAGGAGACTATGAGCGAGCTCGATACGATCATCTGGGCCGTGGTGCTGGCTCTGGCGTTCATCGGGGAGATGGTGACGCTCTCTTTCTTCCTGATCTTCTTCTCCTTCGGGGCTGCGGTCGCCCTGCTCATCTCCTTTGCGGGGACCGGGGTGATCTCTCAGCTCGCTGGATTCGTCGCCGCATCACTCATCAGCATGGCCCTGCTGCGCCCGGCGCTCGTGAACCGGCTCTCGCTCGGGGGTGGTGAGCGGTACGAGAGGCACAAAGGGATAGTGGGGCGCAGCGCCGTCGTAACGGAGGAGATCGAACCGGGCTCCAGCGGCATGGTCCGGATCGGCAGGGGGGAGTTCTGGACGGCCCGCGCGCTCCATCCAGGTATGAGGATAGAGGAGGGGACGCGGGTTCGGGTGCTCGACAGCGACGGGCTCACGGCCTTCGTGGAGCCCCTGGAGGAGAACGGGGAAGGAGAGGCGTGATATGTCTGCCGGTCTGATAGTGGTAATAGTCGTCGCGGTCATCGTGCTCGCGTTCGTGGCACGCAGCGTGCGGGTGATTCCGCAGAGCAGGGTGGGGATCGTGCAGCGGCTCGGGCGCTACCACCGAACCGCCGAGAGCGGGCTGACGTTCATCATACCCCTGGTGGACAAGATGTTGCCCAAGACTGACCTGAGGGAACAGGTCGTCTCATTCCAGCCGCAGGCGGTCATAACCAACGACAACGTCGGTATCCAGATCTCGGCGGTGGTCTACTACCAGATCATCGACCCCCGCGCCGCCGAGTACGAGGTCGCGAACCTGACGGTGGCGATGGAGCAGATCACGCAGACAAATCTGCGCAACGTGATCGGCAACCTCACGCTGGACGAGACTCTGGTCTCGCGCGACGAGATAAACGCCAAGCTGCGCGCCGTCCTCGACGAGGTGACCGAGAAGTGGGGCGTGAGGATAACGCGGGTGGAGATCAAGGAGATCATCCCGCCGCACGACATCCAGCAGGCGATGGAGAAGCAGATGCAGGCGGAGCGCAACCGCCGCGCCGCCATCCTCACCGCCGAAGGGGACAAGCGGGCCGCGATCCTCAAGGCCGAGGGCGAGAAGGAGTCGGCGATCCTCAAGGCGCAGGGTGAGAGGGAGGCTGCGGTCCTGCGGGCGGAAGGCGAGGCTGAGGCGTACCGCAAGCTCCAGCGGGCCCAGATAGAGATGGCGGGTGCCCTCTTCGAACGGCTGCACACCTCGGACCTTTCTGCCGAGGCCCTGCGCTACCTCTACCTGATGACCCTCCCGAAGATAGCCGAGGGAGAGGCCAACAAGCTCTTCGTCGTCCCCTCCGAGCTTCAGGACCTCGCCGGGGCGGTGGGCTCGCTCGCGGCGGGCGCGAAGATGGCCTCGGGCGGCAGGGACGGCCTCTCGGATTCCTCGCGCGAGGATTGAACGGCTTGGGGCCTCACCGGCTCCCCTATACGGCCAGCTCCCGCTCCTCTTCTTCGAGCTCTTCCCGGGCGACGTCTATGTGGTGACGGATCTCCTCCGGCGTGAGGCTCACCCCCATCGCGAGCGCGTAGATCGCGAGGCTGAAGACGGCGACCACCAGGATGTCCCACCCGAACGGCAGGATATCCGCTCCTCCCCCGAAGGTTCCGAGGTAGGAGATCACCGCCATCCCGGCGAGGTAGGGCCACAGCCACAAGGATCCCTTCCAGTCGAGCGGAGCCCGCTCCTGGTTCGTGAGGCGCGCCATGCCGAGCAGGGCGAACCCGAAGAGGATGGCCACGAACAGCTTCCAGTCCACGTCCCAGCCGGTCCAGTAGATGACCAGGTTCGCGATGATGAACGCTACCGGTGCGAGCACGCCTCCGGCCGGGAGCCGGAACGGACGGGGGTGCTCCGGCTGGCGCCTCCTGAGCGCCCCGAACGCCAGCGGCGCCGTGGCGTACCCCATCACCGTGGCCGAGGTTATGAACCCGACCAGCTCCTGCCAGCCGGGGAAGGGCAGGAACATGAACATCCCGATGATGAAGCTGAAGATGATGCTCACCACCGGGACCCCCCTCGTGCTCAGCTGCCCGAAGACCTCCGGAATGTATCCGTTGCGGGCGAGGGAGAAAGAGAGCCGGGAGCTGGAGCCGGTGTAGATGAGTCCGGTCCCTCCGGGGGAGATGACCGCGTCTATGTAGAGCAGGACGGCGAGCCATCCGGCGCCCACGGCGGTTGCTATGCCGGCGAAGGGACCGGCGAGCCCCTCGAAGGAGAGCTTGGCCCACCCGTGGGAGAGCTCGTGCGGTGTGAGAGCACCGATGAACGCCACCTGCAGCAGGATGTAGAGGACGACCCCGATTATCATCGAACCGATTATGGCTATCGGGATGTTGCGCTGCGGGTTGCTCCCCTCACCGCCGAGCTGGATGGCCTGCTCGAAGCCCTGGTAGGCGAAGATGATGCCGCCGGTGGAGACCGCGGAGAGCACGCTCTGGAATCCGAAGGGCATGAACCCGCCCGAGGCGGTGAAGTTCGAGGCGTTGAACGAGAGCACGATGAGCACGATCACAGCGAGGAAGGGAACGGCTACCTTCCACGCCATGATCAGGTTGTTGGACTTCGCGAGCCAGCTGACGCCCATGATGTTGAGGATCGTGAAGACGAGCATCAAGACACCCGCCACAGCGATGCCTTCGTCGGTGAGTACCGTCACCCCGGAGGCCGTGCTCGTCAGCCCGGAGAGGTAGTTGGAGGCATACTGTATAGCCGCCTCGACCTCTATCGGGGCTACGGTCACGGCACCGACCCAGGTGATCCAGCCGGAGGCGAAGCCGACCATGCTGCCGAAGGTGAAGTGCGGGTAGCGCGCCGATCCCCCGGCGACCGGGTACATGCTGCCGATCTCGGCGTGGACGAAGGCCAGGATGAGCATTACCACGGCTCCTATGATCCAGGCGATCAAGGCCGCAGGCCCGGCGATCTGTGAGGCGGTAAGCGCCCCGAAGAGCCACCCGGAGCCGATGATGGAACCCAAAGAGAAGAATACGAGCCCTATGAGGCTCACGTCACGCCTCAGGCGGCGCTCCCCCGCTTCTCCTCTTTCCTGCGCGCTGGCGGTCATGCGTTCCTCCCCTGCCCGCGAAATCCCTTCTCCCACTCCCGCCCGCTCACCGCGGACGCCAAATACTAGCATTTCTTTAAGCTTTTAGCTGGTCGTTGGTTGATCGTTCGGGGACTCTCCGCGGGGTGCTCCCGAGGAGATCTGGTACGGTACCATTGTCGTCGTCGAGCACTGCGAGGTGGGAGGCGAGGGTGAAGGTTCTGATCAGCGGCTCTACAGGGCTCGTGGGGTCTGCTCTGGTGTCGGAGCTGGAGGAGATGGGGCATGTGGTGGTACGCCTGAGCCGGTCGCGGCCTTCTTCGGAGGATACGATCCGCTGGGACCCCGATGCGGGCAGGATCGACGTCTCGCGGCTCGAGGGGGTGGAGGCGGTCGTGCACCTCGC
>JAIMBO010000132.1 GCA_023511405.1 Rubrobacteraceae bacterium
CGCCATCCGGTAGGAGCGGGAGAAGATCTCGGTCGCGCTCTGCCAGCTCGACCAGGGCTGTGTGTTGCCCCAGTTGTATCCGTCGAGCCCGACCCAGTCCACGTAGGCGTCTCCGGGGAAGACCTTTTCGAAGGGCGTCGAGCCCTCGTAGTAGACGACCGGACACCACACCCACCGCACCTTGCTGGCCCCTGCCCGCCGGAACATTCTGTGCACCTTCCTCCAGACCGCTACGTACTGCCGCGCGGTGTTGCCGTTGACTCCAGGGCTCCAGGTGTCCCAGTCGGCGTTCATCTCCGCCGCGAAGCGCAGGTAGAACGGCCTGCCCCATGCGGCGGCTCGCCGCGCCCAGCGCCGGATGTAGGGGTCGTGTGCTCCGGAGAGTATGCGTTTTAAAGAGTAGCGGGGCTGGTGTGTCCTGTTGCCGTTCCAGTCCCAGGGTTCCCAGCTCACCATCGGGATCGCGCCCCGTCGGCGGGCCTGGTTCATGTACGAGGCGTTGAAGGGCATCTTCCAGTCCTGAAACCAGTGGATTATGCGTGGCGGGTTCCCCGAGAGACGGGTGTACTCGTCTATGCTGCTGAAGTCCCATGGCAGGGTGGCCGTGAAGGCGCCGAGGGCGATGTGGCGTTGGGCCGCGAGGGCCGGCACCGGCGGGAGCGCAGCGGACACCCCCAGTGCTCCCAGTCCTGCCGTCCCGGTCTTGAGAAAAATCCTTCGGCTCATCCGTAGAGGATGGCTGGAGGGTGCGTTTGACCCGGATGTCGAGACCGCTGCTGCCACCTGCGCTCCTTCCTCCGGCCGCTCCGGTGGCGGGAACGCTCTGCCGCACGCCGTGCGGGACCTTCGGCAACCCGGCTGCCTCATGGGGAGGCCCGTGGCTTTGCGTCCCCGCCTCGCGGCGGGTTTGCTCTTTCGGTTTTCCCTGCAACCCTGGTTATCGGATGGGGGAGAGAATAACTTGAGCCTCGTACATCCCGGGATATACGAAAAGATCCGCCCTTCGGAGGATCCCGAAATGCACCCCGGGTAGACGTTTTCGAACCCTGCGCGGGGCAGACTTATTCCCGTGATGATAGAGCTGAAGCAAAGCACGGGACGGGATGTATCGCCTCTCGGAAGAATCGTGGTACTCATCCCGGCGCACGACGAGGAGCAAGCTATAGCGCGTTGCGTGGAGCACGTTCTCGCCCAGAGTCGGGTTCCGGAGAGGGTCGTGGTCATAGCCCACAACTGCTCCGACGGAACCGCGGAGCAGGCCAGAGAAGCCGGGGCGGAGGTCATGGAGGTGGAGGGGGGAAGCTGCAAGGCCGACGCGCTCAACGAGGCGTTCGAGCGGCTGGACGACGCGCTCGCTCCGGAGGACGTCCTCATGGTCGTCGATGCCGATTCATATCTCTCGTCCGGATTCGTCGCGAACGGCGCCGCCTGGCTGGAGAAAGGATACTCGGCGGTGGGTGGGGTGTTCCGGGGACGCGATGACGTCAGGGGCGGCCTGGTGAGCCGCTACGTCGCCTTCTGCGAGCAGCAGGAGTACCTGCGCTACGAGCGTGACGTGGCCCGCAAGGGTGGGAAGGCGCTCACGCTCACGGGTACGGCGATGATGATCCGGGTGGCGGCGGCCAGGGAGGTGCGTGATTCCCGACCCTACCGCAGGCTCTACACCCGTTCGAGTCTGGTCGAGGACCTCGAGATCTCGGTACGCCTCGTCAACCTCGGACACCGGGTCGTTGCCCCCGTCGCCTGCTCGCTCACCACCGAGACGATGAGCGGTTTCAGGAAGCTCTGGAAGCAGCGGGTGCGGTGGAAGGAGGGGGCCGTGCGCACCGTGATGCAGTACGGGCCGGTGCGCGGCACCAGGACGCTGACGCTCATGCTCGCGTGGGGTGCGCTCGGGATGCTGGCCGTGGCGGCCTACTTCGCCACGCTCATCTGGGGTCTCGGGACGGGACACTTCAGGCTCTACCCGATATGGATCGCGGCGAGCGCGATCTTCGCGCTGGAGCACGCGGTGACGGTGTATCGGCGGGGAGGGCCGGTGAGGGCGCTCGTGGGGGCTACCCTGCTCTTCGAGATGCCCTACGAGCTGTTCTTGCTCGCCGCACACGCCTACAGCTACTACAGGGCCGTGTTCAGGCCCTCTACCGATTGGTGAAAGAAAGGAGAAAGACATGTATGGGAAAGCTGCTGGAATCGGAGCCGGAGCGGGAGGGGCCGCGGCCATCCAGACCCTCCCGGAGACCGGGGGATCACCGCTCGCGGCGCTCGGCCTCGTGACCGACCCAACGAGCATCTATTTCTGGATCGCGCTCTTCGCGCTCGTGTGCGTGGTGGGTGCCATCTGGAGGATCCTCCCGCGTCGGGAACGGTAGAGCGCATGAGGCTGCTGCTCGCGCTGGGGGATCCGATCTCGCGTACCATACTGGGCCGCTTCGCCGGAAGACGCGGGCATGATGTGTCCTCGGCCGATAGCGGTAGGGAGGCGCTGGAGCTCCTGCAGAGCTCCAGCGCCTTCGACTGTGTCGTATGTGGAACCCGGCTACGGGACATGAGCGGCGCCGAGTTGTGCGGGAGGATACGTGAGCTCCCGCGGGAGGGACTGGCCTTCTACCCCTACCTGCTCGTGGTCTGCGGGCAGGACGAAATACCCTGCGGGCGGGATGCCGTACGGGCGGGCGCCGACGGGATCCTTTGGGAGCCCCTCGGACCGGAATCCCTCGAGATCGGTTTCATCGCGGCCGAAAGGGTCAGCGCCGTCTACGGTAAGGCGGCGCAGGCCGGAGGAGATAGAGGCCTTCGGGATGGCTAACCTTCATCTCGACCGGGAGGGATGAGCCCCAGGCGTATGGCCAGCACGGCGGCCTGTGTTCGATCGGAGACGCCGAGCTTGGAGATTATGCGGTGGACGTGGGTCTTGATGGTGCCGACGCTCAGGTGTAGTTCATCGGCCATCTGCTGATTGCTCTGTCCCGCGGCGATGCGTCCCAGGATCTCACGCTCTCTGTCGGTCAGTTCTCCGAGCAACCTCTCGCGTTCCTTCGATGAATCTCCGGATCCTGCCACCGGATCCTCCGAGAGGTGTTTGAGCAGGCGCATGGCCAGCTCCTGATCCAGCGGGGCTTCGCCCCGGATCACACGCTGCAGCGCACTTCTTATCCGTGTGAAGGCGTGCTCCTTGAGCAGGTAGCCCGAGGCCCCGGCCCGGATCGCCTCGAGCAGATAGTCCGGTCTGTCGTAGGCCGTGACGATCATGACCACCGTCGAGGGCTTCTCCTGCTTTATGCGTCGGGTGGCCTCTATGCCGTCGAGCCCCGGCATCTCGATGTCCATCAGGACGACGTCGGGGTTTGTTTCGCGGAAGAGCCTGAGCGCTTCTTCTCCGCTCCCCGCCTCTCCCACTACCTCCATCCCGGGCTCGGAGGAGATAATGCTCTTGAGACCGACCCGTATGAACTCGTGGTCGTCCGCTATGACCACCCTTACGGGTCTCTGACCGTGCTCGGCTTCCATGTTTCTCCCCCCACACCCGACGTGCCGGGTGTACTACGGACTGTGGAAGGGATTCTATCCGCTAGGGAGCCGAAGGGCCATGCCTCACTCCCAGCTGTCCTCCTCGTCGTGCTCCCCCAAGAGCGGCGGATGGCGCCGGATGCTGGGTCTTTTGCCGTCGAGGACGAGGGGGGAGCCGACGGTCCGGAGCCGCCCGGCGGTGGGGTGATCCACCTCCCGCAGGATTCCCGAGGCGAGCACGTGCGGATCCTGGAAGACCTCGGTGAGGCTGTTGACCGGCCCGCAAGGTACTCCTGCCTCCCGGATTCTGCGCACCCATTCCTCCGCGCTTCGCTTCTCGAACACCCGCTGCAGCTCCGCGACCAGCTCCCGCCGGTTCTCGACCCGCTTCGGGTTGGTCGCGTAGCGCTCGTCGCGGGAGAGGTCTTCCCGGTCTATCGCCCGGCACATCCTCTCGAACTGGGCGTCGTTGCCGACGGCGAGGGCTATCGGGCGGTCGGAGGCGTGGAAGGTCTGGTAGGGGACTATCGTGGGGTGCTCGTTGCCCATCCTCCCGGTGTCCTCGCCGGAGATCAGGTACTCCTGGGCGCGGTTGGCGAGCCAGGAGACGGTGCTCTCGAAGAGCGGCACCTCTATGCGTGCTCCCTCTCCCGTCTCCGAGCGCCGGCGGAGGGCCGCCAGTATGGCCACCGCCGCGTACAGCCCGCACACGATGTCCGCGACCGCCACCCCGACCTTCGTCGGCTCTCCGTCGGGGTGTCCGGTTATCCCCATGATCCCGGCCCGCGCCTGCACGAGGAAGTCGTAGCCCGGCTCGTTCTCGTCCGGACCGGGCCCGAAGCCGACTATCGAGCAGTAGACGAGGCCGGGGTTCTTCTCTTTCAGCGCATCGTAGCCGAGCCCGAGCTTTGCGAGGGCGCCCCGCCGCAGGTTCTCGATGAGCACGTCGGCGGTGCTCGCGAGCTCTCTGACGCGCCCGAGGCCCTTCTCGGTCTTGAGGTCCAGCGCTACCGAGCGCTTGTTGCGGTTGACCGAGAGAAAGTACGCCGACTCCCCGCCGGCGAACGGCGGGCCCCACTGCCGGGTGTCGTCGCCGCGCTTGGGATGCTCCACCTTGATGACGTCGGCGCCCAGATCTCCGAGCACCATCGTCGCGAACGGTCCTGCGAGAACGCGCGAGAGGTCCAGCACCCTGAGTCCTTCCAGCGGGAGTTCTTCTTTCTCGTGGGGCATGGGTAGAGCTCCTTCCAGTGCCTTCGGCCCCGGAGTTTACCCGAGGGAATGATGTCCGCGGCTGACTTTGGGATATAGTCTCTTCCGCAGGCTCGTTCGAAGGTCCCGCGGGAGGAGATATGGCGTTGGAACGAATGCATGCCGTACTCGTCGAAACGTTCGGCGGTCCGGAGGTTCTGGAGTACGTCGAGGTGGAACGTCCTTCACCCGGCGAGGGGGAGGTCCTGATCGAGGTTCGTGCTTCAGGCGTCAACTACGCGGACACCATGCGTCGCAGAAACACCTACCTGGTGCCGCAGGAGCTGCCCTTCATCCCCGGCTCGGAGGTCGCCGGGATCGTCGCCGGGATCGGAGAGGGTGTGCGGGGTGTCTCGGTCGGCGACCGGGTCGTCGCGCTCGTAGGGACCGGCGGCTACGCCGAGTACGTCACCGCCCCGGCAGGTTCACTGATTCCCATCCCCGACGGCCTGGGCTTCGATGAGGCCGCCGCCGTCCCGCTGCAGGGCCTGACGGCCTACCACATCCTCAAGACCTCCGGCCGGCTCGCTGAGGGAGAGAGCGTCTTGGTCCACGCCGCCGCCGGAGGGGTCGGAAGCCTCGCGGTCCAGATGGCGAAGCTTATGGGGGCGGGGACCGTCATCGCCACCGCGAGCAGCCGGAAGAAGCTAGAACTCGCGGCTTCTCTGGGCGCGGACGTCCTGATCGACTACACCTCCGGAGACTGGCCGGAGAGGGTGAGGGAGGCCACCGGCGGGCGCGGGGCGGACGTGATCCTGGAGATGGTCGGCGGAGACTTCCCCGAGAAGAACCTCTCCTGCCTGGCGACCTTCGGGCGGATGGTCGTCTACGG
>JAIMBO010000133.1 GCA_023511405.1 Rubrobacteraceae bacterium
CGGAACGGACGGCCGCATCGCGAAAGCCGACGATGAAAGAGAGGCGGTGACCGCGAGGAACTAGTTGATCCGGCGCCAGCTCTCTGCTAGCTTGCCTGCGAGTGCGAGTGGCGGGAGAGGAGGACCGGTACACATGGTGAGCAGGAAGCCTTCGGTCGGTCAGGTAGAGGAGATCGGAGGCCGCTTCGGGCTGCATCTGGAGAGGGAAGACGCGGCCTCTTTCGCGGCGTTGATGGAGGCGACGCTCTCCACCTCGTACCGCAGGCTCGACGAGCTGGCCGAGCCCGTACCCCGGGTGAAGTACCCCAGGAGCGGCGGCCACCGCCCCGACCCCGCGGAGAACCCTCTCGGGGCCTGGTACTACAGGTGCTCGATAAAAGGCGTCGGGAGCGGCCCCCTCTATGGGAAGCGTCTCGCGATAAAGGACAACGTCTGCGTCGCCGGGGTGCCGATGATGAACGGATCGGCCACGCTCGAGGGGTACGTCCCCGAGTTCGACGCGACCATCGTCACCCGCATCCTGGACGCCGGGGGTGAGATAGCGGGCAAGGCCGTCTGCGAGCACCTTTGCTTTTCCGGGGGGAGCCACACCTCGGACACGGGACCCGTGCGAAACCCCCACGACCACGCCCGCTCGGCGGGCGGTTCGTCGAGCGGGAGCGCGGCGCTGGTCGCCGCCGGAGAGGTGGACATGGCGATCGGCGGGGACCAGGGAGGCTCTATACGCATCCCCTCCTGCTGGTGCGGGACCTACGGCCTCAAGCCCACCTACGGGCTGGTCCCCTACACCGGGATCTTCCCGATAGAGCTCACCCTCGACCACACCGGCCCCATCGCCGCCAGCGTCCACGACGTGGCGTTGCTCCTCGCGGTGGTCGCCGGGGAGGACGGGCTCGACCCGCGCCAGAGGAACGTGCGGGTCGGGGACTATCTGGGAGCTCTGGAGAGGGGCGTGGAGGGCCTGCGGGTGGGCGTCGTCGAGGAGGGGTTCGGCCTACCCGGCCTCTCCGAGGAAGACGTGGACGAGACGGTGCGGAGCGCGGCGCAGAGGTTCAGCGAGCTCGGGGCGGAGGTGCGCCGGATCTCCATCCCGATGCACCGCGACGGGATCCACGTCTGGAACGGGATCGCCATCGAGGGAGCGACCGAGCTCATGGTAAAGGGCAACGCGCTCGGCACCAACTGGTCCGGTCACTATCCGAGCTCGCTGCTCGAGGTCTACGGGCGGGGCAGGCGGCTGCTTGCGGACGAACTCTCCGAGACCGTCAAGCTCACGATGCTCCTCGGTGAGTACGTGCGCGAGCGCTACGGAGGGCGCTACTACGCAAGGGCGCAGAACCTGGCGCGCAGGCTCAGGGCCGCCTACGACGCGGCGCTCGGGGAGGTGGACCTGCTCCTGATGCCGACGCTCCCGATGAAGGCGACGGAGATACCCGCTCCGGACGCCCCGCGCGAGGAGATCATAGCCCGGGGGCTCGAGATGATCCCGAACACCGCCCCCTTCGACGTGAGCTGGCACCCGGCGATGAACGTTCCCTGCGGGGTTTCGGAGGGGTTGCCCGTGGGCATGATGCTCGTAGGCCGGAGGTGGGACGAGGAGACCGTGCTGCGCGCCGCGCGGGCGTTCGAGAAGAGCGGGGCCTACACGCCCCCCTCGCGCTAGACGGAGCCCGGTGCGATCCCCTTGAAGCGCCGCATGTTCTCGGTGATCGCGACCTCCGTCGGCAGCCGCTCCACGCTGGAGGCCCCGAAGAAGCCGACGACCCCGCTGGTGTTCTCGAGCACGTAGGCCGCATCCTCGGGGGTGGCGATCGGGCCGCCGTGGCAGAGGACGAGCACCTCCTCGTTCACCTCCTTCGCCGCGTCGTGCATCGCCTGCACCCTGCGGGCTGCCTCCTCGATCGAGAGCGCGGTCTTCGCCCCGATCGTCCCGGAGGTGGTGAGCCCCATGTGAGGGACCAAAACGTCCGCCCCGGCGGCGGCCATCCTGCGCGCCTGCTCTTCGTCGAAGACGTAGGGCGCGGTCAGGAGGTCGAGTTCGTGGGCCTCCCGGATCATCTCGATCTCGAGCTCGAAACCCATCCCGGTCTCTTCCAGGTTCTGCCGGAAGTTGCCGTCGAAAAGCCCGACGGTGGGGAAGTTCTGCACCCCGGAGAAACCCATCTCCCTGAGCTGCTTCAGGAAGCCTGGCATGAGCCTGAACGGGTCGGTGCCGCAGACCCCCGCGAGGACCGGCGTGTCCTTCACCACCGGTAGCACCTCGGAGGCCATCTCGACGACTATCGCGTTGGCGTCCCCGTAGGGCAGAAGCCCGGCGAGCGAACCGCGCCCGGCCATCCGGTAACGCCCGGAGTTGTAGATGATGATCAGATCCGCCCCGCCCGCCTCGGCGCACTTGGCCGAGAGTCCGGTGCCGGCCCCGGCCCCTATGATGGGCCTGCCGCGCTCAACCTCTTTCCGCAGCCGTGCGAGCGCCTCTTCTCTTTTCATCTTGTCTCCTTCTGCTCTTCATTCCTCCACGACCTGTAATTTTGGTCCAGCTTCTCGGCCATCTCTCGCGCGAGAGCGGGGTCGTTTATGTTGGCCTCGCTCTCGACGACCTCGACGTTCCCGGAGAGGTTCTCCAGCAGGGCCTCGAAGAGCGCCCCGTCGGCCTCGGGGTCGTGGAAGGGCTGCCCCTCGCGGTCGATGGCGGAGAGTCCGCCGCGCGGGACGAACAGGGTCGTCGGGCCCCGCGCTGCGCTCAACTTGCGGGCGATCGTCCTGCCGAGCTCGGCGCACTCTTCGGGGGTCGTGCGCATCAGGGTGACCGTGGGGTTGTGCTCGTAGAGCCTCCTGTTCCGGAAGCGCTCCGGCACCGTCTCCCTGGGCCCGAAGTTGACCATGTCCAGGGCGCCCAGAGAGACGACCTGCGGCAGCCCGAGCTCGCCCGCCGCCTGCAGCCGGTCGGGGCCCGCGGAGAGCACCCCGCCGACTAGCTCGTCGGCGAGCTCGGTGGTGGTCAGGTCCAGAACGCCGGTGATGAAGCCGTCGCGCATCAGGGCCTCCATCGAGCGCCCGCCGGTCCCGGTGGCGTGGAAGACCAGGACCTCGTAGCCCAGCTCCTCGAGCCGCTCCCGGGCCGCCTCGACCGCGGGCGTCGTCACCCCGAACATCGTTGCCCCGACGAGCGGGCGGTCTTCGCCGGTCCCCTGCGGAGTTTCCGCGCGCGCCATGCCCGCCGCCGCAGCCGCGGCGTTGGTGAGTATGCGGGCGGAGAGGCGGTTGATCCCGGAGATGTCCACGACCGAGTACATCATCGTTACGTCCGACGCCCCGACGTAGGGGCGGGTGTCGCCGGAGGCCATCGTGGAGACCATGATCTTCGGTACGCCCACCGGCAGGCTTCGCATCGCACCCGTCACGAGCGAGGTGCCTCCGGAGCCTCCGAGCCCGAGCACCGCGTCGAGCCGCCCCTCCTCGTGGAGCCTGTGCACGATCTCTCCGGCCCCGCGCGACATCGTCCCGACGGCCGCACCGCGATCTCCCGCCTCGGCCAGCGTCTCTATGCTGGTCCCGGCGGCCCGGGCCACCTCCTCGCGGGGGATGTCCGGGGACGTCTTCGGCTCGCCGAGCACCCCGGCGTCCACCAGGATCACGTCCACCCCGAGTTCCCGCAGCCGCTCGCGCAGGAAAGCGTACTCCTCTCCCTTGGTGTCCAGCGTTCCCACGAGAACCACCGTCGCCATCCACCCTCCTCTTCCCGTCGTGTGGTCCGCGTCAGTATATCCCTGCTTTCATGGTGTATCTTGCCGCTGAACGATGGGTCAGCATCCTGTGATATAAGTTCAGGGGGAGTCCGGGTGAGAGGAGTGAATCCGATGCGCCACATAGAAGTCGTGGAGGTGGGACCACGCGACGGCTTGCAGAACGAGAAGACCGTGCTGCGTCCGCAGATACGCGCCGAGCTATGCGAGCGGCTGGTCTCCGCCGGCGTGCGCCGGATAGAGGCGGCGAGCTTCGTCAACGAGGATCTGGTACCGCAGATGGCCGGGGCCGAGGAGGTCTTCTCCTCGCTGGTGCGTGAGCCCGGCGTACTCTACTGCGGGCTGGTTCTGAACGAGCGTGGTTACGAGCGGGCACTCGGTGCGGGTGTCGACGAGGTTCGCTACGCCCTGCCGGTGACCGAATCGTTCGCCAGGCACAACCAGAACACCACCGTCGAGGAAGCGCTCGACCTCGCGCTCCATCTGGTGGAGCGGGCCCGGCTCGACGGGGTGAGGGTCTCGGTGACCCTCTCCGTAGCCTTCGGGTGTCCTTTCGAGGGCACCGTGCCGCAGGAGCGGGTCGTGGAGCTCGCGCGCGAGGTGGCGGCCGCCGGGCCGGACGAGCTGGTGCTCGCCGATACCATAGGCGTCGCCGCGCCCGCGCAGGTGAGGGCCCTGCTCGGGGAGGTCCTGGGCCTCGGTCCCGTCGTCGGGTGCCACTTCCACAACACCCGCAACACCGGGTACGCCAACGCGCTGGCCGCGGTGGAGGCCGGGGTCTCGGTGCTCGATTCCTCGATCGGGGGCGTCGGTGGCTGCCCGTTCGCGCCGGGCGCGACCGGCAACATAGCCACCGAGGACCTCGCGTACCTCCTGCAGAGGATGGGGTACGAGACCGGGCTGGACCTCGAGCGTCTGATCTCCTGTGCCGGCTGGCTCTCGGTGCACCTGGGCAGGGAGCTTCCCGGGCAGCTCTACAGGGCCGGTGCCTTCGCCCGGGCCGCGGGGTAGCCTCCCGTGCCGGATGTTCTGGTCGTCGGCTCGATAAACCAGGACTTCGTGCTCCGGGTCGAGCGCCGGCCGCAACCCGGGGAGACGGTCACCGGCGCCGAGCTCTCCCTGCACGGTGGGGGCAAGGGTGCCAACCAGGCCGCAGCCGCTGCCCTGCTCGGCGCGCGGGTCGCCTTCCTCGGCCGCGTGGGCGACGACGCCTTCGGGAAGGAGCTCGTCCGGGAGCTGGGGGAGACCGGGGTTGACACGAGCCTGGTCTCTTCCGCGGAGGGCGTTCACACCGGCACGGCGTTCATAACCGTCACCCCGGACGGGGAGAACGCCATCACGGTGGCCCCCGGTGCGAACCGTGCCCTGAGCCCCACCGATGTGGACCTGGCCTGGCGACGTCTCGGCGGGCTCTCGGTCGTCGTCTGCCAGATGGAGATACCCCTCGCCTGCGTCGAGCAGGCGGCCCGCCTCGCCCGGAAGAGCGGGGCCAGGTTCGTGCTCAACCTGGCCCCGCCGTCCCGTATCCCGGAAGACCTGCTGCGCTCGACCGACGTCCTCGTCGTCAACGAGCACGAGGCGGCCTTCCTGCTCGGGCGCGAGGTCGAGAGCGTCGGAGGAGCTTCGCGGGCGGCCGGAGAACTCCTCGCCCGCGGTCCCGGCTCCGCGGTGGTGACGCTCGGCGCCTCGGGGGCGGTCGTGGCCGCCCCCGGTGATGTACGCCACGTCCCGGCCCCCCGGGTGGAGGCGGTGGACACCACCGCGGCCGGCGACGCCTTCGTCGGGGCGCTCGCCGCCCGCATCGCTGCGGACGACACGCTGGAGGAGGCGGTCTCC
>JAIMBO010000015.1 GCA_023511405.1 Rubrobacteraceae bacterium
TGTGGCGCTGCCCAGACAGCCAGGAGGTTGGCTTAGAAGCAGCCATCCTTTAAAGAGTGCGTAATAGCTCACTGGTCAAGTGGTGCTGCGCCGAAAATTCAGCGGGCCTGAGAAGCCGTCTACCGAAGCCGCGGACTTCCGCTTTTGCGGGAGTGGTAGGGGAGCATCCCGTCGCGGGTGAAGCGGCGCCGCAAGGCAGCCGTGGACGCATCGGGAGAGAGAATGCTGGCATGAGTAACGAGAGACGGGCGAGAAACCCGTCCGCCGAAAGCCCAAGGGTTCCTGGGTAAAGCTAATCTTCCCAGGGTCAGTCGGGACCTAAGCCGAGGGCGAAAGCCGTAGGCGATGGACAGCAGGTTGATATTCCTGCACCACGTACGTGGCGTTTGAGCGATGGAGGGACGGAGAAGGGTAGGCCATCCACGGCGCTGGTTGACCGTGGGCCTGACCGTAGGGCGGGGACCAGGAAAATCCGGGCCCCGTTACATGCCTGAGGGTTGGGCCGAATCCCGCTTTAGGGCAAGTGGCTGAACCCATGCTTCCTGGAAAAGCTTCTAAGCGAGTCACGTGCGTGCCCGTACCCCAAACCGACACAGGTGGGCGAGTGGAGAACACTAAGGCGATCGAGCGAACTCTGGTCAAGGAACTCGGCAAATTGTCCCCGTAACTTCGGGAGAAGGGGAGCTCTGGACGGTGAGGGTCCTCGCGGCCCACAGCTGTCCGGAGCCGCAGAGAATAGGCCCAGGCGACTGTTTACCAAAAACACAGGTCTCTGCTAAGTCGTAAGACGATGTATAGGGGCTGACGCCTGCCCAATGCCAGAACGTTAAGGAAGGGGGTTAGCCTTCGGGCGAAGCTCCCGACCGAAGCGCTGGTCAATGGCGGCGGTAACTATAACCGTCCTAAGGTAGCGAAATTCCTTGTCGGGTAAGTTCCGACCTGCACGAAAGGCGTAACGATCTGGGCGCTGTCTCGACCAGAGGCTCGGTGAAATTGTAGTATCGGTGAAGATGCCGATTACCCGCGGAAAGACGGAAAGACCCCGTGAACCTTTACTGTAACCTGGCATTGGACATCGGCACGCCTTGTGCAGGATAGGAGGGAGGCTGAGAAGCCGGGGCGCCAGCCTCGGTGGAGCCGTCCTTGAGATACCTCCCTGGGCGTGTTGGTGTTCTAACCCGGCGCCGTGATCCGGGTCGGGAACAGTGTCAGGCGGGCAGTTTGACTGGGGCGGTCGCCTCCTAAAGGGTAACGGAGGCGCCCAAAGGTCCCCTCAGCACGGTCGGAAATCGTGCGCAGAGTGCAAAGGCATAAGGGGGCTTGACTGTGAGACCGACAGGTCGAGCAGGGACGAAAGTCGGGCTTAGTGATCCGGCGGTTACGCGTGGAAGTGCCGTCGCTCAACGGATAAAAGGTACTCCGGGGATAACAGGCTTATAGCTGCCAAGAGTTCACATCGACGCAGCTGTTTGGCACCTCGATGTCGGCTCGTCGCATCCTGGGGCTGGAGCGGGTCCCAAGGGTTGGGCTGTTCGCCCATTAAAGCGGTACGCGAGCTGGGTTCAGAACGTCGTGAGACAGTTCGGTCCCTATCTTCCGCGGGCGTTGGAGGCTTGAGGGGAGCGACTCCCAGTACGAGAGGACCGGAGTGGACGCACCTCTGGTGTACCGGTTGTCCTGCCAAGGGCATCGCCGGGTAGCTATGTGCGGAAGGGATAACCGCTGAAGGCATCTAAGCGGGAAGCCCACCCCAAGATGAGGCCTCCCACCCCCTCGAGGGGGTAAGGCTCCTGGTAGACTACCAGGTTGATAGGCCACAGGTGTAAGCGCCGCGAGGCGTTCAGCCGAGTGGTACTAATAGGCCGAGGGCTTAATGGTTTTCGGCTTGGCGCTATGCAGTTTTCAGAGACCGGGCCCGTTTTCTCGTGCGGGCGCGTTTAAAACAGAATAGCTGCTTTCGAAAGGGTGACGATAGCGGCGGGGATACACCTCTTCCCATTCCGAACAGAGAAGTTAAGCCCGCCAGCGCCGATGGTACTGCGGGGGGGACCCCGTGGGAGAGTAGGTCGTCGCCCATTTTTTGTGCGCTTTTTCGGCGCTGGTTCCGAGCCCGCCGGTCTCTGGCGGGTCCTGTCTCTACGATCTGCGGTTTGTAGTATAAGGAAGGTGTGATACGGGTGAGACAGGGGGTTGTGTGAAGAACGAAGAGATCGACGAGGGGTTCGTGACGCGTCAGCGAGAGAGGCTCGAGCGGTTGCGGGAAGAGCTCGTGCAGAGGCGGCGCGGCATGGAGGAGGACGAGCGGGAGCGCAGCGAGGAGCAGCGGGATGTCCAGCCGGACTCCGGGGATCAGAGCCGGTACATGTTCGATCGGGAGATGGACGCCACGATCGGGGGGCGGGCCGCCCGGCGCCTCGAGGACGTCGAACGGGCGCTGGAGAAGATCGAGGAGGGGACCTACGGGATCTGCGACGATACCGGACGGCCGATCCCGCGGGGGAGGCTGGAGGCGATGCCGGAGGCCATACGGACGGTCGAGGCGCAGGAGAGGTTCGAGCGCGAGCGGCGCCCCGGACGTTAGGGGGAGGGGCAGCGGCAGAGCACCGAGAGAAGGTCGGTGGCGGATTTGCGGATCATACTGTACACGGGTAAGGGAGGCGTCGGGAAGACGAGCGTGGCGGCCGCGACCGCGTTGAAGGCGGCCTCGGAGGGGAAGAAGGTGCTCGTCATGAGCACCGACCCCGCGCACTCGCTCTCGGATGCGTTCGACGAGGAAGTCGGGCCGGAGCCCAGGCAGATGGCGCAGGGGCTCTGGGCGCAGGAGATGGACCAGTCGTCGATGATCGAGGAGTACTGGGCCGAGATCCAGAACTATCTCACCGCCGTCTTCGAGTGGCAGGGTACGACCGACGTGGCCGCCGACGAGCTGGCGAGGCTGCCTGGGATGGACGAGCTCTTCGGGTTGCTCGCGGTGCGTCGGCACCATCGCGAGGGGGGCTACGACGCCCTGATCCTGGACGCTGCGCCCACGGGAGAGACCCTGAAGTTGTTGAGTTTGCCGGATCAGATGAGCTGGTATGTGGAGAAGATCCTGCCCGTCCAGCGGCGGGTCGCGAGCATCGCCCGTCCGCTCGCCCGCCGGACCAAGGCCCTCCCGCCGCTGCCCGAGGACAGCGTGTTCGCCGCCGGGCAGCGCTTCTACGAAGCGCTCGCGGAGGTGGAGGAGGTGCTCACCGACCGGGAAAACGCCTCGGTGCGGCTGGTGGTGAACGCTGAGAAGATGGTCGTCGCCGAGGCCAGGCGGGCCTACACCTACCTCAACCTCTACGATTACGGGGTGGATGCGGTCGTGGTCAACCGGCTGCTGCCCGAGACCGTCAGGGACCCGTACTTCGAGGAGTGGCGCCGGGCGCAGGAGCACCACATGCGCACCATCCGGGACTCCTTCGAGCCGATCCCCATCCTCACCGCGCGCCTCTTCGAGCGTGAGATGTACGGCCTCGAAGCGCTCTCGGAGCTTGCCGGAGAGATCTTCGACGGAGCGGACCCGCTGGAGGTGATGTTCCGCGGGGAGACGCACAGCATCGTCAAGCGTGACGGCGGTTACGAGGTCGTGCTGAGCCTGCCGTTCGTGGAGAAGGAGAGCCTCGAGCTCTCCAAGCGCGGTGCCGAGCTACTCGTTAGCGTCGGGAGTTACAGGAGGAACATACTGCTGCCGGACTCGATGGCGAGGCTCGCTGCGGCCGGCGCCAGTTTCGAGGACGGTAAGCTATACGTGAGGTTGAAGGATGCATCCTGAAGAAGGGAAGCGGAGAGGATACCCTCTGCTCGGGGTGATCGCCTACGCCCTCGTGCCCGGAGAGCGCCGGACCCGGGCCGCCGGGCACTTCCGGAAGGCCGCGCTCGAGGCCGCTCTGGGGGTCAGGGCGCTGGTGCGCTCCGGTGAGCGCGCGTCCGGGGGTGGGGAAATTGTGCGAGAGCGGATAGACGTGGAGTAGAGGGCGGGCCCGTTGGCTTAATGTAGCCCCGGTAGTAAGATTAAACCCACCGAACCTCAGCAAACACACGGGAGAAAGCATGGCGGAGAACGGACATATCACCGGCACCTTCAGGGTGAAGAGCGGGATGGCCCAGATGCTCAAGGGCGGGGTCATCATGGACGTCGTGAACGCCGAGCAGGCCAAGATCGCCGAGGAGGCCGGGGCCGTGGCGGTCATGGCGCTGGAGAGGGTCCCGGCGGACATCCGGGCGCAGGGCGGGGTCGCCAGGATGAGCGACCCGGAGAAGATCCTGGAGATCCAGCAAGCCGTCACCATCCCGGTGATGGCGAAGGTGCGCATCGGGCACTTCGTCGAGGCGCAGGTTCTCGAGGCGCTCGAGGTCGATTACATCGACGAGTCGGAGGTCTTGACCCCGGCCGACGAGACCAACCACATAAACAAATGGGACTTCACGGTTCCCTTCGTATGTGGGGCGACGAACCTCGGCGAGGCTCTCCGGCGCATCGGCGAGGGGGCGGCGATGATCCGCTCCAAGGGCGAGGCCGGAACCGGGAACGTCGTGGAGGCCGTCAGGCACATGCGGGCGATCGTGGGCGGGATAAGGAAGCTCACCACGCTCGGTCCGGAGGAGCTGATGGCCGAGGCGAAGTCTCTCGGGGCGCCGTACGAGCTGGTCAAGTGGGTGGCACAGAACGGGAAGCTCCCGGTGGTGCTCTTCACCGCCGGCGGGATCGCCACGCCGGCGGATGCCGCCTTGATGATGCAGCTCGGGGCGGATGGTGTCTTCGTGGGGAGCGGGATCTTCAAGAGCTCCGATCCCGCGAAGCGGGCGGCGGCGATCGTGAAGGCGACGACCAACTACGACGATCCGAAGGCCATCGCGGAGGCGAGCCGGGGGCTCGGCGAGGCGATGGTCGGCAGGGAGATGAGCGAGCTTCTCGAAGGGGAGCGTCTGGCGACGCGTGGCTGGTAGGGACGAAGAGAGAGACGGCAGGCGGATAGGGGTGCTCGCGCTGCAGGGAGATGTGCGTGAACACCTCCAGATGCTGCACGAGATAGGCGTCGAGGCCGTGGAGGTCAGAAAGCCGGAAGACCTCCGGGGGCTCGCTGGCGTGATCGTGCCGGGTGGGGAGTCCACGACCATCGGCAAGATGATGGCCGAGGGCGGGCTCCTCGACGCCATAAGGAGCTTCTTCTACGGCGGCGGCGGCGTTTGGGGGACCTGCGCGGGGATGGTCCTCGCGGCTTCGGCCACCACCGGTCCTTCGCAGCCGCTGCTCGGGTTGATGAACGCGCTGGTCGAGCGCAACGGCTTCGGGCGGCAGGTCAGGTCTTTCGAGCGGGATCTCGAGGTGAAGGGGTTCGATCGTCCGTTCAGGGGGGTCTTCATCCGGGCCCCGTTCTTCGAAGACGTGGGCCCCGGGGTGGAGGTGCTCTCCGAGGTGGATGGCAAGGTGGTCGCCGCCCGCGCAGAGAACGTGCTGGTGACCGCGTTCCACCCGGAGCTCACCGACGACACCCGCTTCCACGAGTACTTCGTGAAGGAGGTCTGCAAGAGATGAGCGGTCATTCCAAGTGGTCTACGATCAAGCGCAAGAAAGGTGCCCAGGATGCCAAGCGCGGGGCGCTCTTCGGGAAGCTCTCGCGAGCCATAACCGTGGCGGCCCGGGAGGGGGGAGGAGATCCGGGTGCGAACCCGGCGCTCGCCCTGGCGGTGCAGAAGGCGAAGGACGCCAACATGCCCAACGACAACATCCAACGGGCCATAGACAAGGGGACGGGCGCCGGCTCCGAGGCGGAAGCCTACGAGCGGATCACCTACGAAGGCTACGCGCCGGGCGGTGTGGCGGTGCTGGTCGAGGTGCTCACCGACAACCGCAACCGGGCCGCCTCGGACGTACGATACATCTTCTCCAAGCACGGCGGGAAGCTCGGGACCACCGGGTCGGTGTCGTACCTGTTCGAGCGCAAGGGCGTGATCCTGGTCCCCAGAGAATCTGTGGACGAGGACCGGCTGATGGAGGCGGCGCTCGAAGTCGGGGCCGAGGACGTCGAGGTGCAGGAGAGCGACTACAGGATACTCACCACCCCGGAAGATTTCGCCCGGGTGCGTGACGGTCTGCGCGAGGCCGGGATAGAGATAGACGACGCCCAGCTCACGATGGAGCCGCAGAACACGGTGCCGCTCGATCCCTCGACCGCCCGCCAGACCCTGCGCCTGATCGACGCGCTCGAGGAGAACGACGACGTGCAGGAGGTTCATGCCAACTTCGACATCTCCGACGAGGTGATGGCCGAGGTGGCGGGCTGAGACCCGACCACCCGTTGGGCCACGACACCCAAAGGGGGCGGGTCATACTCGGCGTGGACCCCGGCACCGCGACGACGGGCTGGGGGATGATACGTCAGAACGGCAACCGCGTCCGCTACGTGCAGCACGGCACGATCACCACCCCGTCCGAATGGGAGATGCCCCGGCGCCTGAACCGGCTCTTCGAAGGGGTATCTGAACTCATAAAGGGTTACCGTCCCGATGCGGTGGCGGTGGAGGAGCTCTTCTTCAACACCAACGTGACGACCGCCATCACCGTCGGTCAGGCGCGGGGCGTGGTATTGCTGGCGTGCCACCGTGCCGGGGTAGGGCTCTACGAATACACGCCGCTGCAGGTCAAACAGACGATCACCTCCTACGGCCGGGCGGACAAGCGGCAGGTGCAGGAGATGGTCAGGACCCTGCTGAACCTGCGCGAGATCCCGCGCCCGGACGACGCGGCGGACGGGCTCGCCATAGCCCTCTGCCACGCGTTCACCTCGAGGATGTCCGGAAGGATCGAGGCCGCCCGCTAGCTGGGCGGCTCGGGGCCGCCGCGGTCGTAACCACGCATCGTCATGAAGTGTGTCGGAGTCGGCCTGTCCCTTGGACGGGGTATGGGTAAGGCCAGATCGGCGTGGGGAACCCGGTGGTGTTGTAGGATAATCGACGTATGATCGAAAGGTTGAGGGGCAGGCTCATCGAGCGGGACGACTCGGGTGTCGTGGTCGAGGTTGGCGGTGTCGGCTACCGGGTGCTCGTCTCGCGTTCGTCGCTGCGGGAGCTTCCGGAGCTCGGGGAAGAGTGTGTGCTGCACACCCGGATGGTGGTGAGGGAGGATGCGATCACGCTGTTCGGGTTCGCGGGGTCGGACGAGAGAGGCGCCTTCGATGCGCTCACCTCGGTGAGCAAGGTGGGCCCGAAGCTCGCGCTCGCGGTGCTTTCGGCGCTCTCTCCGGATGAACTGGCGGAGGCCGTTGCGAGGGGGGACGTGATCCGGCTGTCCAGCGTGCCGGGTCTCGGGAAGAAGACCGCCGAGCGGCTGGTCCTGGAGCTGCGCGGCAGAGAGTTTGCAGCGTGTGGTGCTACCGTGGATGGTGGTGCGAGTTCCGGGAGGCACAGGGGGCCGTTCATGGAGGCGAGGGAGGCACTCGTCGGGCTCGGGTACACGCTGGAGGAGGCCGAGGAGGCGCTCTCAGGGGTGCCGCAGCAGGATACGGTCGAAGGTTACGTGAGAGAGGCGCTCAGGCGGATAGGGAGCAGGCGCTAGGGTGGAAGAGTTCGACGACTTCACGGTGCGCGGGGAAGGTAGAGAGCGGCCGCTCGACCCCGGGGAATTTCCGGAGGACGACGAGCCGACCCTGAGGCCGCGCACCCTGGACGAGTTCATCGGGCAGGACGAACTCAAGGAGAACCTGAGGATCTTCGTCGAGGCCGCCAGGCGGCGTAACGAGCCGCTCGACCACGTGCTCCTGGCAGGACCTCCGGGGCTCGGCAAGACCTCGCTGTGCTACATCCTGGCGCGCGAGATGGGGGTCGGCATCCGGATAACCAGCGGTCCGACGCTCGAGCGGGCCGGCGACATCGCGGCGATCATCACCAACCTGGAGGAGGGCGACTTCCTGTTCATCGACGAGATCCACCGTCTCAACCGGGCGGTGGAGGAGGTGCTCTACCCGGCGATGGAGGAGTTCGCGGTGGACATCGTGCTCGGGCAGGGACCCTCGGCGCGTACGATAAGGATGGACGTGCCGCGCTTCACGCTCGTCGGGGCGACGACGAGGACGGGGCTCATCACCTCGCCCCTGCGCGATCGTTTCGGCTTCTCCAGCCGGCTCGACTACTACTCGCCGGAGGATCTGGAGAAGATCGTGCTGCGCAACGCCAGGATACTCGGCGTCCCGATCACCGGGGAGGGGGCGCGCCAGCTCGCCCGGCGCAGCCGCGGGACCCCGCGGGTGGCTAACCGGCTGCTCAAGCGGGTGCGCGACTACGCCGAGGTCGTCGGCGACGGCAGGATCGACGAGAAGACCGCCCGTGACGCGCTGGCGATGCAGGGGGTGGACGACCTCGGGCTCGACCGCATCGACCGCGAGTACCTCAGGCTCATCATCGAGAAGTTCGACGGCGGGCCGGTCGGGCTCGGGACGCTCGCGGTGGCTCTGGGAGAAGCGCGGGATACGGTGGAGGACGTCTACGAGCCGTACCTGCTGCAGAGTGGGCTCATCCAGCGTACCAGCCGCGGACGCATCGCCACCCGCCGGGCCTACGAGCACCTGGGGATCCCGCTGCCGCATCGGAGCTAGGACGGACGGCTCGCGAGCCGTCCGTCCCAGGACCTCACCACATCAGCGGGGACGGGTGATCGCCCCCTCCGAGGCGGACGCGACGAGCGCGGCGTACTTGGCCATCACGCCGGTCTTGTAGCGAGGTTCGGGCTCGCGCCACCGCGCCATCCGGGACCTTATCTCCTCCTCGGAGACGTCCATGTTGAGGGTGCGGTTCGCCACGTCTATCGTGATGGTGTCCCCCTCTCTCAGGGCGGCGATGGGGCCGCCCTGGGCCGCCTCGGGGGCTATGTGGGCGGCCATGAGGCCGTGGGTCGCGCCGGAGAAGCGGCCGTCGGTGAGCAGGGCAACCGAGTCACCGAGGCCCTCGCCGACGAGGGCCGCCGTGACGCCGAGCATCTCGCGCATCCCGGGACCGCCCTTCGGGCCCTCGTAGCGGATTACGACCACGTCGTTCTCGCGTATCTCCCCGGCCGTCACCGCGCGCATCGCGTCCTCCTCGGAGTCGAAGACGCGCGCCGGGCCGGTGTGGAGCATCCGCTCGTGACCGGCGACCTTCAGGACGCAGCCTTCCGGGGCGAGGTTGCCGTGCAGGATGACGAAGCCGCCGGTCTTCTTCAGCGGTTTCTCGACGGGCACGATCACATCCTGCCCCTCCGTCTCCCGGGCCTCTCCCACCTCCTCGGCCAGGGTGCGGCCGGTGACGTTGAGGCATGAGCCGTCTATGAGTCCAGCGTCGAGGAGGCGTTTGCCGAGCAGGCGGCTCCCGCCGGCCCGGTCCATGTCGACCGCGGTGTAGCGCCCACCGGGCTTGAGGTCTGCGATGATGGGGGTTCGTTCGCTCACCCGGTCGAAGTCGTCTATGTCGAGCGGGATCTCCGCCTCGCGGGCTATGGCGAGCAGGTGCAAAACGGCGTTGGTCGAGCCGCCGGTGGCGGCGACCGTGGCGATCGCGTTCTCGAACGAGGCGCGGGTCAGGATGTCCCGGGGGGTGAGGTTTCTTTCCAGGAGCTGCATGACGAGACGGCCTGCTTCGCGGCAGATCTGGTCTTTGCGGGCGTCGAGGGCGGGGGGACCAGCCGATCCGATCGGGGAGAGGCCGAGCACCTCGAGGGCCAGGGCCATCGTGTTCGCGGTGTACTGGCCGCCGCAGGCGCCCGCACCCGGGCACGCCACGCCCTCGAGCTCGCGCAGATCTTCGTCCGAGAATTTGCCGGCGGCGTGCGCGCCTATGGCCTCGAAGACGTCCTGGATCGTTACGTCACGGCCCCGGAAGCGGCCCGGGGCTATCGAGCCGCCGTAGATGACGAAGGAGGGGATGTCGAGGCGCGTGATCGCCATCGCGGCGGCCGGGATGGTCTTGTCGCAGCCGACGAGGGCTACGACGGCGTCGAACATCTGTCCCCGGGCTACCAGCTCGATGGAGTCGGCTATGACCTCGCGGGAGATGAGCGAGGTCTTCATGCCTTCGGTGCCCATCGTCTCTCCGTCGGAGATGGCGATGGTGTTGAATTCCATGGGGGTGGCGCCGGCCTCGCGCAGCCCTTCCTTCAGCTTTTCGGAGAGCCGGCGGAGATGGAAGTTACAGGGCATCGTCTCGATCCAGGTGTTGGCGATCCCGACGATGGGTTTGCGGAGGTCCTCGTCGGTGTAGCCTATCGCTCTGAAGTAAGAGCGGGCGGCCGCCCGCTCGGGGCCGTCGAGGAGGACGCTGCTTCTGCGGCGGATGTTCGTCTGCATGTCCTGTCCGTGCTCCAGTCTCGCTCGCCTTCTGTCTCCTTGTGAAGCGGAGTATAGATAATGCCGGGGGGCCGGCGCCAGAAGGGGGGCGTCTGTGCGAAGGGAGTGGTTTAGAATCCCGGGGATGAAGAGAACGGGAGACGGTGGCCGCGTCCTGGCCGCGCTTTCGGTCACGCTGGTTCTCTGGGCCTCTGCGTTCGCCGGAATCCGGGCAGCCATGATTTCTTACGGACCGGGGGAGGTGGCCCTCTTCAGGCTGCTCGTGGCCTCGGCGGGGCTCGCGGCCTTCGCCGCGGTGCGGAGGATGCCCCTGCCCGATCTCCGGGACGTACCGGCCATACTGGCGTGCGGGCTGTTCGGTTTTACGGTCTACCATGCGGGGCTCAACTTTGGTGAGAGGAGCGTGGAGGCCGGGACGGCGAGCCTGCTCATCGCCACGGCGCCCGTTTTCGTGGCGTTGCTGGCCCGGGTGTTCCTGGGAGAGCGCCTGAGGGCAGCCGGATGGATAGGCATGCTGGTGAGCCTGTTGGGGGCGGCCGTGATCTCTTTCGGGGAGGGCGGAGGGCACGGGTTCGACTCCAACGCCCTGTCGATCCTGCTCGCTGCTTTCGGGGAGAGCTGTTACTTCGTGATCCAGCAGCGTTACCTCCGCAAGTATGGGTCTCTCGCCTTTACGACCTACTCGATCTGGGCCGGGACACTCTTTGCTCTGTTCTTTCTGCCCGGCCTGATCTCCGAGGTGCCCTCGGCTTCCGTGCAGGCTACGGCATCGGTCGTGTTCCTGGGCCTGTTCCCCACGGCGGTGGCCTACGTCACCTACGCCTACGTCTCCACCCGCGCGGGTGCCGCGGTCTCGGCCAGCTTCCTGTACCTGATCCCGGCGCTCGCGTTCCTGATCGCCTGGCTCTGGCTCGGCGAGGTACCCACGCTGCTCTCGGTGGCGGGAGGGGTGGTGACGCTCTGCGGCGTGGTTATCGTCGGCATGCGGGGGCGGACGGCGGACGCGCCGCCGCGAAAAACGAGCTCCGAGCCTTCTCGAGACGTGTAACCTGCCTTTATAAGGAGACGGATGCAGGCGGAGGTAAGGAGCATCTATGCGCAGACTGGCCGTGCTGATGATCGGCCTCCTGATACTCGGCGGCTGCGGCGCCGGCGGAGGAGTCCAGGGAAGCAGCAGTGCATCGAGTAGCGCCGCGGCCTCTGCCGGCGCGGGCTCCACGAGCGGGCCCGCGAGCTCCCCATCCGGCGGCGCGGCCTCTACCGGAGGCAAGGTGACAGTGGGAGGGTTTGCCATGCGGGTCCCCGGCAGGGGTGAGGTCAAGGTCCCGAAGGTCACCGCCACCCGCGACGAGATCAAGACGTACCTGAGCCAGGTCCGTCCCATCATCCGGAACACGGAGCAGCAGGTCGCACAGGTCGCCAACCTCAACGCGAAGATCAAGAACGGCAACTTCTCCGCCAGCGCCAACCTGAAGTCGGTGCAGAACGCCGAGCAGGCCACCCGGCGGGGGCTCGAGAAGCTGAAGAGCGTCCAGCCCCCGAAAGACCTCCGGCCGATCCACGAGAAGCTCGTGCAGGCGTACGACCAGGCGCTGCCCGCATACGAAAATCTGGGTCAGGCGTTGCAGAGCGGGAACCTGCGTAAGATAACGACGAGCGTGGGTAAGAACCTGCCGGACGTCCAGCAGCAGCTCTTGGAGTCGCAGAAGATCCTGCGGCAGCTCTCGCGAGAGTCCGGCTGACACGTTCGGCGGGTTGGAGGCCCGCGGCGGGCATCGTAAAATATCCGCGTGGGACTCGAGGCGATAGGCAAGCTGCTCATCGGGGCCGCGGTGCTGCTTCTGATAATAGGCGGCCTGTTTTTGCTGCTCGGCAGGTTCGGGATGGACCGGCTGCCCGGAGATCTCGTCTTCCGGCGCGGCAACCTGACGGTCTACTTCCCGATAGGGCTCATGATCCTCGTCTCCCTCGTCGGTACGATCCTGTTGAACCTGATCTTCCGCCGGTAGTGCGCATCTCCGAGCTGGATTACGAGCTCCCGCAGGAGCTGATCGCTCAACGGCCCGCCGAGCCGCGCGATTCTTCGCGTCTGATGGTCGTGGACGCCGAAAGCGGGGAGATCTCGCACCACGTCTTCCGGGAGCTGCCGGAATTCCTCGGGGAGGGGGATGCGCTCGTCCTGAACGAGACGAAGGTCATCCCGGCGCGGCTCTACGCCAGAAGGCCGGGGGGTGGCAGGGTGGAGTTGCTCTTCCTGCGCGAAGAAGGAGAAGGTTGGGAGGTGCTCGCGCGGCCGAGCAAGCGTCTGAGGATCGGGCTCGTGCTCGAGGCCGGCGGCGAGAAGCTCGAGGTGGTCGAAAGCCGGGGCGAGGGACGGTGGATATTGCGGGGCGACGACGTGTCCGCTCTGCTGGAGCGGGAGGGACACATGCCGCTCCCGCCGTACATCGAGTCCACGCCGGAGGCCGAGCGATCCTACCAGACCGTCTACGCCAGAAACCCCGGCTCCGCCGCAGCGCCGACGGCCGGGTTCCACTTCACCGAGAGGGTGCTGGACGACGTCGAGCGCAGGGGGGTCGAGATCGCGCGCATCACGCTGCACGTGGGGGTGGGGACCTTCACCCCGGTCAGGACCGAGCGTGTGGAGGAGCACCGGATGCACTCCGAGGAGTACCACGTGCCGGAGGCGGCGGCCCGCACCATAGAGCGGGCGCGACGGGTGGTCGGCGTCGGGACGACCGTGGCGCGGACGCTGGAGAGCTGGGCGCAGACGGGGAGGAGATCCGGTGAGTCCGATCTCTACATCTATCCCGGCTATCGCTGGCAGGCGCTCGACGCGCTCGTGACCAACTTCCACCTGCCGCGCTCGACGCTGCTCGCGATGATCATGAGCTTCGCCGGGAGCAAGGAGCTCATCCGGGAAGCCTACACTCTGGCGGTCAAGGAGCGCTACCGCTTCTATTCCTTTGGGGACGCGATGCTCATCCTCAACGGCGGGAGGAACCGGTAGGAGCCCCGGTCTCTATAGAGATCGCCGCCGTCAGCGGCGAAGCACGGGCCGGGGTGCTGAAGACGCCGCACGGCGAGGTCGAGACGCCGACCTTCATGCCGGTCGGGACCCGCGGGAGCGTGCGGGGTCTCTCGCCGGCGGAATTGAGGGCGGCCGGGGCGGGGGTCGTGCTCGGCAACACCTACCACCTCTACCTGCGGCCCGGTACGAGGGTGATACGGGAGGCGGGGGGGCTGCACGCCTTCACCGGCTGGGACGGACCGATGCTCACCGACTCCGGCGGGTATCAGGTCTTCTCGCTCTCCAGGATAAGGAGGCTCTCCGAGGAGGGGGTGGAGTTCACCTCGGTCTACGACGGCTCCGTGCACTCCTTCACCCCCGAGCTGGTCACGAAGGCGCAGGAGGAGATCGGGGCGGACATAGCCATGGTCCTCGACGAGTGCCCGCCGGCCGACGCGCCGTACGACTACCACGCCGACTCCATGCGCCGTACGGCACGCTGGGCGGCACGGTGCAAGGCCGTGCACGACCGACGGGATCAGGCGCTCTTCGGGATCGTGCAGGGCGGGCTGTTCGCGGATTTGAGGGCCGAGAGCCTGCGGCGCACGGTCGAGACGGGCTTCGACGGCTACGCGATAGGCGGTCTCTCGGTCGGTGAGAGCCGGGAGGAGATGCTGGAGGTGCTCGGCGGGGTTGCGCCGGAGCTTCCGGCGGATAAGCCCCGCTACTTCATGGGCATCGGGGATCCGATCGGGGTGCTGCAGGTCATCGCGCTCGGGGTGGACATGTTCGACTGCGTGCTCCCGACCCGGCTCGCCCGGCACGGGGCCGCGCTCACCTCCCGTGGGAAGATCAACCTGAAGAACGCCCGCTACCGGACGGACTTCGAGCCCCTGGAAGAGGGATGTCCCTGCGAGGCCTGTTCTGGTTACAGCCGGGCGTACCTGGCGCACCTGGTGCGGGAGGGGGAGCTTCTGGGGGCGCGGCTCCTCTCGCTGCACAACGTGACGTTTCTCGGCAGGTTGTGCAGCGAGGCCCGGCAGCACATAGTCTGCGGCGACTACGAGAGCTGGATGAGCCACCGGATCGAGCTGTACGCGTCCGGGCCGGCGCGAGGGGTGCTAGAATAACTCCCCGATCTTCATGGGCAGCCGCAGAAACAACCTCCTGATCCTGGGCCTCGTCGCCCTGATGCTCGCCGCGACCGTCTATGTCATATTCATCCGGCAGCCGGTGCAGCAGGCGACCAGGCTCGGGCTCGATCTCAAGGGAGGTGTCGCCGTACAGCTCAAGGGCTACCACACCAACGGACAGCCCGTGACCCGCGACGAGATGCAGCAGGCCGTCCAGGTCATCCAGCGCAGGATAAACAGCCTCGGGGTCACCGAGCCAGAGGTCCAGATCCAGGGCCAGAACCAGGTCTCGGTGCAGATCCCCGGGCTCACCAACGAGCGTCAGGCGGTGAAGGTGATCGGGAAGACCGCCCAGCTCGGTTTCTATCCGGTCAAGGACTTCGCCGCGCAGCAATCCGTGCCCAAGGACCAGGTCAAGAAGGTCGAGAGCACGCTGCAGAAGAAGCTCAAAGGCTCCAGCGCCTATAAGAAGGGCAAGACCAAGATCCTCTTCGAGGAAGACCCTTCGCTCTCCGGCAGCGGGGTAGACGTGACGGGTTATGTAGTCCCGGATCAGCCGTCGATAACCGGAAAGGCCCTCAAGCCCAACGGTGCGAAGGTGGACTTCGACCAGGCCAACAAGCGTGTGGTCACGCTGCAGCTCACCTCCGAGGGCGGCAAGAAGATGAGCCAGCTCACCCAGAAGATGCTCACCCAGTCCCAGATGAGCGGGAAGCCTCCGCTGCTCGCCATCGTGCTCGACAACGACGTGATCAGCGCTCCTCAGGTGCAGTCCGTCCTGGCACAGAACATACAGATCTCCAACGACAGCCTGCCGCAGGGGCTGCCGGAGAACGAGGCCAAGCAGCTTCAGGTGGTGCTCAACGCCGGTGCTCTGCCGGTGAACATGAAGGTGCTCTCCGTGGAGCAGGTCGGGCCGACGCTCGGGGCCGACTCCCTGAGGAGCGGGCTCACCGCGGCGCTCGCCGGGTTCGCGCTGGTGCTCGTCTTCCTGGTCGTCATCTACCGGGTGCTCGGGCTCATCGCCGATCTGGCGCTCCTCATCTACGCTTTCTTGTTGTGGGGTATAGTCGTCGCGGTCCCGATCACCATGACGCTCCCCGGTATAGCCGGCATCGTGCTCTCGATCGGGGTGGCGGCGGACGCGAACATCGTGATCTTCGAGCGGATAAAAGAAGAGGTGCGGCGCGGAAAGTCCTCACGCACCGCGATACAGCTCGGCTACGAGAAAGGTTTCAGGGCGATCCTCGACGGGAACGTCACCACGCTCATCACGGCGTTCATCCTGTTCGCTCTCTCGACGGCGCAGGTGAAAGGCTTCGCCTTCATGCTCGCCGTGGGCGTGGTGCTCTCCATGTTCACCGCGGTCGTCGTGACACGGGCCCTGCTCGGCCTTTTGGCCGGCCGCCGGGTGCGGCTGACCCCGCCGATGATGGGGGTTTCCAGGAAGAACGTGCAGGAGAGGGGTTCCGCGGTGGGGGCGAAGTAAGCCGTGTTCGAGCGGACGGTGCAGCGCATAGACTTCGTGGGCCGGTGGAAGGTCTGGTTCGCGATCTCCGGGATACTTTTGCTCGCCGGGGTAGTTTCCATAGGGCTCGGCAGGCTCAACCTGGGCATAGACTTCGAGGGCGGGGCCAAGTTCACCGTCTCCGGCGCCACCCACCGCCTGAGCACCGGAGAGATCCGGAACCAGGTGCTCCCGAACTACGCCGCGCGGGGCGCCGTGATCCAGCCTGCGGGCAAGAACGGCTACCAGATACAGACCCCGGTCTTGAGCCAGAAGCAGATACAGCAGGTGAAGAACGACATCAAGCAGAAGCTGGGTGGGGAGGTGAGCGTCACCAGCGTCAGCCCGACCTTCGGCGGGCAGGTGCAGACCCAGGCCCTGCAGGCGATGGGGGCGGCGTTCCTGATCATCATCCTCTTCATAAGCTTCCGTTTCGAGTTCGCCTTCGCGCTGGCGGCGATTTTGGCTCTCTTCCACGATCTGCTGATGACGGTTGGTTTCTACGCGATAGTGGGGCGGGAGGTGAGCCTGATCACGGTGGTGGCGGTCCTGACGATCCTCGGGTACTCGCTGTATGACACGATCATCATCTTCGACCGCATCCGGGAGAACGCGCCCACGGTGGGCTACAATCGTCGCCGTTTCGACCAGACGATAAACACCTCCATAAGGCAGGTCATAAGGCGTTCGATATACACTTCTCTCTCAACGGTTATCCCGGTGGCGGCGCTCTTGATCTTCGGTGAGTCGACGCTGAGCGACTTCGCGTTCGCGCTCCTGGTCGGGATCATCTCCGGTACCTACAGCTCGATCTTCATCGCCTCACCGACACTCTCTCTGTACAAGGCCTGGCGGGGTGGGAAGCTGCGGCAGGCTGCTTCTTCCTCCTGATCGCACTTCGTCGGTTATCATGTGACGTTGAGGAGGCCGAAGAGAGAGCGGGAGGTGCAAGGATGTTGGACACCCTCGAGCGCCTGGTACTCTTGCAGATAGGCGCTGCGGCCGTAACCCGGGAGCGGGTCGAGCGTGCGGTGAACGAGCTGATCGAGCAGGGAAGGCTCCAGCGGGAGGAGGGACGCAGGGTCGTCGAGGAGGTCATGGAGCGTGCCAGGCAGCGCTCCGGCGGCGCGCGGTCTCTGGTCGAGTCTTCGCTACAGCAGGTTCTTCGCGAGGCGGGTCTGCCCACGCGGGAGGACTACGAGGATCTGCTCTTCAGGGTGGAGCAGCTCGAGCACCGCGTCCGCGTGCTGGAGGATCGGGGGACCACTTCCGGCGGTGGTGAGACACCTCCTGAGCCCGAGACCCCGCCCGGCGCATAGGAGAGAGGACGTGAGGAGGGGTGGCGTCTGTCCATGACGGATTCTCCCGTCCCCTCACCGGGCGGGACCGGACAGCTCACCCGCTTCTCGCAGATCGGACGGATACTCGTCCGGCACGGGTTCGGGTTCCTCTTCGATGTCCGGCGCGAGCGGCGCGAGAGCAGGGGGGTGCAGGAGCTGCTCGCCCCGAACTTCGGCGTCAGGTTGCGTCGGGCGCTCGAGGAGCTCGGCCCGACGTTCGTCAAGTTCGGACAACTCCTCTCGACCCGCTCGGACATCTTTCCGGAGAGCGTCCTCTCCGAGCTGCAGAAGCTGCAGGATGCAGCCTCCCCGGTGCCGCTGGAAGCGGTGCAGCGGGTGATCGAGGAGGAACTCGGCGCGGGGGTGGGTGAGGTTTTCTCGGACTTCGACCCCGTTCCGCTCGGGTCGGCGAGCATAGGGCAGGTGCACCGCGCCACGCTACGCGGCGGGGAGGAGGTGGCGGTCAAGGTGCAGCGTCCGGGCGCCCGGAGGCGGGTCGAGGGCGACCTCGTGCTGATGCGCGAACTCGCCGGTTTCGTCGACACCAGGCTCGGGGAGCGCCTCTTCGTGAGCGTGCGTCCCCTCGTCGCCGAGTTCGAAGGGGTCATCCGGCGGGAGCTCGACTACTCTGTGGAGGCCGAGAACGCGCGGCGTTTCGCGCACAACTTCGCCGGCACCCCGGTGAAGATCCCGGCCATCCATGCGGAGTTCTCCACGCCGCGCCTCATAACCATGGAGTTCATCCGGGGGAGGCGTTTCAACGAGCTCAGGCCGCTCTCGCTCGCCCCCGCCGAGAGGAGGCGGGTGGCCTCGATGGGGGCGGATGCGATCTTCAAGATGGCCTTCGAGGACGGTTTCTTCCACGGTGATCCGCACCCCGGCAACCTCTTTCTCACCCCCGAGGGGGAGCTCGCCCTGCTCGATTTCGGGATGGTCGGCTACATGAGCCGCAGCGACATCGACGCCCTCTCGAGGCTCTTCATCGCCGTCATCCGGCAGGATGCCGCCGCGGTCCTGCGGGGGCTGGAGGATCTCGGGGTGCGCTACGAGGCCGAGGTGCGCGACGACCTGGTGCAGGAGCTCAGGGAGTTTCTGTTCAAGTACTCCGGTCTCTCGGTCGGAGAGGTCACGCTCGGGCAGGCCCTCTCCGAGCTGATCGCGCTCGTCAGGCGCTACAGGCTCCGGGTCCCGCCGGTCTTCCCGCTCCTGGTGAAGGCCCTCGTGACCGCCGAAGGGATCTCCCGCTCCATAGACCCCACGCTCAACGTCTACGAGGTGGCTCGTCCCTATGCCCGCCGGCTGCTCGCCGAGCGCACCAGCCCCGGCGCCCTTTCGCGGACCGTTCGCAGGAGGGCCGTGGAGTATGCCCGCTACGCGGCGGACTATCCGGAGCAGGTGCATCAGCTGCTCTCCGAACTCGAGGACGGAGAGCTGGAGGTCAGGCTCAACCACCGGGGGCTCGACCGGCTGGGCTCTCAGATCGACGTGCTCGCCAACCGGCTCGTCTTCGCGCTCGTGACCGGCGCCCTGCTCATCGGCTCTGCCCTCATCGGGGGGTTCGTGCGGGGTGGACCGCGGGTTCCCTACCTGGACGTGCCGGTGCTGGCCTTCTTCTGTTTCGTCCTCGCGGTGTTGCTCGCCGTCCTGGAGCTCACCGTGATCATCCGCTCAGGCAGACTGTGAGCTTTTCGTGGCGGCGCTGCGCAGCGCCGCCCAGTCCACATCGCGGAAGTTGTGCATCGGGCAGAACTTGGGTCCGCACATGGAGCAGAACTGTGCGCTCTTGAAGTAGTCGTCCGGCAGGCTCTCGTCGTGCATGGCGCGGGCGGTCGCGGGATCGAGCGAGAGCTCGAACTGGCGGTTCCAGTCGAAGGCGTACCGTGCCCGGGAGAGCGCATCGTCCCAATCCCTGGCGCCGGGGCGGCCGCGTGCCACGTCCGCGGCGTGTGCTGCGATACGGTAGGCGATGAGACCCTGCCTGACGTCTTCTTTGCCTGGGAGTCCGAGGTGTTCTTTGGGTGTGACGTAGCAGAGCAGCGAGGTGCCGTGCCAGCCCATCACGGCCGCGCCTATGGCGCTCGTTATGTGATCGTAGCCGGGGGCGATGTCGGTGACGAGCGGACCGAGGGTGTAGAAAGGGGCCTCGTGGCAGACCTCCTGTTGTATCCGCACGTTCTCCTCGAGCTGGTCGAGCGGTACGTGCCCCGGCCCTTCGATCATGACCTGCACGTCCTTCTCCCAGGCGCGCTCGGTGAGTTCACCCAGCGTGCGTAGCTCGGCGAACTGGGCCGCATCCGAGGCGTCGGCGATACACCCCGGACGGAGCCCGTCGCCCAGCGAGATCGAGACGTCGTGGCGGCGGCAGATCTCGAGGATGTCGTCGAAGCGTTCGTAGAGGGGGTTCTGACGCATGTGGTGTACCATCCAGCGTGCCAGCAACCCGCCACCGCGGGAGACTATGCCGGTTATGCGTCTCTGAACCAGATGCAGATGTTGCAGCAGGATGCCGGCGTGGATCGTCATGTAGTCCACTCCCTGCTCCGCCTGTTCTTCTATTACCTCCAGCAGCAGCTCCCCGCTCAGGTCCTCGGGCTGCTTTACCCGGCTGGCAGCCTCATAGATCGGAACGGTGCCTACCGGTACGGGACTCGCCTCGATTATGGCCTGTCGGATGCGTGGTATGTCACCTCCGGAGGAGAGATCCATGACCGTGTCCGCACCGTACTCGAGGGCCGTATGGAGCTTGTCCAGCTCACCTTCTATGTCCGAGGTGGTCTGGGAGTTGCCGATGTTGGCGTTTATCTTGACGCGGGCGGCCTTGCCGATGCACATCGGCTCCAGCGAGGCGTGGTTGACGTTGGCCGGGATGATCATGCGTCCGCTGGCGACTTCCTCGCGGATGGTCTGCGGGGACGTGTTCTCCCTGCGGGCGACATGACGCATCTGCTCGGTGATCACGCCGCGGCGGGCCTGGTGCAGCTGGGTTGCGCAGCCGTCCGTCTCTCGAGTGCTCAATGTGCTCTCGCCTCCTTCCCTTCGGGACCCGGGAGGTGGCGGAGGCACGAAAAAGGCACCGGCAGATTCCACCGGTACCCACGCGTTGCCTGGTTGTTGTGACCAATCTCCCTCCGCCGGCATTACCCGGATCAGGTTCTGCGGGTCGGCGCGGCATCGAAGCGCCCTCTCAGCCCCCTTGGCCGGGAGCTCCCCGTTTCCTCCTTGCGAAAGGAAGGGTAACGCTTTTGCGGGCGGGGTGCAACATCCCCGGGAGGGGGTGATGTTAGAATCTTGCTGCCATGGAGCTCGCCAGGACGACCGAACAGCCAGGACGCAACCAGGGAGAGGGTCTCACCATCTCCTCCCTCATAGAGAAAGTCTCCTCCTACAGCCCGGAGGGACGGGAGGAGGAGATAGCCGAGGCCTACCGTCTGGCGCACGCCGCCCACCGGGGGCAGACGCGCAAGAGCGGGGAGCCCTTCGTCGAGCACCCGCTCGCCGTGGCGGACATCCTCGCCGATCTGCGGATGGACACGACGACGATCATCGGGGGGCTCCTGCACGACGTCATAGAAGATACGGACGTGACCAAAGAAGAGCTCGGTGAGCTTTTCGGGAGCGAGGTCGCCGAGATCGTCGACGGGGTCACGAAGCTCAAGCGGCTCCCGTCCGGAAACCTGGAGGAGGCGCAGGCCGAGTCGCTGCGCAAGATGGTCGTCGCGATGAGTCGGGACGTGCGCGTGATCATCATCAAGCTCGCCGACCGGCTGCACAACATGCGCACGCTGGAGTACCTCCACCGCGACACCCAGATAAAGAAGGCCACGGAGACGCTCGAGATCTACGCACCGCTCGCCCACCGGCTCGGGATCCACTCGATCAAGTGGGAGCTGGAGGATCTCTCGTTCGCCACGCTGCACCCGCGGCGCTACGAGGAGATAAAGCGGCTGGTGGCCGCCCGGCGGGCCGATCGGGAGGCGTTCATCGCCCGGGTGGCCGAGGAGCTCAAAGGACACCTTGGCGAGGCCGGGATCGAGGCCGAGGTGCGCGGGAGGGTCAAGCACTTCTACTCGATCTACGACAAGATGGTCCGGCGCAACAAGGAGTTCAACGAGATCTACGACCTTGCCGGCCTGCGGGTCGTGGTGGACTCGGTGCGCGACTGCTACGCGGCGCTCGGGGTCGTCCACTCGGTGTGGAAGCCGATCCCGGGGCGCTTCAAGGACTACATCGCGATGCCCAAGTTCAACATGTACCAGTCGTTGCACACGACGGTGATGTCCAACGAGGGCAAGCTGCTCGAGATCCAGATCCGCACCCACGACATGGACGTCACCGCCGAGTACGGGATCGCGGCGCACTGGATGTACAAGGAGCGCGACGGCGGCAGCCGGGCGGACCGGCTCAACTGGCTGAAGAACATGATCGAGTGGCAGAAGGAGACGACCGACTCGACGGAGTTCATGAACTTCCTAAAGGACGAGCTGGTCGCCGATGAGGTCTTCGTGTTCACGCCCAAGGGGGACGTGATAAGCCTGCCGGCCGGCGCCACCCCGATAGACTTCGCCTACCACGTCCACACCGAGGTCGGCCACCGCTGCGTCGGGGCGAAGGTCAACGGCAGGATAGTGCCGCTCGACTCGGAACTGGTCTCGGGCGACAGGGTGGAGATCCTCACCGGCAAGAGTGCGAGCCCGAGCCGGGACTGGCTCTCGGTGGTGCACAGCGGACGGGCGCGCAACAAGATAAGGCAGTACTTCAACAAGGCCGACCGGGAGGAGAACCTGACCTCGGGCCGGGAGAAGGTCCAGGAGCTCCTGAAGAAACGGCACGTGGAGCGGGTGCCGCAGGAAGTCTGGGAGGAGGTCGCCGAGAAGGTCAACCACCCCTCTCCGGAGGAGATGCTCACCGCCGTGGGGGCTGGTTCGCTCTCGGCAGAGAACGTGGCGAACAGGATCGCCGAGCGGGTGCTGGCGACTCAGGAGGAAGAGGAGGCCGGCGAAAAGGAGGAGCGCACGAGCCCTGCACTCGCGCCGCTGCCGCTGCCCTCCGACGGAGAGGAGACCGGCGTGCGGGTCGTCGGTTCGAGCGGGGTCCTCACCCGGCTCGCCCGGTGCTGCACGCCGCTTCCCGGGGACGAGATCGTGGGTTACGTCTCGCTCGGGCGGGGGGTGGTGGTGCACGCGTCCGGGTGTCCGAACGCCCGATCGCTCAGGGCGCGCAGCCCCGAGCGCTTCGTCGAGGTGGAGTGGGCGGCGGGGCCGGACAAGCTCTTCACGGTAGAGATCCTCGTCGAGGCGCTCGACCGGACGCACCTTCTGAGCGACATCACCCGTACGATCTCCGATGCTGGGTTGAGCATCATCTCTGCGCGGGTGGACACGATAGAGGAGCGGACGGCGCTCTCCCGCTTCGCCTTCAGGGCTTCGAGCACGCAGCACGTGAAGGACGTCATACGCAAGATCCGGGCCATCCCCGACGTCTACGACGTCTGCCGGGTCTCGCGTGACGGCACCCCGATAGAGCACTAGAGAAGAGGAGGCGCGTGAGCGAGATCGAGCAGATCACCGTGTCTTTCGGCGGCATGGACGTGAACTCCTACGTGATACACGCCCCGGAGGGTTCCATCATCGTCGACGCCGGGGCCGAGCCGCAGAAGATCCTCGGCGCTGTGCGCGGTGCCGTGGCAGCGGTCCTCATCACCCACGGCCACACCGACCACATCGGGGCCCTCGAGGAGGTGCGTGAGGCGAGCGGGGTGCCGCTCTACATGCACCCGCTCGACGCCGAACCCGCCGGCATCGAGGACTACGAGCCGCTGCAGGACGAACAGGAGCTCCATCTCGGTGGAGAGGTGATCCGGGTGTTGCACACCCCGGGACACTCACCGGGCGCGGTGACGTTCGTCGTCGGGGATGACCAGATCGTGGGGGACCTGATCCTCCCCGGGAGCGTCGGCAGGACCGACCTGCCGGGGGCTTCCTGGGAGGAGATCGAGGTCTCGGTGCGCAAGGTGATGGCGCTCTGGAGCGAAGAGACCCGGCTCTATCCTGGTCACGGACCCATCCTGGAAGCGCAGGAGGAGCTGCGGAGGAACCCCTACCTGCCACCGGTGGTGGGACGGTGAGCTTCCGCAGGCCGAGAGGAACCTACGACGTATATCCCGGCGGGCGCGAGCCGCACGAGCGGCCCGAGCTCTGGAGCCGCGTCTACGAGGTGGCGCGGGAGCTCTTCCGCACGCACGGATACACCGAGGTTCGCATGCCGATCTTCGAGGATGCCGAGATCTACGCACGCAGCGCCGGAGAGGCCTCGGACATCGTGCGCAAGGAGATGTTCACCTTCGAGGACAAGGGCGGCAGGCTCATGGCTCTGAGGCCCGAGGCGACCCCCGGGATCGCGCGCGCCTACATCGAGCACGGGCTCTACAAGCTCGCCCAGCCGGTCAAGATGTGGTACATGGGCCCGATCTTCCGCCACGAGCGCCAGCAGAAGGGCCGCTACCGCCAGCACGTCCAGATCGACGCCGAGGTCCTGGGATCCGCCGACCCGCTGGTCGACGCCGAGGTGATAGCGCTCCTCTACCGGCTGCACCAGGCCGTGGGGGTGCGCGATGAGGTCGTCTACCTGAACAACCTCGGGGACTTCGAGACCCGCCGGAACTACGCGCCGGAGCTCCGGGCTTTCCTGAAGAAGCACATCTCCGAGCTCGACCCCGACTCGCGCGAGCGCATCGACGTGAACCCCCTGCGCACGCTCGACTCGAAGGACCCGAACACCCGAGAGGTGCTGGCCGAAGCCCCCTCGATCCGGGACTTCCTCAGCCCGGAGGCCGACGAGCATTTCACGGCGGTCAGGGAGGCACTGGAGGCGCTCGGCGTGCCCTACGAGGTGGACGAGAGGCTGGTCCGGGGGCTCGACTACTACACTTTAACGGTCTTCGAGGCGAAGAGTACCTCTTTGGGGGCCCAGGACACGGTCGGGGGAGGGGGGCGCTACAACAACCTGATCTCTGACCTCGGCGGCCCGGAGACGCCGGGGATAGGCTTCGGCACCGGGGTGGAGCGCATCCTGCTCGCCGCCGCCGCGGAGGGGGAGCCGGAGGCGCCCGGCGTCGACGTCTTCTTCGCCACGCTCACCCCCGCAGCCCGCATCCCGGCGCTCGAGCTCGCGAGCCAGCTGCGCGGGAGGGGGGTGCGCTGCGAGCTGGACTACGCCGGGAGGAGCGCGAAGGGGCAGTTCAAGCAGGCCGACCGGCTCGGGGCCTCCTTCACGGTCGTGATCGGTGACGACGAGCTTTCTTCCGGCGAGGTGACCCTGCGCGACATGCGAAGCGGCGAGGAGCGGCGCATCCCAATCGCGGAGGGGCCGGGGCGGCTCCTGGAGGAGATCGGGGGCTGACGACGGTACCCGCAGAGCTCGTCCGGGCGTTGCGGCAAACCTCCGCGGTTGCCGTACTCACCGGATCGGGCGTCTCCGCGGAGAGCGGCATACCCACCTTCCGGGGAGGCGGGGATTCCCTCTGGAAGCGTTATGACCCCCGGGAGCTCGCCACCCCGGAGGCGTTCTCGCGCGACCCTCGCCTCGTGTGGGAGTGGTACCTCTGGCGCCGGTCGCTGGTGGTCGGAGCCGAGCCCAACCCCGCGCATCTCGCTCTCGCGGAGATGGAGGGATTCTTCTCTTCCTTCACGCTCATCACCCAGAACGTCGACGGGCTGCACGAGCGGGCGGGGAGCCGCAACGTCCTGGAGCTGCACGGGAATATCCTGCGCTCGAGGTGCACGGCCGAGGGAGAGATCTCGGAGCCGCGGCGGCAGGAGGTGCCGCCCCGCTGCCGGCGGTGCGGGGCCCTGCTCAGGCCCGACGTGGTGTGGTTCGGGGAGATGTTGCCGGAGGGGCCGGTGCGGGCAGCGTTCGAGGCGTCCAGCTCGTGCGGGGTCTTCTTCTCGGTCGGCACCTCCTCTCTGGTCTACCCGGCCGCGGCTCTTCCGGAGGAGGCCAGGGCCTCCGGGGCGATCCTGGTCGAGATCAACCCGGAGGAGACCCCGCTCACCCGACGGGCGGATTTCTCGTTCAGGGAGAGCGCATCGGTGGTGCTCCCCGAATTAGTGAAACGCCTCCGTGCGCAGGGTGATTATTGAGCCCCACCCGGACCGGGCGGATAATGTCTTCTGTGACGAATACCGGGCGGGTAAAGGGCTGGGATCCGGGCGGGGGGCGTGGAGGTGCGACCTCCCGCTGGGCGGCGCGTCTTTTCGTGCTGGTCTGGCTGGTCTACCTCGCCTACCCTCTATCCAGGGTCTTCTCCGGCGGCGAGAGGATCTCCGTGGTGGTGCAGCTCTCCGGAGCCGCCCTCTTCGTCGCGGTCTACCTCTGGGTCGTGCTTTTCGAGCGACCCTACTGGAGAGGAACGGACCCCCGTCGGGTGATCAACCACAGGGTTGCCGTTGGCACCCTGTCTGCGGTCGCTCTCTCGTTGAGTTTGCTTTACGGGGGCGTCTGGGCCGGGCTGTTCGTCTACGCGAGCGTCGCCGCCGGTATATCTCTCCCGTCGCGGGAGGCGCGTCCTGTCATCGCGATGCTCACCGTGGCGGTGGCTGTCTGCTGCCTGGCCTCCGGCATGTCCTGGACCGGTGTCGGGCAGTTCGTGCTGCTCGTCGGGGGGATAGGTTTCGGGCAGGTGCTCTGGTCTCGTCTGTTCTCGACCGTCAGGGAGCTGGAGGCGGCCCGCGAGGAGATAGCCCGGCTCGCGGTGGCGGAGGAAAGGTTGCGCTTCGCGCGTGATCTGCACGATCTGCTCGGTCACAGCCTCTCGCTCATCACGGTCAAGAGCGAGGTGGCGCGAAAGGTCGCCGACAGAGATCCCAGGCGTGCCACCGCAGAGATGCGTGAGGTAGAAGAGATCGCGCGTCGGGCCCTTGGTGAGGTCAGGGAGGCGGTCTCCGGATATCGCAGGCCCGCTCTCGAGGCCGAGATCGCGGGCGCCGCCCAGATGCTCGAGGCCTCGGGGATCTCCTGCAGCGTAGACCTTCCGGAAGGGGATCTCCCCGAAGCTGTCCGGGAGACCTTCTGCTGGGTGATACGGGAGGCGGTGACGAACGTCATCCGCCACAGCGGGGCTCGCAGGTGCCGGATCTCGGTGGGGTGCGAGGGTGAGGTCTGCTTCGTCGAGGTTCGTGACGACGGACGGGGTGTGGTGGAGGGTTTTGCGGCCGGGAGCGGGTTGGTCGGGCTCTCCGAGCGCCTGCGTGCGCGGGGAGGGACCCTGCTGGCGAGCAACCTCCCGCCCGGCGGGTTCAGGGTACGGGCCGAGCTTCCGTGGCGGGATTCCGTACCGAGAGCGGCTGATACTCTTCGACGGTGATCCGTCTTGGGATCGGCCCACGGTCCCGGGGCAACGGGAGTGGGCTGGCGACCTCATCCCCTGGCCTGCGGGCGTGTCACACGCCCCGGCCTGGTCCGTCGAGGAGGTGCGGGCGGAGCGAGGGATGTCCGCCGGGCGCTTCCAGGGTTCTCGACGCAGATTCCCTTCATCCCGTACGGGGTGGTCCGCGAGGCAGATGTCTCTTCCCGAAGGGAAAGGAGCATCTTCGGTCGGAGATGGAGGGTACACTCGAATTGGGTATCGACGATCACGTGGAGGAACTCGTTTGGTGGAGCGAGACGTCGCCGAGCGTGTCTACGAGTGGGTGACGGACGAAGATGCCGAAGGCAGCGCCTGCGAGGGCATACCGGAGGAGGCCTGCAGGGAGGCTCCGCGGAGCTTTCTGCTCAACCTCGCCAATGGCGCGGCGACGAAGCTCGCCGAGCAACTCGCCAGCCCCGACCTGGTCCTGGTGTGGTTCTTGAGCGTGCTGGGTGCTCCGGTTTTCTTCTCCGGGATGCTGGAGCCCGTGCGTCGGGGAGCGGCGATGTTCCCGCAGCTGGCGGTGTCGGGGCGTATGCGGGCGTATGGGAGACGTAAGTGGTTCTGGGTCGGGGCGGGCGTGTTACAGGCCGTCACGCTCGTGGTCATGCTCGTCGCCGGACTGGTGTTGAGCGGCGGGGTCGCGGGTGTGGTGATCGTCGCCGCGCTGCTGGTCTTCAGCGTGGCGAGCGGCGTCGGCTCCGTGGCCTTCAAGGACGTGATGGGCAAGACCATACCGAAGGGTAAGCGAGGCCAGCTCTTGGGACTTCGGTCCTCGATCGGGGGCGCCCTCACCATAGCCGCCGGGTTGGTCCTCTACGGCGTGGTGGCCGGGGCGAACGGGGTGGCGCCGTTCGTTGCCCTCCTGGGCTTCGCCGCGGTACTGTGGGCCCTCGCCGCCGGGTTGTTCGCGCGGATCGAGGAGCAACCCGGCGCTACGGGAGGGGGACGGAATGCCCTCAGCGAGCTGCGCCACGGGTGGAGGCTGCTCACCGGCGTTCGCGGGTTCAGATGGTTCATACTCAGTCGAGGGTTGCTGCTCTCCGCGGAGCTCTCCATACCCTTCTACACCCTGCGCGCTCGTCAGATCACGGGTGCGGGCAGGGGGTTCGGTCTCTTCGTCGTGGCGCTGGGGGTGGCCGCCTTGATAGGGGGACCCGTCTGGGGGCGCATCTCCGACCTCGTCTCGAGCCGTCTGGTGCTGGTAGCGGCCGGGCTGGTGGGGGCCCTCGCTGCGGCGGGGGCGCTCTCGTTCGGGATCTTCTCCTCCGGTCGGTCGAGCCCTTATCTCTACGCCCTGATCTTCCTGGTGGTGGGTTTCGCCCGGGATGGGGTCCGGGTAGGGAGGAAGAGCTACGTGGTGGATGCTTCCCCACCTGACGAGCGGCCTCTGTACACGGCGACGGCGAACACCGCCTCCGGTGTGCTCACCTTCATGTTCATCACGCTCGGGTTCTTCGCTCAGGCTGCGGGGGTGGGTGCGACGCTGGCGGTCTTGCTGGTGCTCGGGTTGCTGGGGGCCGCCGCGGCCTGGCGTATGCCCGAGGCTGGGGAGATGGTCGAATAGCGCGAATCCCGGAGCGTGTTCGCTGGCTTCACGCGTCTTTGTTCTCTGTACGACCAGCTGTTACGTCCGGCCTCGACCGCTGAGAGCGCCGGTCGCGATGTTCTACAGCGACCGGCGCTCCGCCGAGCACGCACCATCCGGTGCCAGCGGCTCCACTGCGGAAGGTCCATGCGTGAAGACGGTCGCTCTCTATTGCCTTCGACTGCGAGGCGTCGCTCATGCGGTTCTCCCGATCCCGTGCGAGCCGGCAGGGCTCACGGTGACCGTCTGGCTACTCCACCTCCCGGCCGGTCTTTATCTTCACCCCCTCGAAATCGACCTCTACGGTTTCGGTGAACCGCATTCCGTTCTCCTTGTCGTGGCGGTGAAACTCCGGGGGTTCTATCCTGACCCTCAGGGTGTACTCTCCGTCTCCAGGGACGTGCCAGTTCCTGCCGTAGTGGTAGAGCCAGGGGTGCCACAAGAAGGGTTGAAGATGGGTGCCGACCTCTTCGCCCGCGGCGTCCACGAGGGTGGCGTGCACCTCCAGTCCGGGGATGAAGCGACCGTCCGATCCATCCCGTACCGAGACTTCTACGTGGACGTTTTCTTCCTCGGATGGGTTCTGCCACTCCAGGCGCCCGTCTCGCATGTGGTACATTCCCTCGGCCCGCTCGACGGCGTAGCCGACCAGGTAATCACCGGCCCGCTTCTCCCCTCCATCATCGGCCACCTCTCGTGTCATGTGCTCCAGCGCCTTCTGCAGGGCCTTCCCCTGCTCCCGTGCCAGGTCCAACTGCTCCTCGGTCGCCTCGTCGCTGGGACGCATAGGCGGCCGGGACGACCGTTCCTCCCGGTGCATGTGTGTTCTCTCCTTTCGTCCGTTGCCGCTTCTTACGGATATCCTTCCCGGTCTGGATAAAACCGGGATGAAGCTCGGTTAAGCCGGGATAAAGAGGAGATTAAGCTGGCTTAAACTCATCCGTTCGTGCCGCCGTGTTGGCTTCGGGAGACGAGATCATTTCTTGCGCCGAATCGCTATGTGCAGCTCCCTGAGCTGCTCCTCGGTGACCGGGGAGGGGGCATCCATCATCTCGTCGCGGGCAGCCTGGGTCTTTGGGAAGGCCATCACCTCGCGTATGTTCGGCTCGTCGCGCAGCACCATGACGAGCCGGTCTATCCCCGGTGCTATCCCGCCGTGCGGCGGTGCACCGTAGCGGAAGGCCCTCAGGATGGCCCCGAAGCGGCGCTCGGCCTCTTCTCTGTGTATCCCGATCACGTCGAAGACCTTCTGCTGCAGGTCCGGGCGGTGGATCCTGATGCTCCCGGAGGCGAGTTCGACCCCGTTGGCGACCAGGTCGTAGAGCTGCCCGGTGACCTTCAGGGGGTCGCTCTCGAGCAGAGGGATGTCCTCCTCGCGCGGCATGGTGAACATGTGGTGCATCGGCTCGATGCGTTTCTCTTCCTCGTTGTACTCGAAGAGGGGGAAGTCCGTAATCCAGCAGAACGCGAGCTCGTCTTTGTCTACCAGACCGAGCCGGTCGCGCAGGTGGAGCCTGAGGCGGCTGAGGCTCTCGAAAACGACCGGGTCCCGATCGGCGACGAAGAACAGCCAGTCTCCTTCCCCGGCGCCGAGCTTCTCGCGCAGGATGCGCTGCTCTTCCCCGGAGAAGAACTTGGCGATCGGGCCCGAGAGTCCATCGCGGGTGACCCTGAAGTGGGCGAGCCCGCGCGCCCCGCCCTCGGAGGCGACGGCGGTGAGCTCGTCCATCTCGCGTCGGGTGAGGTCGCCGAGTCCGGGGACCGAGATGCCGCGCACCGACCCGCCGGATTCCACCGCCCCCCGGAAGACTTTGAACTCGCTCGTTCGAGCCACCTCGGAGACGTCGGCGAGCTCGAGCCCGAAGCGTACGTCCGGCTTGTCGGTCCCGAAGCGGCGCATCGCCTCGGCGTAGGTGAGGCGGGGGAAGGGCTTGCTGGCGAGGCGCTTGTCGGTCAGCTCCTCGACTATCCCGGTGTAGAGCTCCTCGATGAGCTCCAGCACCTCGTCCTGGGTGGTGTAGCTCATCTCCAGATCGAGCTGGGTATGCTCCGGCTGACGGTCGCCGCGCTGGTCCTCGTCGCGCAGGGCGCGGGCGATCTGGAAGTAGCGCTCGAAGCCGGCGACCATCAGAAGCTGCTTGAACTGCTGCGGGGATTGGGGCAGGGCGTAGAACTCCCCGGGGTACAGGCGGGAGGGGACGAGGTAGTCGCGGGCCCCTTCCGGGGTGGAGGCGGTCAGAAGCGGCGTCTCTATCTCGACGAAGTCCCTCTCGGAGAGGTAGTCCCGGATGTACTTGACGACCCGGTGTCGGAAGATGATGTTCTCCTTCATCCGCTCGTGGCGCAGATCCAGGTAGCGGTAGCGCAACCGGAGCAGCTCGTCTACCGGACGCTCGCGGTCGATCTCGAATGGGGGGGTCTCGGAGGTGTTCAGGATCTCCAGCGAGGTGGCTTCTACTTCGATCTCCCCGGTCGGGAGTTCGGGGTTCTCGTTGCCCTCCGGTCGCCTCCTCACGGTCCCCGACACCGAGATCGACCACTCCGGTCTCAGGCGCTCGGCGGCCTCGAAGGCCTCGCCGTGTTCGGGGTCGAAGACTACCTGCGTTATCCCCCAGCGATCGCGCAGGTCTATGAAGATGAGCCCGCCGTGGTCCCGCCTGCGGTTCACCCAGCCGGCGAGCCGCACCTGCCTTCCCGCGTCGTCGGCCCGCAGCTCGCCGGCCGTGTGCGTCCTGTAGGGGTTCGCGCTCCCGATGGCGTGGTCTTCGCTCCGCAACGTCTCTCCTCTCGGTTTTCTACTTCCTTCGGTGGTCAAATAACAGATCGTAACGCATCTCCGGCGCTTCCGTCCCGGCGTCTTCGCGGGTGATCTCGCTTCACCCTGGGTTAAAATCAGGCTCGTATGCGTGATCGGGTGTCTCGTGGGGGAGAGGAGAGCTGAGAAGCCGGTTGTTCAGCCTTGTGTTGGCCTCGCTCGTGTTCCCGCTGCTCCTCGCGGGTTGCGGGGGGAGTTCGAAGGGGGCTTCGTCCCCGGTCTCTGGTTCCTCTTCCCGGGCGAGCGCTCCTTCTTCGTCGTCGATCCACTCCTCCGGAGCCACGCGAACCGGTACCGCGTTCGTGCTCAACGAGAGCCAGCCGGTACCCAAGAGTTTCAAGCTCGCCTACGGGCGCAAGGAGCCCATCGTGGTGCTCTTCTACGAGAAGGGTCAGAACCCGTTCTACCCGCAGGGGCTTGCGGTGGACTCGGCGGTGAGATCGTACCTGGAGAGCCTGGAGGGCCGCTATCGGGGGATCGGTTACTTCGCCTACGACATAAACGACCCGCAGGGCTACGGCTCGCTCGCCGCCCAGCTCGGCATCGGATACACCCCGTCCGTGACCTTGCTCGCTCCGAGCGGCGGGCACTACGTGATACGCGGCGTCTACACCGGGTACGTGCCACGGACTCTGCTCGCGCAGGCTCTCTACGATCTCTCCGCCTCTCGCGGAGCCTGAGGAAGTGACTGCAAAACCGGCTTCCTGCGTTAAACTAGCCGTGATGCAGGGCAACGGCGTCTACCTCGACTACGCGGCGACCTCCCCGCTCGACGAACGGGTTCTGCAGGCCATGCTTCCCTATCTGAGGGAGCCCGCCGGCAACCCCTCCTCCCTGCACTCCTTCGGTGCGAGCGCCTCGGAGGCGATCGAGGAGGCGAGGGGGAAAGTCGCGGCGATGATCGGCGCGTCCCCCGAAGAAGTGATCTTCACCTCCGGCGGCACCGAGTCGGACAATTTGGGCGTCCTGGGGCTGGCCCGATCCGATCCCGGAAAGCGCCACGTCGTCGTCTCGCCCGTCGAGCACGCGGCGGTGCGCGAGTGCGTCGCGAGCCTGGAACATGAGGGATATGAGATAAGCCGCCTGGCGGTGGACGGCCACGGCAGGGTCGACCCCGGGGACGTCGAGCGCGCGCTGCGCCCCGACACCGCGCTCGTCGCGGTGATGTGGGCGAACAACGAGGTCGGGACCGTGGAACCCGTGGAGGAGATAGCGCGGGTGTGCGCGGAGCGTGGTGTGCCGCTGCACGTGGACGCGGTGCAGGCCGCGGGCCGGCTCCCGATGGACACGGGGCGGGTGCCGCTCTCGACGCTCGCGCTCTCCTCGCACAAGCTCTACGGCCCGCAGGGCGTCGGGGCCCTGTACGTTCGTGAAGGGGTGCGCCTGGAGCCGGTGGTCCACGGCGGGGGACAGGAGCGGGGCCTGAGGAGCGGCACGGAGAACGTCGCCGGGATAGTCGGCTTCGGCGAGGCCGCCCGGCTCGCCGGGCTCGAGAGGGAGCAGCGTGTGCGCCACGAGAGGGAGCTGCGGGACCTGCTGATCGCCGGGGTGAGCGAGATCCCCGGTGTCCATCTCCGTGGACACCCCGAGGAGAGGCTCCCGAACAACGTCCACCTGACCGTCGAGGGGGTCGAGTCGGAGAGCCTGGTTTTGATGCTCGACGCCCTCGGTTACGCCATCGGGCGCGGGTCGGCCTGCGCCTCGAGCGGGCACAAGGCATCCCCGGTCCTGCTCGCGATGGGGATAACGGAAGAGGAGGCGTTTTCGGCGGTGCGGGTAACGGTGGGCAAGGATACCTCCCGCGAGGACGTGAGCGGCTTCGTCGGAGCCTTCCGCGAGGCGGTCGAACGGCTCAGGGAGCTCTCGCCGGTCCGTGTGAGGTAGAGAGGAGTATATGCCCGAGCGCTACAGGCCAGAGGTCATAGAGCATCTCGTGCACCCGCAGGGGGTCGGTGAGGTTAATCAGCCGGACGGGTGCGGGGAAGCGGGCGACGCCGCCTGTGGCGACGTGGCCCGCTTCACGCTGCGGGTCGAGGACAGCCGCCTCTCCGAAGTGTGTTACAAGGTCTACGGCTGCGCGGCGTGCGTCGCCGCCGGGTCCGCGCTCGTCGGCCTCGTGCGCGGGCGGCACCTGCTCGAAGCGGCGCGCGTCTCGAGGGCGGACGTCGAGGAGGTTCTCGGCGGACCGCTCCCGGATGGCAAGGAGCACGCGCTAACGCTCGTCATCGACGCCCTGCACAGGGCATTCGAAGATTATCTCGACCACCGGGCGGACGTCCTGCTCGGCGGAGGATACACCGACGGCTCCGCCGGTGAGGAGGGAACCGTCGTCGCGGCGATGAGCGGGGGGGTGGACTCCGCGGTCACCGCGCTGCTTCTGAAGGAGGCCGGCTACCGGGTCGCCACCGTGACCTTCCGGCTGCACGACGGGGAGCCGGGCAGCCGCTCGTGCTGCTCCCCCGATACCGTGCTCTTCGCGCGGGAGACGGCGCACCGCATGGGGCTGCCCCACTTCACGCTCAACCTCAAGCGCCTCTTCGAGCGCCGGGTGCTCAGCGACTTCGTGGGTTCCTACGCCGCCGGACGTACTCCGAACCCCTGCGTCGCCTGCAACGCCCACGTCAAGTTCCACGCTGCGGCCTTCCTCGCGGACATGCTGGGGTTCAGGCACATCGCCACCGGACACTACGCCCGCGTGGCCGAGACACCGTACGGTCCCGCGCTGGCACGTCCGAAGGATGAGAGAAAGGACCAGACCTACGTCCTCTGGCCGGTGCCCGAAAAGCTGCTTCGGCGAACGGTCTTCCCGCTCGGAGACTACGAGAAGAGTGAGGTGAGGGCTATCGCGGCGGACCGGGAGCTCGCCGTCGCCCACACGCCCGAGAGCCAGGACATCTGTTTCATACCCGACGGCGATTACCGCCGCTTCGTGCGCGAGCGGGTGACGAGCGGACCAGGGGAGGTCGTGGACCGCAGCGGTCGGGTGCTGGGGCGTCACGGGGGGATCGAGAACTTCACGGTGGGACAGCGCCGGGGGCTCGGCGTCTCCACGTCCACGCCGCTCTACGTGACCGAGGTGCGTCCGGAGCGCAGGCAGGTCGTCGTGGGACGCAAGAGGGACCTGCTGGTGCGGGAGATCCTGGTCGGGGAGACGAACTGGTTCATGGACCCGTCGGAGGCGGACTCCGTGCAGGTCCGCTACAACGGATCGCAGCTGCCGTGTCGGGTCGACCGGGATGGAGAGCGCTGGCTCGTGCGACTCGAGGAGCCGGCGGCGGCGGTCGCCCCCGGACAGTCCGCCGTTTTCTATGCCGGAGAGCGGGTGGTCGGGGGAGGTGTGGTCCTCCGGCGCGGCTAGGAGCGGTGGGCGCCGGGTTGAGGTGCGTTTATAATCCTGGGCGGGATCCGCGTTCTTCCTGGAGGCGTTTTCGAGAAGGGGGTGTAGGTTCCAGCGCCGACCCGATGGCCGATACTCCACCGGTTTCACCGGAGCCGAGGACTCTCGTATGCCGGAGGGGGATCGTGGCGAAGCGAAAGATCGACCTCCCGAAGAGGAGGGGATGGTGTGATCGAGAGAAAAGCGCATGAGTACACGTACCTCAAGCTACCGCCGGAGAGGGAGCTGAGATCCTGCGTCGGGCTGGTGCTCGCCGGCATGGCGGCGAGGGCCCGGATAGGGGTCGGCAACCTCGACGAGGCGATCGATCTTCTCGAAGGGTTCCACTCCGAGAGTGGCCCGACCCGCTTCAGGTTCTTTCTTGACGAGGATCGGGTGGTCGCGGAGGTCGAGGATTCCTCGCACCCCGGGAGCTGGCGCCCGGTGGTAGAGCTGGTGTCGTGAGCGAGCGGAAGCATCGCAGGCCGGACAAAGCGCGCACCCGCAGGTTGCTCGTCCGCTACCACAAGGAGGGTGACCGGCGAGCCCGCGAGCAGGTGATAGAGGAGCAGCTGCCGCTGGTCGAGTTCCTCGCCCGCCGCTTCGCCGGGAGGGGGGAGCCGATAGACGACCTGGTGCAGGTCGGGTCGGTCGGGCTGGTGAAGGCCGTGGACCGCTTCGACGTGGACCGCAACATCGAGTTCTCGACCTACGCCACCCCGAACATCCTCGGTGAGATAAAGCGCTATTTCCGGGACAAAGGCTGGGCGATGCGGGTGCCGCGCGGGTTGCAGGAGCTGCGGCAGTCGGCCAAAGAGATGATCCGGGAGGAGACCGTCAAGACCGGGCGCTCGCCGACGATGCAGGAGCTCGCCGAGAGGCTCGATGC
>JAIMBO010000134.1 GCA_023511405.1 Rubrobacteraceae bacterium
GCGGACGTGAACGCCGCCATCGAGGGAGCGCGGCGGGCCGGTGCGCGAGAGTTCCTGGTCAACGAGGCGCACGACGGGATGCGCAACCTGCTGCTGGAAGACCTCGCCCCCGGGGCTGAGGTGATCGTGGGCTCCCGCAAGCCTCTCTCGATGATGGAGGGCTGCAACGAGGCGGACTTGGTCTTCTTCGTCGGCTACCATTCGGCGGCCGGGACGGGCGGCATCCTGAGCCACACCTTCACCGGACCCTCGACGCTCGTGAGGCTGGAGCTGAACGGCGAGGTGTGCAGCGAGGGCCGGATGAACGCCGCCTTCGCCGGTCTCGCGGGCATCCCGGTGGGCCTGGTGACGGGAGACGATCTGATCTGCGCCGAATCCGAGGCCCTCTACCCGGGCGTCCGCACCGCTTGCGTCAAGACCGCCGTGGACCGCTACACGGCCCGCTGCCTCTCGCCGGGAGCGTCCCGCGAACGCATCCGCCGGGCGGCCTTCGAGGCCGTGAGCCGCCGGGAGTACCTCTCGCCCTACTCTCCGGAGGGGCCTTACACCTTCACCGCGGAGTTCGCGAGCGCGAGCACGGCCGAGAGCGTGATGTACTTCCCCGGCCTGAAGCGGCTGGACGACCGGCGCGTCTGCTGGACGCACGAGGACTACGAGACGGCGTTCAGGATGTTCATCGGGGTGATGCGCCTCGCCCGCACCGACCCGGACTACGGATAGAGAACCGATGAGCCACACCTTCTACATCGTCGACGTCTTCGCCGAGGAGAAATACGCGGGCAACCAGCTCGCGGTGGTGCTGGAGGCCGGCGACCTCTCCTCCGGGGAGATGCAGAGGGTGGCCTCCGAGATGAACTACTCCGAGACCTCCTTCGTTCTCTCCACGAAGAGGGACGCCCACCGGGTTCGCATCTTCACCCCCAGGGAAGAGCTTCCCTTCGCCGGTCACCCGACGCTCGGGACGGCGTATGTCATACGGCACGAGGCTCCGGAAGAGCCTGCCGGTCGCCTGGTGCTCGAGGTGCCCGCCGGGCGCATCCCGGTGGATTTCGGCGAGGTGCTCTGGATGCACCAGCTCCCTCCCGCCTTCGGGGGGGAGCACGACCGGCAGGAGACGGCCCGCTCCCTCGGGTTGAAGGAGCGCGACCTGGACCCGGAGCTGCCGGTCGAGACGGTCTCGACGGGCATCCCGGTCGTCATCGTTCCCCTGAGAGACCTGGACGCCCTCCGGCGCTGCCGGCCTCTCGGGGTGAGAGAGAAGAGCGTATACGCCTTCTGCCCGGGCTCGCACGGTGACGGGCCGGGGGACCTCTCGGCCCGGATGTTCGCCGGCGGCATCGGCGTCACCGAGGACCCCGCGACCGGGAGCGCCGCTGGATGCCTCGCCTCTTACCTGGTCGAGCACCGCGGTGGCCCGGTCGACCTCCGGGTCGAGCAGGGCTACGAGATCGGACGCCCCTCCCTGCTCCACCTGCGGGCGGGAAGAGACGAAGCCGGTACGATGCGGGTCTCGGTCGGCGGCAGGGTGCAGCTGGTGGCGCGGGGAGAGCTTCTGTGAGGAGGATCGACGGCGCGCTGGCTCGAGAAACCCGCCCTGGGATCCCCCCTCGAAGAGCTACGCCTCGCGCCTCCAGGTGAACCCCCGGTAACATTTCGGTAAACGCAGGGGGCTTTCGCCCCAAACTCCCTTGCTAGATACACGAAGTGTGCTAACTTCCAGGTTCCGGTTGCTATATGCGCGGAGCATTTATATGAGAAAAGTAAGCTGCAGGCAAACGAGAGAGGGGAGGTGATCTCCAGCGTGATGGGAGCGGGTGTGTTCAGGGATCTGTGGTTCAGGGCTGGTGCTCGGACGCTCCGCTACCGGATGGCGGGGGCGTTGGGGCGGCTGCGGGCGAACGGCGGGCTCATACTGCGCAAGGCCGTGGCTGCGGGTGTGGCGTGGGGGGTGGCGCACGTTTTGCTGGGGCACCAGAACCCGTCGTTTGCGGCGATCGCGGCGATCATCTCTTTGGGGGCCGCCGCCGGCAGGGAGGGGCGGCAGGCGGTCGAGCTGGTCCTCGGGGTGGCCTGCGGGCTCGCCATAGCGGACGTCTTCGTCTCGGCGATAGGCTCGGGGGCGGTCCAGATCGGGGTAGTGGTCGCGCTGGCGACGGCGGTGGCGCTCCTCATCGGGGAGAGCGAGCTCCTGGTGACGGAGGCCGCGGTCTCGGCCCTTCTGATGGTGACGCTCGTGCCGGCGAGCCCGGCGCCGTTCACCGGGCGCTTCCTGGACGCGCTCATCGGCAGCGGGATGGCGCTCGCGGTACGCGCCGTCTTCCCGGAGAACCCGCGCAGGAAGGTGCGCGAGGCGGCGCGTCCGGTCTTCGGCGAGCTCGCCGGTGTTCTGGAGGAGGTGGCCGGGGCGCTCGAGGCGGGGGATCTCGAATGGGCCGAGAGGGCGCTCGGGCGGGCGCGGGCGATGGACGGCAGGGTCGAGGATCTCAGGGAGGCGCTCTCCTCCGGGTACGGGGCGAGCCGTCTCTCCCCGGCGCGCCGGAGGGCGCTCGGAGAGCTCGGGTTCTACTCCACCGCCGCAGGACAGCTCGACCTGGCGGTGCGCAACGTGCGGGTCCTGGCGCGGGCCGCGAGGGCGCTGATAAGGAGCGGGCATCCCCGGGCGCAGGGCCTTCCCGCCGCCGTGCGGCAGCTCGCCGGGTCGGTGGGGGCTCTGGGTGTCTACCTCGAGCGGCTGGAGAACCCCGGTGAGGCCCGCGCGCTCGCCCTCGAGGCCGCCGCCGGGGCGACCGCCGTCCTTGTCGAGCACAAGGAGCTCGAGACGAGCATGCTCGTCGGGCAGATCCGGTCCACCGCGGTGGATCTTTTGCAGGCCTCCGGAATGAGCTACACCGAGTCGCTGCAGGCGCTGGACGAGGCCGCGATAAAGCGCACCAGCGAGGTGCAATCCGCCCGTTAGAATCTTTTGAATCTTTTCCTCTGTAACCGGAGCGGGAGGTCTCGGATGGAAGGTCGCGTCGCGCTCGTCACCGGGGCGGGAAACCCGCGAGGGATCGGAGCCGCCGTCTGCCGCGAGCTGGCGGACAAGGGGATGGACGTGTTCTTCTCCTGCCTGGAGGGAGAGGATCCGTCCCCCCTGCGCGCGGAGCTCGAGAGATGCGGGGTGCGCGCGGGATGTCTGCGGATCGACCTTGCGCCTCCGGACTCGGCGGAGCGGCTGCTCGATGCGGTGGAGGAGCAGATCGGTCCGCCCTCCGTCCTCGTCAACAACGCCGCCCGCTCGGAGCGCGACGGCTACGAGAACCTGGATGCCGCGACGCTCGACGCCCACTACGCGGTGAACCTGCGGGCTGCGGCGCTGTTGTGCGCAGGGTTCGCCCGCCGCTTCCGGGGGACATCGGGCAGGATCGTAAACCTCACCTCCGGCCAGTCGCTCGGGCCCATGCCCGGCGAGCTCGCCTACGCCGCGACCAAGGGCGCCCTCGAGGCGTTCACCCGCACCCTCGCCGCCGAGCTCATGCACAGGGGCATCACCGCCAACGCTCTCGACCCCGGCCCGACCGATACCGGCTGGATGTCGCCGGAGGTGAGAGAGGATCTCGCCGCCAGGTTCCCGGCTGGAAGAGTGGGCCGTCCCGAGGACGCGGCGAAGGTCGTCGCGTTCCTCGCGGGGGAGGATTCGGCCTGGATCACGGGCCAGACCATCCACGCCGAGGGCGGGTTCCTGCGCGGATGATATAACGTATGCAGCATGAGGCTGCCCCCCGCCTGCAGGCGCTTCCTCTCCGTCCTCCTCGCGAAGAAGGAGGACGAGCTCAACGCCTACGTCCGCGGTCCTCTCTTCCCCCGGAGGGTGTTCGTGGCCCTGCTCGGCCTCTTCGTCGCATCGTCCATGCTCACCGCCGACTGGTTCGGGCTTTTGCTCCTCAACGCCGGCGGCGTCGCCCGGCAGATAGGAATCCTCTACACTCTAAGGGTGACCTCAGTCCTGCTCGGGGCCGTCTCGTTTTCCTCCCTGCTCCTCGCGGCTCACTATGCCCGTCTCTACACCTACACCTCCGAGGAGAACGTCTTCTTCACCACCTGCTTCGCGCTGTCGTTTTTGCTCGGCTTCCCCTGCGCCCTCACCTGGGTCTTCGGATGATCCTCCCACGGCCGTTGTGTGCCCGGCATACACCACGTAACATACGAACGTTCCGTTCGTGTTCCGGGAGGGATGGATGTGTCGCGGCGGGAGAGCAGGCGTCCTGATAGCCGACGGTTGCCCGATGGTGCGGGCCGGACTCGAGGAAGTGCTGCACGCCATAGAAGGAGCGGAGCTCGCCGGAGAGGCCGGGAGCGCGGAGGAAACCCTGCGCCTGGCGGAGGAGTTGCGGCCCGAGTACGTGGTGCTCGACCATGACTTCGGTGTGGAGGAGAGCGGGGTGAGCATCTGCCGGGCGCTGAAGGCTCTGCCAGAGACGCCCGTCGTAGTCATCTACACCCGCCGCGGCTCTCCGGCCGAGGTGGCGCTGGCGCGGCTCGCCGGGGCCGACGCCTTCATCCACAAAGGAGCTGACCTCCGGAAGCTGCAGCAGATAAAGCGCGCCATGTGCAGGGGAGAGCCCGTGTAGTACGCCGGTCCCGGACGGGAGCAGAAGACGAAGGAAGTTCTCGAGGACCTGGAAGGAGTACGCCCCACCGCCAGGGAGCTGACCGTGCTCGAGCTCATCGTCCGGCGGCTTACGAACGAGGAGATAGCGGAGAGGCTTCACCTCGCTCCCCAGACCGTCAAGAACCACGCCGGCAGCATCTTCGCCAAGCTCGGCTACAGGGGGCGCAAGGAGCTCTACAGGGCGTGGGGAGCGTGAGGTCGTAACGAGGTTGTGCGGAGCAAGTTCGAGAAAAACAGTACCTTTGGAGTGATGTATCGGTGGTCCGGCGGGAGGTAACCTGTCCTCGACGCCGAAAAGCGAGCAAAGGGGGAGTCGGGTGGCGTTGAGGTCAAGGATGTCAGCGATTGTTATGGCGGTAGTACTGATACTGCTGACCATAATTATGGTCGCGCAGCTTTCTTTCGCGGCTATGAGACATACTCAGTATGCACCAGCTGCGAATGAACACAGCCGCTGGGATGTAAAGAGATACCTGGCTACTAAAAGGGGGACCATACTGGTACGGTGGGGATACCATCAGTGTAATTCGAAAAGACAAAGATTTATGGGTTTCGGTTACCGCCACATAATTGGAGGGGAGCACGGATGGTATCCAAGGCGTATAAGTACTACTATTAGCCAGGGACGCTTAATAGAGCGGGCTGGCACCAGCTATACGAGAGTAAAATGGTATAAGAATAAGAACGGGAAGTGTCCATATCGGGTAGTCTATAATAGACGTACTAACACCCCGGATGGCAAGATGTTGGGCGTCGTCACCGCCTACATGGATGTAAAGCGATGCAAACCCAACCGCAAGAATCCACCACCGTGTTCGTTAGAACGAGCCTACCCTAG
>JAIMBO010000016.1 GCA_023511405.1 Rubrobacteraceae bacterium
GAGAACCCGCTCTCCAGCGGGATCATCGGCGGCGAGTTCTCCGCGGGCGATACCGTCCTCGTGGACCGCTCCGGCGAAGAGCTCTCCTTCACCACGAAGGTCCACGCCGCCTCCTGAGCCGGAGAGGCTGAAACCAGAAACAGGAGAGAATCCCCTCCCACCATCGGGAGGGGATTCTTCTTTCTCCTCATCGCGGTGCCTCCAGGCGTTCCCACACCGCCTGCCAGGTCTCCCGCCGCTCCAGCAGGAGTGCGAGCCCGAAGAGTCGGCGCGCCGCCCGCGCCCGCAGTCCCGGCCCCGCGACCATGCGCGCCAGCCTTCGCTCCTGTGCCTCCTCGAGAAGTCGCTCCTGCCGTTCTCTTGCCAGCACTTCGCCGTACCATGCTCCGTACATGATCCTCCCGTTTTCGCCTGCCGGCTGAAGATACGTCCGAAACAGGTCAGTGGCGTTCCTGTTTCGGGTAGAATCTTCTGCGAATTTCTGGAAGGGAGAAAGTCGTGTACGGTTACCGGCCGACCACCAGGCTGCTCTCGATGCTCGAGATCCTGCAATCCCGCGGGCGCATGGGGGGCCCGGAGCTCGCGAGGAGGCTCGAGGTCGGGGAGCGGACGGTGCGGCGCTACGCGGCGATGCTCCGGGAGATGGGCGTCCCGGTCGAAGCGGAGCGTGGACGCTACGGGGGCTACGTGCTCCAGCCCGGCTACCGGCTGCCGCCGATGATGTTCACCGATGAGGAGGTGCTGGGGCTCGTGCTGGGCCTCTTGGCGGCCCGCAGGCTCGGGCTCTCGGGAGCGGCGCCGGCCGCGGAGGGCGCCCTGGCCAAGCTGGAGCGGGTGATGCCCGGGGGGCTGCGGGAGAGGGTCGGTGCCCTGCAGCGGGCCCTCTCGATCGCGATAGACAGACCCGCCGTATCTGCGAGGAGCGAGGCGCTCCTGACGCTCGCCGCCGCCGTAGGCGAGAGGAGGGTCTGGATGCGCTACCGCTCCGGTTCGTCGGGGACGACGGAGCGAAAGTTCGATCCTTACGGGGTCTTCTACCGGGAAGGATACTGGTACGCGGCGGGATACTGCCACCTGCGGCGGGGGCTGCGCCTGTTTCGGGTGGATAGGGTGCTGGAGGCGAGACCGCTCGAAGAGGGCTTCGAGGTGCCCGCGGGGCTCGACTCGCCGGAGGCGCTGCTACACGCGGTGGCCGCCGCGCCGGGGGAGGAGTGGTCGGTCGAGGTGCTGCTCGAGACGGAGCCGGGCGAAGCACGCAGGCAGCTTCCGCCGATAGGAATTTCGTTAGATCAGGTGGAGGAGGGTACGCTCCTGCGGTGCTCGACGCCCGATCTGGGCTGGATGGCGCGCGTGCTGGCCGCCCTCGACTGCCCCTTCATCGTTCGCGCTCCGGAGGAGTTGAGATCCGCGCTGGAGGAGAGGGCCGCGGAGCTTGCCGCGCTCGCCCGGCGCAGGTAGAAAGGCGGGCCCCGGCATCGGGACCCGCCGGGGGAGGGGGAATCCTTCTACCTGCCGCCGTAGAGCCCGAACTCGTTACCGTCGGGGTCCCTGAACCGCGCCCACATCCCCCACGGCTGCCTGGTGGGCTTCTCGGAGAACTCCACCCCCTTATCGCGGAGTTTATTGCAGGTGGCGTGGATGTCGTCGCACTCGAAGATTACGTTCGCCCAGCCTTCGGAGCCGACGGGCTCGAGGAAGATGCTGGTCTCGGCGCCCTCGGGGGCCACCGTGAGCCAGCGCGCACCCTCGCCCATCGGCTCGTCGGAGCGCTTCTCGAAGCCCAGAGCGTTCGTGTAGAAATCGAGCGCCCTCTCCTGGTCGCCCACGTGCACGCTCACCACATACGCCTTCGTGATCATCGTCTCTCCTTTCGTCCGACCTGCCTTGTACTCAAGGAAGATAGCCGCCGCACGCCGCCTCGACCTCTCCTATCTTGCTCTCTTCAGCAGGCGCGCAGCGAGCGCGAGGAGCAGCGGAGGGTCTGTGGGCCGGGTCGGGCGCAGCGCGATGTCTGCGGGGCTGGCTGACGAACCTCTGCGCACCGCCACCGGAGCGTGCCCGACGCGCAGTTCGGGGCCGGGGAGCAGCATCTCCAGAGGTGATGTATGGGGCGGCAGCGCAGCGACCATCAGGTGGTAGAGCCCGTCGGGGGCCGGTGGGATATGGTGCTCGCCCGGTCCTCCGATCAACGTGCACGCTGCGGGGCGGCCCTGCGGGATCGCGGCGGGGAAGAGCCCGGCGAAGGCGAGCGCCCCGGCGGGGAGCTCTCCGCCCACCCGGAAGACCACACCCCCCGGCGCGGGCGGGAGCGCGGGCACCCGGAGGCGTTCGGTCGCTCCCTCCAGCATCTCGGGGAGGCGGCGCATCTGCCCCGGAGAGACGCCGACCAGGCGCGAGAAACGCGTGGCGAACGTCCCGGGGCTCTCGTAGCCGACCTCGTAGCAGACCTCCGCGACGTCCAGCTCCGTGGTCAGAAGCAGCCGCTTGGCTCTCTCCAGCCGCAGGGCGGCCATGAACGTGCCGGGCGGGATGCCGGTGACCTGCTTGAAGAGGCGCGAGAAGTGGAAGGGGCTGAGGTGTGCCATCCCGGCCATCTCCTCCAGCGAGAGCGGGCCGTCCTCCACCCGCCGCATCCGCGCGATCACCCGCTCCACCGCGCGGGCGCCCTCTACACGAACCTCCTCCATCCAGGGATTGTACGGCCGGTTGCACGCTCTTCCCAGAGGTGGTTCCGGAGGTACGTAGTAGACTAAAGACATGCGCGCGATGGTCCTGGAGAGGCAGCGCGAGCCGCTGCGGATGGAGGATGTCGCTGTTCCCGAGCCGGGGGTGGGGCGGGTTCTGATCCGGGTCAGGGCGTGCGCGGTGTGCCGCACGGACCTGCACATCGTCGACGGTGAGCTGACCGGGCCCAAGCTGCCGCTCATCCCCGGGCATCAGATCGTCGGGGAGGTCGTGGCGATGGGGGAGGGGACCGGGCGCTTCTCCGAGGGGGAGAGGGTAGGGGTGCCCTGGCTCGGGTGGACCGACGGGGAGTGCCGCTACTGCCGGAGGGGACAGGAAAACCTCTGCGAGGGTGCCCGCTTCACCGGCTACCAGATAGACGGCGGCTACGCCGAGTACACCGTTGCCGACGAACGTTTCTGCTTCCCCATCCCCGAGGGTTATCCCGACCTGCAGGCCGCGCCGCTTCTGTGCGGCGGGCTCATCGGGTACCGCTCTCTCAGGATGACCGGGGACGCGGAGAGGCTCGGGCTCTACGGCTTCGGGAGCTCGGCGCACATGATCGCCCAGGCCGCCGTATACCAGGGCCGGCGGGTCTTCGCCTTCACCCGACCCGGGGACGAGGAGGCGCAGCGCTTCGCGCGCAGCCTGGGGGCCGGGTGGGCCGGAGGCTCGGACGAGCGGCCGCCGGAGGAGCTCGACGCCGCGATCATCTTCGCCCCCGTGGGGAGTCTCGTTCCGGCGGCGCTGCGTGCGGTGGCGAAGGGCGGGGTGGTGGTGTGCGCCGGGATCCACATGTCCGACATCCCCTCCTTCCCCTACGAGATACTCTGGGGAGAGCGCGTCCTGCGCTCGGTCGCCAACCTCACCCGCCGCGACGGCGAGGAGTTCCTGGAGCTGGCGCCGAAGGTCCCGATCCGCACCACCGTGGAGACCTTCCCGCTCGAGCGAACCAACGAGGCGCTCGATGTGCTCCGCGAAGGCAGGATCGAAGGCTCCGCGGTCGTCACCGTGGGCTGAGGTTTCGGGAGGAGCTTACCCCGGGAAAGACATACCCTGGTTTTGCGGAGGCTTTTTCGAAGGAGGGTGATATGGAGAGACGCGCTCTGGGCAGCCAGGGGCTCGTCGTGTCGGAGATCGGGCTCGGATGCATGGGGATGAGCGAGTTCTACGGCACCCCGGACGAGGAGGAGTCGATCGCCACGATCCACCGGGCGCTCGACCTCGGCATAAACTTCCTGGACACCGCGGACATGTACGGGCCGTTCACCAACGAGCGGCTCGTCGGCCGGGCGATAAAGGACCGGCGTGAGGAGGTCGTCCTCGCGACCAAGTTCGGAAACGTGCGCGCCGAGGACGGGACCCGGCTCGGCATCAGCGGCAAGCCCGACTACGTGAGGAAGGCCTGCGACGTCTCGCTGAAGCGCCTCGGCGTCGACCACATAGACCTCTACTACCAGCACCGGGTCGACCCCGACACCCCCGTAGAGGAGACCTGGGGGGCGATGAAGGAGCTCGTCGAGGCCGGCAAGGTACGCTACCTCGGGATCTCCGAGGCCGCGCCGGAGACGATCCGCAAAGCGCACGCGGTGCACCCGGTCACCGCCCTTCAGACCGAGTACTCGCTCTGGAGCCGGGATCCGGAGGACGAGATCCTGCCCACCTGCCGCGAGCTCGGGATAGGATTCGTCGCCTACAGCCCGCTCGGGCGCGGCTTCCTGACCGGGCGGTTCCGCCGCTTCGAGGACCTTCCCGAAGGCGACTACCGGCGCAACTCCCCGCGCTTTCAGGGCGAGAACTTCAAGAAGAACCTCCAGCTCGTGGATAGGGTGAGGCAGATCGCCGACGAGAAGGGCGTCACCCCGGGCCAGCTCGCCCTGGCTTGGCTGTTGCACCAGGGGGAGGATATCGTGCCCATCCCCGGGACCAAGCGCCGCCGCTACCTGGAGGAGAACGCCGCGGCCGTCGAGATAGAGCTGACGGAGGAGGATCTGCGGCGCATCGACGAGGTCGCCCCGAAAGGCGCCGCGGCCGGGGAGCGCTATCCCGAGGACGCCATGCGCGCGGTGAACCGCTGAGGTTTAGGGAGGGTAAGATAGGGCCGCTGTCGCAGGAGAAGAGAAAGGCGGTGCTAGAGAGATGGCTCAGAAGACCGGCGTCCCGATAAGCTGGTTCCCGGTGCCCGACGAATCCGAGCTGCCGGAGAACCTGCAGGGGCTCTTCCGCAAGGCGAAGGAGAACGTGGGGTTCGTACCCAACGTCTTCCGGGCGTACAGCTTCCGGCCCGAGCGTCTCTCGGCGTGGTTCAACCACTACAAACAGCTCCACGTCCCCACGGACAACCTGAGTGAGGCCGAGCGCGAGATGATCGCGGTCGCCGTCTCGATGGAGAACGGCTGCCTCTACTGCCTGGTGGCGCACGGCGCCGAGCTGCGGCGGGCGCTCGGAGACCCGGTTGCGGCCGACAGGATCACGCTCGACTACCGCCGGGCCGGGCTCGACGAGCGCATCCGGGCGATCCTCGACTACGCGGTCAAGGTAACGAAGGAGCCGCTCGAGTGCACCCCGGAAGACATCGAGCGTCTGCAGGGCTACGGGCTCACGCTGGAGGAGGTGTGGGACGTGGCCGAGATCGCCGCGATGTACAACTTCACCAACCGGATGTCGCTCGCCTGCGGCATGATCCCGAACGAGGAGTACCACGCCCTGTTTCGCTGAAGGCGGTGCGGGGATCGAGAGCCCGACGAGGGACGATCCCTCGGGTTAGCGGCCCAGCGTCTCCCCGAAGAACTCGAGCGTGCGCCGCCAGGCGTCCTCGGCGGCCTCCTTCCGGTAGTTGGGGCGGGTGTCGTTGAAGAAGGCGTGCGGGGCGCCGGGGTAGACGTGGTAGCGGAAGTCCTTGCCCGCCTCCCTCATGGCCCTCTCCAGCTCCGGGACGGCCCCGGTGATGCCTTTGTCTTCCTCCCCGTAGATGCCGAGCACCGGGGCGTTTATCTCCGGTACCCGATCGAGCGGCGGGTTCTGCCCGTAGAAGATGACCGCCGCCGCGAGCTCCGGGCACACCACGGCGAGATCGGCCGAGATGCCCCCGCCCATGCAGAACCCCACGCTCCCGATGCGCCCGGGGTCCACCTCGGGCCTCTTCTGCAGGTAGCGCACCGCGCCGACGAGATCCCGGGCGAAAGCCATCCGCTGCTCGGGGGTGAGCAGGCGCCGCAGGATCATGACCGCATCCTTCTCCTCCTGCGGCTTCTCCGAGAGCGCATTCTCGAGCTTCTCCGGGTCGCGCTGGACCTCCTGAGAAGCCCCCCGCAGGAAGCTCATCGCCCGCGCGACGCGCTCCGGAGTGAGCTTCTCGTTCCACTCCCCGGTGTAGAGATCCGGCGCGAGCGCCACGTACCCTTCGGCGGCGAAACGCCGCGCCACGTCCCTGATGTGCTCCTCCAGGCCCCAGATCTCCTGGATCACGACGACCGCGGGCAACCCATCTCCCGCGCCCTCCGGGACCGCGAGGTACGCCTCGAGAGCCCTGCCGTCACCCCTGAAGGAAACCCGCGACTCCTCGATGCCGTAAGCCAAGCTTTTTACCTCCCGTGAAGCTCCGTGAAGATTTTATCCCCGGAACCCGTACGCGCACGTATACGAACAGTAATATTTGTGGACGTAAGCGCATCGACGTACGAGGAGCGGATTGGATACGGGATCACGGACGCAAAGGGAGGCTGCTGGCGGGTACCAGCACAGGGGACGGGTGCTCTTCGGGCTCGTGCTCGCGATGGGGCTCGCGGCGATGGATGCGACGATAGTCTCGACCGCCGTGCCCTCGATCGTGCGCGACCTCGGCGGTTTCTCGCTCTTCACCTGGATCTTCTCGATCTACCTGCTCGTGCAGGCGGTGATGGTGCCGATCTACGGCAAGCTCTCCGACCTCTACGGTCGCAAGCCGGTGCTCTTCTTCGGGACCGGGGTGTTCCTGCTCGGGTCGGTGTTGTGCGGTCTCTCCTTCAGCATGCCCGCGCTCATCGCCTTCCGGGCTGTGCAGGGGGTGGGGGCCGGGGCGATACAGCCGACGGTCACCACGCTCGCCGGCGACATGTACGACGTGCGTGAGCGGGCCCGCATCCAGGGCGCTCTCTCCAGCGTGTGGGGCATTTCTGCGGTCGTGGGCCCGGCGCTTGGCGGGCTGCTCTCCGAGTATGCCTCGTGGCGTTGGATCTTCTACATAAACCTCCCCGTGGGCGCGCTGGCGCTGCTCGTCGTCGGGATCTATCTGAAGGAGAGCGTCGAGAAGACGCATCATGAACTCGACTACCAGGGGGCGGCGCTCCTCGCGCTCGGGGTGGGGCTCGTCATCTTCGGGCTGCTTGAGGGCGGGGTCGGCTGGCCCTGGCTCTCGCCCCAGATCGTCGGGGTGTTCTCACTCGCCGCTTTGCTCCTGGCTGCCTTCGTCCGGCGCGAGCGCCGCGCCGCCGAGCCCACGCTCCCGCCCTGGGTCTTCGGGCGCCGGCTCCTCGTCGGGGCGAACCTCTCGGCGGCGGTGCTCGGGCTGCTCACGATCGGGCTGACCACCTTCCTCCCGACCTACGCCCAGGGGGTGCTCGGTGCCGGGGCGGTCGCCGCGGGATTCTCCCTCGCGGTGATGTCGATCGGCTGGCCGCTGGCCTCGACGTTCTCCGGGCGCCTCTACCTCAGGATAGGCTTCCGCGACACCGCGCTCATCGGCTCCCTCTTCTGCCTGGCCTCCGGCGTCGTCTTCAGCCTCCTCCCGCAATCCTCCCCCCTGTGGCTCGCCGCCGCCGGGAGCTTCGTCATGGGCCTCGGGCTCGGCCTCCTCTCCACCCCCATCGTCGTCGGTCTGCAGCAGGTCGTCGGCTGGGAGCGGCGCGGGACGGTCACCGGCGCCAACATGTTCACCCGTCAGCTCGGTCAGGCCGTCGGCGCCGCGCTCTTCGGCACCATCGCCAACTCCGCCCTGCTCGGCTGGCTCTCCCGTGCTCCTTCGGACATCTCGGGGCGCGTCCCCCATACCGTCGACGCCGCGAGCCGCCTGCTCGGCGGGAACGGAGCCCACGCCCTGGACGATCGGGCCGCCTCCTACGTACGTCACGGTCTCTACCTCGCCGCCCACCACGTCTTCCTCGCGCTCGCCGCCTTCGCCCTCCTCGGTATAGTCGTGCTGCTCGCCACCCCCCGACGCTTCGAGCCGCTGAGTTTCGGGAAACGCGGCTAGGGTAAAAAATACGCGACTACGACACGCGGAGCGCCGCAGGAGGTGTGCAACATGGCCGAGGTCGCCTACGTCTCCCGGGTGAAGGTCGAGCCGGTCGAAGGTAAGATCCGCCGCGCTTACGTCCCCCCGGACGGAGAGCCGGTGTTGTTCGGCGTCCACGGTGAGGTCGCCAGGCACTACGGGGTCTCGCCGGAGGAGGAGCCTGCGCACGCCACCACGCTCGACTACCTGGTCGCCGCAGCCGGCGGTTGACTGCTCGGGACCTTCTCGGGCGCGCTGGCAGCGCGTCGCGTCTCCTTCACCGGCCTTAGCGCCGAGGTTGCCGGTGAGGTGGAACTGGAGGGCAACGTGCTCGTCGTCAAGCGTATAAACGTCCGTTACCACCTGCGTGCGAGGGAGGACGACCGTAAGACCATAGAGCGCATCCTCTCCTTCTACGCCGACGGATGTCCCGTCGCCCGTTCCATCCGCGGGAGCATCGAGATCTCCAGCACCCTGGAGCTGGAACCCCTCCGGTGATTGTTAAGTTTTGTGCAGCGATGTTGGAGAAATTTGCGTAACTCGGTTGACAAAGTTCTCGCGGCGGTGTTAAGCTCTCTGAAGTCGTGAAGATCTCTTCGAGGACAGAAAGGGGTGAGAGGTGCTGATCCGTCTTATGAACAGCGCGGCGGCGGTCATCGCGGTGACCGACAGCCTGCCTGCGGAGAGGTGCGCCCTGATGTCCTCTCACCCTCGTTGATGCGCTGAACCAGCGGCATCTTTTGCCAGAGGGCCTCCGGACATCGGGACCGGAGGCCCGAAGTCTTGTACGTCCGCACCCGGATCTTTCGTAGCCTCCGGTCCTTTTGGGAGAGAGGGCGGGGCATTCTGAGGACGGCTTCGGAGTAGAAGGAGTCTGGGTCGTGTCGTACTACGGAGATCATCAGGTGGCGAAGGAACGGGAGAGGGAGAGGTTGAGAGAGGCGGAGGAGAGGAGGCTTGCGCGGCTTGCGGCCTGCGGGCGGCCGACGCTGCGGGCGCGGGTGGCGCGGCGGCTGTTCGTGGCGGCGGTCGCGCTCGAGCGTGAGGAGACCTGGCGCATCGTATGGGAGCGCCTCGAGGCGAGGGGGCGGCTTTGAGAGAAGGGGCCGCCCTTGCGCTGCAGGGGGTGCGCAAGGGCTTCAGGAGGCGGCGGGGGGAGACGGTGCGGGCGCTGGACGGCGTCACGTTCGAGGTGGGCCGGGGTGAGGTCGTCGGCATCCTCGGTCCGAACGGGAGCGGCAAGAGCACGCTGGTGCGCGTCGTCTCCACCCTCGTCGTACCGGATGAGGGGGATGTCCAGGTCTTCGGGATCGACGCCGTGAAGCACCCCAAACGGGTGCAGCGCTACATGAACCGGGTCAGCGTGGAGGCCAGCTTCTTCAAGAAGCTCTCGGCGATGGAGAATCTGCTCTACGGGGCGAAGCTCTACGGGGTCGGGGGCGGGGAGGCCCGCCCGCGGATACGCCGGATCCTCGAGGAGATCGGCTTCGATTTCGGGCGTGCCTCCGAGCCGATGGAGAACCTCTCGCGCGGGATGCAGCAGAAGATAGCCCTGGCACGGGCGCTGCTCACGAGCCCGGTTTTGATGCTGCTCGACGAGCCGACGACCGGGCTCGACCCGGCGAGCAAGCGCGACGTGCAGGCGCTCATCCGGCGCATGAGGGAGGAGCGAGACGCTTCGATCCTGCTCTGCACCCACGACATGGACGAGGCCGAAGGGCTCTGCGACCGCGTCGGGATCATGGCCGGCGGGCGCATCCTGGCGCTCGAAGAACCCGGCGCGCTCAAGCGGCACTACCGGGCGCGCACCCTCGAGGAGGCCTTCATGGCCGCCACCGGATACGGCGTCGAGCAGGCCTCGGCCTGAAGAAGAGGAGGTGTGCCTTGCGGCAGGGCGGGATGAAACCCAGGTGGGCGATAGAGCTCGTTGCCACCTGGGGGTACGTGCAGAGGAACTACTACCTCACCCGGCGCTACTTCATGTGGGAGCTGGTCTGGCTCACCTACACCGCGGTCAACGTCATCTCCATAACGTTCATCGGCAAAGGTGCCGGTGTCCTCTCCGGCGGGGGCGGGATCGACGTGGCGCGCTTCACGACGTATCTGCTCATCGGGGCGCTCATCTGGAGCTACCTCTCGATGATCTTCGACGTGCTCTCCGAGACGGTGAGCTGGGAGCGGTGGGAGGGGACGATCGAGTACACCTTCATGAGCCCGGCGAGCCGGGTGACCCACCTCCTCGGGATGGGGATCTACGCGGTGGTCTACGGGATACTGCGCACCGCGCTCATCCTCGCCGCGGTCTCGCTCCTCTTCGAGCTCGACCTCTCGCACGCCGATTACCTGGGAGCCCTCGTCGTGCTCGGCGCGTGCAGCGTCTCGCTCGTGGGGTTCGGGGTAATCGCGGCGGTGATGCCGCTCCTCTCACCGGAGAAGGGGCAGCAGGTCACCTACATAATCTCCGCCCTGATCCTGCTGGTCTCCGGCGTCTACTACCCGATCGGCGTGCTGCCGGGCTGGATGCAGGAGATCGCGCACCTCTCCCCGGTCTACTACGGGCTAGAGGGGGTGAGGAAGGCGCTTCTGGACGGTGCCGGTCTCGGCGCGCTGTGGGGCTTCGTCTGGCCGCTTCTGGTGATGGGCGCCGTCTTCGTCCCGCTCGGGCTTTTGGTCTTCCACCTCGGCGAGCTCTACGCGAGGAAGAGCGGGAAGCTCAAGCGCAGCGGTTAAGGCTCGAGCAGGAGCCTCTCCCCCGAACCCTTCCTCCCGCCCCGCATCGGCAGGTAGCGTCCGTCCTGCCAGAGCGGCAGCAGGTCGTCGTAGTGGGAAGAGAGGAGGTTCCCCGACTCGCCCATCGGCATGACGAAGCGCGAGTCTCCGGGGTCGGCGAGGTTGACGACCTGGCGGTAGCTCGGCCCGGCGGTCATCTCGAAGCTCGAGGGGTCGTAGGAGCCGACGTTCACCGTCGACTCGTCCCCCCCGTGCGGCAGGGTCCGGTCGGCGAAGCGGGCGAGCGGGCTCTTGGAGAGTACCGGGTGGTCTATCACGGTCTTGTGGATGTCTCCCCACCGGGGCACATTCCCACCGAACCCCTCGAGCGTGCGGTCGAAGGCCCGGGCGGCGTACGCGAGGCACTCCTTCCGGGTGCCGCAGGCCCTGTCCCCGTGCTCGAGGGCGTTCAGGATGTAACGCGGGTGGTCCCAGTGCTCCTCCCCGACCTCCTTCGCCGGGAGTCGGGTGAGCCGGGCGTACCAGCCCTCGAAGAGCGCCGCCTCGCGCGAGGATGGTGATACCTTCCCGTCCCACCGGAGGAGCCGCTTCCGCCAGGTCTCGCCGTCCCCGGTGAGGGGGTGCATGTCCTCTATGACCGGCCGGAAGCTCTCGAAGAGGAGCGACTTCTGGTCGAGCTGTATCCGCTCCATATCCTTCCGGGAGAGCTTTCTGCCGGAGTTCGTTACCTCTTCGATCATCTGCCGGATGCGCTCCGCCCGGTAGGGGTCGGCCCACTCGAGCGAGAGCGTGTAAGGGTAGTCCTTCGGTGTTACCTTGTTGTTCGCGGTGACGACGAAGCCCTCCCTGGGGTTGAACGTCCGGGGCCAGTCGCGGTAGGGGACCCAACCTCGCCAGTCCCAACTCCCGTTGCCGGGCATCGGGTAGAGCCCGGTGTCCCCTTTCTTCCGGATCGGGAATTTGCCCGGCGCCACATAGCCTATGTTGCCCTCCTTGTCGGCGTAGACGAAGTTCTGGCTCGGGGCGACGTAGCTGCGGAGCGCCGCGTTGAACTGGCGCCAGTTCTCCGCCTTCTCTACGCCGAGGAAGGCCCCGATCGTGCCGTCCTTCGGGGCGAGGCTCGTCCAGTGCAGCGAGAGGCTCCTGCCGCCGGGGACCTTCTCCACGTCGGAGATCACGGGTCCGTAGACGCTCTCGCGTACGCTCAGGTGCACGGGCTTTGCGCCCTTGACCTCTATCGTCTCGTGGTGCACCCGGTAGGGACGCACCTTCCCCCGGTAAATGTAGGCCCTGCCGCCGTCCACGTCGTGCATCACGTAGAGATCCTCCACGTCCGCCCCGACGTTGGTCACCCCCCAGGCGATGTGGCGGTTGTGACCGATCACGACGGCCGGAAGACCGGGGAACGAGGCCCCGGTAGCGTCGATGCCGGGGGACTTCAGGTGCACCAGGTACCAGATCGAGGGGGCCTGCAGCCCGAGGTGGGGGTCGTTGGCGAGGAAGGGCTTCCCGGTCGTGGTGTACCGGCCGGAGACGACCCAGTCGTTTGAGGCCGCGAGCGCCTCCGGGAGCGAGCGGCCTGCCCGCAGTACAGCCTCGGCCTGCTCCGCGTCGGCTCGCGAGACGTTCCCCTGGGAGACGTCCGCCCCGCTCAGGACCGTCGGGGCGTCCTTGGGGTATGGGGGGAGTAGCTGCGCGATGCGCCTCTTGCTCAGCCCTCGCGCGAGCAGCCGGTAGCGTTCGAGCTCCGAGTCCCAGTTCGCCGAGAGCTCGAAACTCTGCAGCTTGGCCCACACCAGGACATCGGCCGGCCGCCACGGTGCGGGCCTGTATCCGAGCAGCCGGAACTCGACCGGAAGCGGCGGGTCGGTCTTCAGGTAGGCGTTGATCCCGGCCACGTAGTCGTCCACCATCCGCTTCGAGGCCGGATCCAGGTTGCGGTAGGCCTCCCGGGCCGCCCGGTAGAAGCCCCAGGTCCTGACGAACTCATCCTGCTCCACCGTGGCCCTGCCGAGCACCCCCGAGAGCGTCCCGCGCCCGATCCTGCGCTGGAAGTCCATCTGCCACAACCGGTCCTGCGCGTGGACCACCCCGAGCGCGAAGAACAGGTCGTGGGCGTCTCTCGCCTCTATCGTAGGGATGCCGTGGGAGTCCCGGATCACCTCGACCGGGTGGTGCAGCCCCGCCACCCTGAGCGTCCCGCTCCCCTGCGGGAGCGTGCTCCTCTTCAGGTAGAGGTATCCTCCCACACCGGCCACGATGGTAACCGCCACGACCACGGCCACGGCCAGCCCGAGCCAGCGCAGAATGCGCCTTCCCCTCCCCGCCAAAGACCCCTCCTCTTCCGGATACTCAGCGGGTGATAATCCCACCCGCCGTCATTCTAGCACCGGTGGTGTGGGCTCTAGGTGCGGGGAGAGAGGAGCTTCGGGCCGGTCAGGCAGACGGCGGCGGCCACGAGGGCGCAGATGATCGCCGGGTAGACGAAGATCTCCGCCGGGGTGAAGGTGCTCCTGAGGCCGAAGACCACCCCGAGGGCGTCGTTCATGTAGGAGAAGGGGATGAAATCTCGGATGGTCGCCAGGGCGCCGGTCGGGTGGCGGTTGCGGAAGAAGCCGGAGAGGTAGATCAGGGGGAAGAGTATCGCGGTCGCGTACAGCAGCACGTCCGCCGGGGAGGTGGTGAAGTTGGCGATGAAGATCCCGATGCAGTTCGCTGCGAACAGCGTCAGGAAGACCGCGAAGGTCGTCGCCGCGAGCCATATGGCGGGGGCGGGATGCAGGATGTAGGTGATGATGAGCGCCGGCAACAGCTGCAGGAAGTCCAGCACGGCGTTCACCGCCAGGATCTCGAAGGTGATCCTGTACGGCGAGCGCGGGGTCATCGCCAGGCGCACCAGGATGCCGTCGTTTATATCCGTCGTCAGGCTCTCGCCCGCACCGAAGGTGCCGGCCATGAGCGCCACGATCCCCACCACCGCCGCCCCGTACTGCGGTGGGATGCCGCTCGCCGCCACCGGGACGATGAGGGCTATCGGGTAGAGGAACTTCAAGGCGAGCGCGAAGCGCCGGCTGAAGAAGAGGACGACGTCCTTCTTCCAGTAACTATCCGGCGGGTTGATCTTCATCCCTGAGAGCCTCCCCGGTGAGCTTCACGTACACGTCCTCCAGGTTCGGGCGCCGGACCGAGAGCGTCACGATGTCCCCACCCGCCCGCACGAGCGCCGCGACGACGTCGGCGACGATGCCGCTCCTCTCTTCGCAGTGGATCACGAGGTCCCTGCCCTCGGTGACGACCTGCCTTACACCCTCGACTTCGAGTACCGGATCGTACTCGACCGGGACCCGCAACCGCGCGACCACCCGTTGCAGCCCCTCGAGGGTCGAGATCAACTCGTCCGGTGTTCCGGTCGTGACGATCCTGCCCCGGTGCAGGAACGCCACCCGGTCGCACAGGGCTTCGACCTCGTCGACCTGGTTGCTCGCCAGCACGATGGCGGTCCCGGAGGAGGCGAGATCCCGGATCTTGCGCTGGTAGGCGAGCTGCGAGGTGTAGTCGAGCCCGACGGAGGGCTCGTCCAGCAGCAGGAGCTCCGGGTCGTGGGCCATCGCCTCGATCAGGGCGAGCTTCTTGCCCATCCCGTAGGAGAAGGTCTTGGCCTTGTCGTCCCGGTACTCGGCCAGGTCGAAGTACTCGAAGAGCTCCGCGAGCGCCCGCTCGGCTTTCTTCTCGTCCATCCCGTAGAAGCTGGCGAAGAGGTAGGCGTTCGCCCACGCCGTGAGATCGCCGTAGTGGGTCGGGCGGTCCACCATGAGCCCGAGCTTCGCCCGGACCTTCCGCCTCTCTCTCACCCCGTCGAGCCCGCAGACCTTGAAGGAGCCCTCATCCGGTTTTATCCGGGTGGAGACGACGCCGAGCAGCGTGCTCTTGCCGCTCCCGTTGGGGCCCATGAGCCCGAAGACCTCGCCTCGTTCGACTTGCAGGCTCGCACCTTCGACCCCGCGTCCGCTGCTTTTGTATACCTTCGTTACGTTTTCGACCTCGAGTACCGGAGGCAAGGTCCGTGGGTCTCCTTTTTACTGGTCCGAATCCACCACGAAGAAACATTCTAGCGCTCTTTCGCAGGCGGAGTATGTTAAGCGGTTTACCGGCGCCGGGTTAGCCGCGGCTCCGTGGAGGGTAGATGTCGGGTGTGGAGTGTCCGGAGTCTGGAGGGTCTGTGATGGCGACGAGAATAGCGGTGCTCGGAACCGGGATCATGGGCGCGGCGATGGCGAGGAACCTGCTGAAGGCCGGGTTCGAGGTCGGCGTGTGGAACCGCACGCGGGAGAAGGCCGAGCCCCTCTCGGAAGAGGGGGCAATGGTCGCCGCAAGTCCGGAGGAGGCCGCGGAGGGAGCGGATTTTTTGATCACGATGCTCCCCACGGCGGAGGTCATCGAGGAAGTGCTCGGGGACGGTGTGCTCGGGGCTCTCGCCCGGGACGGCGTGTGGCTGCAGACGAGCACCGTGGGCGTCTCAGGGTGCGGGAAGCTGGCCGAGCTCGCGAAGCGTGCCGGTGTCTCTTACGTGGACGCCCCGGTGCTCGGCACGAAGCAGCCCGCCGAGCGGGGGGAGCTGGTGGTGATCGTCTCCGGCCCCGAAGAGCTGAAGGAGCGGTGCGCACCCGTCTTCGACGCGGTGGGACGCAGGACGCTCTGGCTCGGCCCCGAAGCGGGGGAGGCGAGCCGGCTGAAGCTGGTCGCGAACAACTGGATCGACGGGCTCCTCGGGGCGCTCGCCGAGACGATAGCCCTCGCCCGCGCGCTCGGGGTTGACCCGGAGGGGTTCTTGAACATCATAGATGGGGGCCAGATGGATTCACCGTACGCCCAGATGAAGGGCCGGATGATGATAAAGGGAGAGTACCCGGTGAGCTTCCCGCTCGAGCTGGCCCGCAAGGACGTCGGGCTCATCCTCGAAGCGGCCGCGGGAGGGGCTCTCGGGATGCCCGTCTCCGAGGCCGTGGCCTCACACTTCGACCGTGCGATCGAGTCCGGCCACGGTCAGGAGGACATGGCCGCCATCTACGAGGGTGTGCAAAGTTCCTGAGGGATGCGATGAGACCCGCACCGCGCGTGACCGGCCTCTCCTGGGGCAGAATCGAAACCGAAATCGGTTCCTTCAGGGACGCCAGGCTCTTTCCCGGTGGAGCGCGGGAGTGGGACTGGGGCGAGACCGGAACCCATCATCATCCCGGCGTGCAACCGGCCGACGTGTCCGAGCTGCTCGAGAGGGGCGCCAGAGAGGTGATCATCGGCTGCGGCTTCCACGGCCGCCTCGGGGTCTCGCCGGAGACCAGGGTATTTCTCGAGGGGCACGGCATCGAATTGCATGTTCTCCAAACTCCCGAGGCCGCCGCACTCTACGAGCGGCTGTGCGAAGAGGGCCGGGCGGTGGGTGCGCTGGTGCACTCGACCTGCTAGCGGCCGGGGATATAATGACCGAGGAGAGACGCTGTACTCGAAAGGAGGAGATCGCCGTGGCGGAGACCAAGAAAATCACCTGGGATCCGGAGGCCGAACGCAGGATCAAGCGCAGCCCCTTCTTCATGCGCCGCTACATCCGCAAGCGCATCGAAGAGCGCGTCGCGAGCCGCGGCCGCGACCGCGTGACCGAAGCCGACGTGGACGAGAGCGCTCGCTCCTACCGCCAGTACCGCTTCAAGTAACCCGGCCTCGCGATCTACCGCCTTCCTCCGCCCGTTCCGCGGGCCGCCCCTCGCGTGCCTCGCGGTGGAACATGATCGTCGTCTCTATCGACCCGGAACGGGCGTAGACCTCGCGGATCTGACGCTTTATGAACCAGCGCTGGTTGCTCCTGGCCGGGAATTCGCCGTAGAGCTCCTGCAGCCTCCGGCACTCCTCGTAGAGCTCGCGCAACAGACGCTCGAGATCCGCGAGCGGAAACCTCTCGAGCATCCGCTCGAACTCGTCCTCCCCGACCGACATCGCCCACTCCAGCGACGCCTCGGGCTCCGTCGCAGGGCCCTGCCCCCCCTGCGGCGAGAGCAGCCCCCGGGGATCGACCCCCAGCGCCCGCGCAAGCTTGCGCACCGTCCCGAAGTGCGGGTTCGAGATCCTGCCGCTCTCTATCCCCGATACCGTCGTCGGACTCACCCCCGCCTCCTCGGCGAGCTTGCTCTGAGTCCACATCTTCAGCCGTCGGATCTCGACCAGCCGCTCCCCTATGTTCTCGTTCCTCTCCATGCCCTCTTCATACGCCTCTACTCACCCGTAAGTATAGCATGCCTGTTCCGCAAGCCGTTTTTTGCATAGTAGATTGTTAATTTTCTGTCTTGAAGTAGTCGTGGAAGAATGTTAGACGGGCTGTGGGGTTTGGTTGTTCGGGCGGTTTTGGAGGGGGAGGTTTCCGGTGGGCTGGTGCCGGGATCAGCAAAAAATATCCGGGCCGGCGAAGCGCCCCCACTGCTACACGGACGCGCAACCACCGGCCCGGTCCGGGCACCTCATGGCTCCCGGAAGGTTGTCGGGTTCAGCTGTCCATCGGACCCTTCCCTCCTACCCAGAGGCCAACAACCTGTAACCATGATAACACGTCGGGTCTCCCCGCGTGGCGGGTATAATGGTCCGTAGCCTGCAGGCGAAGGAAGGGTTCGGTTCGATCTCCATGAAGTGGCTCAAGGTCTACGGTCTTCCGAGGTTGCCCCTGTTTCTCGCCCGGATCGCGATGCGGCTCGGGTTGCCCGGGCCTTCGTGGTACAAGTGGAAGGCCGCGTCGAGCGGGACCGGTGTGATCCTGGACGAGATGATCCGGGCGGCGGACGACCTCGGCTACAACGGGCAAAAGATAGCGCAGCTCGCGATGAGCCGCATCGGGGAGAAGCAGGGGCGGGACCTGCGCGAGCAGCTCGGCGTGAGGACGATGAAGGACACCGTCGACGTGGTCATGCTCGCCAACCGCTTCTTCGACATCGAGATCACGCTGACCGAGCAGAAGGAGGGGCGGTACGTCATAAACGCCGACCGCTGCCCGTGGTTCGGCGGGATGGGCAAGGAGGGCGTCCCCGGCTGGGACGTCAAGCCCTGCGCCGCCTTCTCCACCTACGAGAAGGCGCTCGTCAAGGCGATAAACCCCAACGTGAAGCTCTCCTACACCGAGAAGAGGACCACCGGAGGGCAGACCTGCCGCGGCGTCTACCAGTACAGGGATGAGGCCCTCGGCGACGGTCCCGCGGGGGGCGTGAAGCCGGAGATGGTGCAGATCGGCCGCAAGCCGGGGAAGAGAGAGAAGGCCCCGGCGGAGTAGATGAAGCGTATCGAGATAGACACCGCGCGGGGTCGCGAGCGGGTGCCGCCCGGGCAGTACCTGGTGGGGGAGAGGTGGCCGGTTTTGACCGCCGGGCCGACCCCGGGGTTCGACCCCGAGAGCTGGGACTTCCGGGTCGAGGGGCTTATCGAGAACCCCCTGAGGTTCACCTGGGAGGAGTGGGGCAGGCTCCCGAAGGTCGAGGTGAGGGCGGACATGCACTGCGTCACCTCCTGGAGCCGGCTCGACAACCTGTGGATGGGCGTGCAGGCGAAGTACATCCTGGAGCTCGCGAAGCCCGAGCCGGAGGCGGAGTTCGTCTCGGTGTTCTGCGACGGCGGCTACACGACCAACGTCCCGCTCGAAGAGCTATACGAGGAGGACGTCCTCTTCGCCACCCACCACGACGGCGAGCCGCTCTCGCCGGGGCACGGGTATCCTCTGAGGCTCGTCGTCCCGCGCCTCTACGGCTGGAAGAGCGCGAAGTGGGTGCGCGGCATCGAACTCCTCGCCGAGGACAGGCCTGGCTTCTGGGAGGAGAACGGCTACCACAACTACGGCGACCCCTGGCGCGAGCAGCGCTACAGCTTCAGCTTCTAGGGGCGGTACCCGTAGCGCGAGAGCAGCGGCGCGGTGAGTGCGGTGACGAGCGCGCGGTCGCGGGGGGACATCTCCGTCTGCCAGCGGCGGTCCTCTCGCAGCTCGACGGTGCCGGTCTCGAAGCGGTTGGGATTGCCGGAGACGGTGTGGCTCACGCCGAGCTCGACCCCGCGTTCTCCGGTCAGCGGGATGCGGGCGTCCTCCTCGTCCACCAGCTTCAGGATGCTCAGGAAGCTCGCACGCGGGTCGGCGACGAAGTCCTCGTAGCGCAGGCGGAGGTATCTATCCGGGGTCTTCCGCCAGAGGGCTTCGGCGGCGGCGTTCCAGGCGTTCCACATGACGGCGCTGCGGGCCGGGGGGGAGCTGAACATGTACTCCCGGTTCTCGGTGTCGGGCTGGCGCTTCTTCTTCTGCCAGGAGTAGGCGGCGGCCCTGGGGTCGCGGACGAGGTGCAGCGCGTAGAGCTCGACGCCGGGGGCGTGGGACATCGCGTAGCCGTGCGCGGGCTCCTTCGATGAGTCCACGACCACCCGGCTGCCGGAGACTTCGCCGATGGCCTCGTAGAGCCTGCCGTAGGAGGCGAGGAGCTTCCCGATGCGGCCTTCCATCCGCCTCCACCCTCCGGGGGCGAGCATGAGGGGGATGTGGCGGGTGCGGGTGCCGGCCCGCTGTAGCCGGATCATCTCGCGGGCGAAGTCTTCGTCCGGGCCGCCGAAGGCGCGCCGCATGATCTCCTGCCAGGTGGCGCATTCGTGGAACGGCCTCCCGCAGCCGCACAGGCGGTTCTCCAGCACGTTGTGCCGCCAGAGGAAGTTCAGCTCGCCGGCCGAGAAGAACCCCCTGATCTGCCCCAGGGAGTTCGAGAGGATCGTGCTCCCGCTGCGCCCGAGGCCCACGACGTAGAGGACCTTAACCACGCCCCAGCCTCCGTGGAAGGTGCCTGCGGGCGACGTTCCAGAAGGTGCGCAGGAACTCGCGGTCCGTCTCCGAGAGGCCGAGGAGGAGCAGGACAGCGAGGAAGACCAGCCCCAGGAAGACGCCCAGGGCGGCCACCCGCACGATCGGGATGTGAACCGGGAAGAAGAGGCCGAGGAAGTAGGTCGCGAGAGCGGCGACGACGCCCGCGATGAGCGGCTTCAGCCACTCCGGGCTGTAGGGCCAGAAGCCAATCTTCCACCTGACCGCACCCATCGTCCCCGCGTTCTCCGCGACGATCGCCGTCGCCATCCCAACGGCCGCCCCGATTATCCCGAAGTGCGGGACCAGCAGCAGGCTCACGATCACGCCGAGGATGGCGGCGGAGGTGGTCGCGACCATCTCGATGTTCTGGCGGCCGGTCATCGCGAGCATGCGCGGCGTGGTCCCGACCGAGGCGCTGAAGAGCTGGGCCACCGCGACGATCCAGAGCGCGCTCTCCCCCCTGACGAAGTCTTTGCCGAAGACCGCGAGGATGTCGTGCCCGAGCACCACGATGACCAGGAAGATGGGGAAGGCCCCGATGAAGATCCAGCGCGATACGTCCTTGTAGAGCCTGCCGAGCTGATCGAGCTCGCCCCGGGCGTAGAAGCTGGAGATGATCGGGGAGAAGATGCCGGAAAAGGCGAAGCGCACGATCGTCGAGAGGGTGGCGGTGCGGGCGGCGGCGTTGAAGATCCCGACCGGGGCTCCGGCGGCGAAAGCGGTGAGGATCAGGACCGCCGACTGGTTGTCCAGGTAGCGGGCCCCGGTGGCGATGCTCAGAGGGATCGAGACCTTGAAGAGCTCGCGGGTCTCCATCTTCGGGGGAACGCGGCGGTCGAAGAGCGGCGGGAAGAGTCTCTTCAGGAAGTACACCCCGAGGAGCCCGGCCAGCAGCATCGCGGCGCCGTAGGCGGCTATGACGCTGGTGACGCTCCTGCCGAACAGATAGAAGACGCCGAGCAGCACCAGGAAGAGCGCTGGCCTTGCGAACTGCTGGACGTAGGCGGCGTAGGTGACCGTCTGGAAGCCCTGGGTCGCCCAGGCGACCATGCTCATGAACACGAAGAACGGCAACACGAACGCGAACGCCCGGATGACCGTCGCCATCTCAGGGCTGCTGTTCGGGAGGTGGGTGGCGACGAAGGGGGCCGTGAAGAAGAGCGCCGCGCCCAGCGCGAGGCTTATCCCGAGCGTGATCAGGACGGTCTGCACGATCGTGCCCTTGACCCTCGGGGTGTCTCCCTTCGCCCGGTGGTGGGCGACGTAGCGCACGACGCTGTTCTCCATGCCGAAGCGGGAGACGGTCTGTGCTCCGGTCACGACCGCCACCCCGGAGGAGTAGAAGCCGTACGTCTCGGCGCCGAAGAGCCTGGAGATGGCGATCTGGGTGATGAATCCTAGCAGGCGTCCGACCCCCTGCCCGAGCGTGCTGATCCCGGCACCGCGGGCGACCCGGGCGACGTAGGTGTCGTCCCGTCCGGTCGGGGTGACCCCGGGCGCTATGTCCTGCTCGGGCTCCCTGCCCGGGAGACCGCCCGTCCTGTCCTGTCCTCGGGAGTCCATTAGCGGAGGATTATAGAGGTTCTCCGCCGGGAGAAGGGGCTGCCCTCCTGCTCCCTTCCTTCCCGTTCTTTCTGCGCCACAGGCCCGCCGCCATCTCCCAGAGGGCCGCGAAGCCCATCCACGCCCAGCCCACGCCGAAGAGTATCCAGAGCGCCGCTCCGAGGCCTCCCAGGTTCTCGGAGAAGGCGATGAGCCCGGCCCACGCGCCTATCGTGAGCGGGAGCGTGCCCCACAGCGGGAGCGCCCGCGCCGGGGCCGAGGCGAGCCCGAAGAGGATCGCCCCGGCGGCGAGCGCGAACAGCCCGACCCGGAAGGTGCGGTAACCCGGCGCGGCGGTGAGGTAGACCTCGTCGAGCTTGAGCCAGAACAGCATGACGTCGCCCGCGATGACGAGGAGGAGCCCGAAGAGGGTGAAGAGGAACGCGAACCGTTCGGTCCAGCCGGTGCGGTTCCGCTGCCAGGAGTGGAGCCCGATGAGCCCCACGGCGAGCATCAGCGGGGCCGAAGGGAAGAGCTTCCAGAAGAAGTTCGGGCTCTTGAACTTCACCTCCGAGAGGTGGACGCCGAGCGGAGAGAGCGCCCAGAGGATCCCCCCGATGAGGCAGGCCACGGAGAGCGCCCGCAGCAGGGAACGTGTGGATTTTTCGGTCAAAGCCTGCTCCTTTCCACGCCGACGGCCCGCAGCCGGCATGCCTAGGAGTAGTGGGGCAGGGGCCCACCGGCGTCCTTGAGCACGTAGTCACGGAACATGCGACGGACGATATCCGGGTGCTTACCCGCCAGGTCGTGCCTCTGGTCCGGGTCGTTCTTCACGTCGTAGAGCTGCATCTGGGTCCCGTCGTAGCGGCCGTGGATCAGGTACCGATCGTCGCGCGCCCAGACGTAGGCGTCGTAGCCGAGCGTGAAGTGGTCCCGCTTCTCTTTGGGCTCCCCGCCTTCGAGGATGGGCGAGAGGTCCGTCCCCTGCATCTGCGCGGGGGGAGATATGTCCATCGCCGAGAGGATGGTGGGGGCGACGTCGTGGGTCGAAGCGTAGTAGTCGCTCTTCTTCCCCGCACCCTTGCCTTCGGGGTGGCGGATCAGGAAGACGGTGTCGGTGAGCTCCGGGTAGAGCGCGTTGTAGGGCTTGCCGACGTAGCCGTGCTCCCCCAGGCAGTGCCCGTGGTCGGAGAGCAGGATCAGGAGCGAGTTGTCTAGCACCCCGAGCTCGTCCGCCTTGTTCAGGAAGTGCCCGAGCCATCGATCGGCGTGGGTGGTCTCGCCCGAGTAGAGCGCGCGCATCCTCTTGAGCTCGGCCTCGGTCAGATAGTCGCTCGGGCCGTAGTCGGGCTCTATAGGCTCGGGTCCGTGGTAGGAGTCGTCGTAGAGATCGACGTACTTCTTCGGCGGCGCCCACGGTTCGTGCGGGTCGTAGTTGTCCACGACGAGGAAGAAGGGCTGCTTCTCCCGCAGGCCCTCGAGCAGGTCCGCGGCCCCGCCGAAGACCTTGGCCGCGAACCAGTCGGTCTCGTTCCTGTGCCCCGCGGTGTTGGCCAGAAACTGCTGGATGGTGTCGTGGACCCGGAACTTGTTCCCTTTGAGCAGGTACTTGCTCATCTCCTTCTCGGAGACCGTCCAGGCGGGCTTGTAGTGGTCCTTCTCCTGCCCCCGAACCCACTCGAAGACGTCGAAGCCCTGGTGGAAGTTGTAGAAGGGCTTGAAGAGGTGGTCGGTGTCCGAGATCAGGGCGTTCGCGAACCCGTTCTGCTTGAGGACGTCGGCGAGGGTCGTCTGCCCGTCGGGGATGGGCTCCCAGCCCCACGGCATGTACCCCTCGCCCCTGACCGGGTGCCAGTTGCGGAAGGGCCAGGTGCGGGTGCCGGTGTGGATGGCCCGCCGGGCGCAGATGGTCGGAAGGGACTCCGGGTAGGGACGGCTGAAGACCAGGCTCTCCTTCGCCAGCGCGTCGAGGTTGGGGGTCTTTATCCAGCGGTTGCCGTAGGCACCGACGTGGTCGCGTCGGAGGCTGTCTATTATCACCAGTATGACGTTCATCTTCGAGCCGCCTTTCGGAAGGTAACTCTGGTACCTGCTCCCGGCGGCGACCGAAGAGCCCAGGAGAACGGCTCCCGCCGCGCCGGCCCCGGTGGCCTTGAGAAAGCTCTTGCGGGTGATCCTCGTCCGGTCCAAGGCCCCTTCCTCGTCGTCGTGCAAAGATGGCTTTCAGAGACCGCAGCGTATTCTATAGCAGATATGTTAACCCAGACGGAGCCCGGTATCCGGGCGCGATGATACCCCTTCTTTCGAGCTCAGTAGGCGCCCTTGCGGCGCAGCACGGCCCCTATGGTGAGGATGATGATCTTGATGTCGAACGAGAGGGACCAGTTCTCGATGTAGTAGAGGTCGAGGCGGACCATCTCTTCGAAGGAGAGGCTGTCGCGCCCGTTTATCTGCCAGTAGCCGGTCATGCCGGGCATGACCGCGAGGCGTTTCTTGTGCGCCTCTTTCATCCGCCCGTGGTCCCTGAGCGGGAGGGGCCTGGGGCCGACGAGGCTCATCTCGCCCTTGAGCACGTTGATGAGCTGCGGCAGCTCGTCTATGCTCCAGCGCCGCAGGAACCGGCCCACGCGGGTGACCCGGGGGTCGTCCCTTATCTTGAAGAGGATGCCGTCGGCTTCGTTGGCCTCCTCGAGCTCCTCCTGCTGCTCTTCGGCCCCCTCGTACATCGAGCGGAACATGTAACAGGTGAAGACCCTCTCGTCGGCGCCGACCCGCCTCTGCCGGAAGAGAACCGGGCCGGGAGAGTCCAGCTTGATGGCGAGCGCGACGAGGGCGAAGAGCGGCAGCAACGCGAGCAACCCCGTGGCGGAGAGCGCCAGGTCGAGTGCCCGCTTGAGCGTCCGCTGGAAGTTGTCGAGGCGGGGGTAGCGCACGTCGAGGAGGGGGACGCCCAGGCTCCGGGAGACGGAGGGACGCAGCCGCATGAGGCCCAGCGCTCCCGGGACCACCCACATCTGTACCCCGCGCAGCCGCACCGATTGCAAGACCTCGAGCAGGTTGTCGTCCGGCAGGCGCTCGGCACCGGCGAGGAGTACGAGCTTCGCGCCGCTCTCCTCCAGCGTCCGGCGCAGCTCGTCGATGTCCACGCGTCCCTGCGGGGTGAGACCTGCCTCCCCGGCTGGGGTATAGGCTCCCGGGGCGAGGTCGAGCAGGCGCCTGAGCCTCTCGCGGCCGGCCTCGTCCCCGACTATGAGGGTAGGGATGAGCCCGATGCCCCGGCGGTAGACCGTGTCGAGACCTCGCTCGTAGAGGAGGCGCAGCGGGATGGAGAGGAGGCCGAACAACACCACCGCGGCCACTGCTTCCTCGCCCGGGAGCCCGCTCTCCGGGTAGAAGTGTGCCCCGGCAACCACGAGCGCGGCCCACAACAGGAGTGCCCCGACGAGCGTGCCGGGGTTGCGCCGGCTGGAGGCGCGCCCGTACATCCCGCAGGAGACGAAGACGGGAACGAGCACGGCCAGGAGCACCGGGACGAGATGCAGGGAGCCCGAGGCCAGGGAGAGGGCCGCGCCCAGCGATCCGGCGTCGATCAGGAGAAGGATCAGGACGCTCGCCGGACGGCGCAGCACCCCGCTGCTCAGCAGGTTCCCGATCGCTTCTCTCATCTCACCCCTCCGGAGTATAACCCTTCGGGGGGAGGGGTTTGGAGGACTACCAGCTGCCCCGGGCGTAGGTGTGCGAGGGTAGCTGGTGACCCCGCGGGTAGACCAGGTACGCCATCCCGCCCGAGCCGGTCTCGAACCACACCTTGCGGAACTGGTCCCTCTCGTAGACCCGCTCGACCCCGGCGGCGCTCTTCGCCGCCGGGTCGTTGACGATGACGTCCCCGGAGCGGGTGAAGCCCCGGATCACGAGCAGGTGACCCTCCGTCGAGGGGATGGGGGCGCCGTCGAGCTCGCCCCTGTGCCAGGCGACGCTCGCGACGAGCGGGATCCCCGCACCGATGAAGCGCTCCGCCTGGCCGAGCGAGGAGAAGCGGTTGACCGAGCCCACGAGCCCGTAGGATGCGGCGTAGGCGGTGTTGAACGGCCAGTTGCCGGTGCCGCCGTAGACGTGGTCGTAGGTGCCGCGGGCTACCCTCGGGACCGGCTGGTCGAGCGCCTCCCTCCCGGTCTTCTTCGCCCAGTAGGCCATCACCATCGAGAGGGAGGTCGGTGAGCACCAGACCTCGCCGCCGTCGGGGTAGACCATCTGCGAGCGGGGCGGAACGGCGAGGTTCTTCCCCCATATCCTCCGGTCGGGCCCCACGCCGAGCGGCTCCCCGGCGCGGTAGGAGTTCGAGGTGGTGAAGAACAGCGCCCGTACCCCCGGTGAGATCCCCTTCTTCGCGGTGAAGAGCTTCAGGCGGTACTGGTAGGCTCCGGCGAAGACGCGCCCGCGGCCCTGCAGGGTGTCGGTCGCCACCTGCCAGCGGGCGGTCTTCTGCCCGTCGACGCTGTGGCGCTCTATCGTGCCGGTGCCCTTCGCCCAGATGCCGAGGTCGAACCAGCGCGTCCAGCTCCCCCCCGAGCGTACCCGTACGTCGAGTTCGATCCAGGTTCCCGGGGGAGTCGAGGCGTTCCACGAGGGGTTCAGGGTGTCGAAGGCGATGCCGGGCCGGTGGACGGGGGAGAGGATCGAGCCCCAGTAGAAGGCGCCGCCGTTGTACTTGCCGCTCCTGTCCGTGCCCCGGTGCGGGTGGGCGCCGAGCCGGACCGTCGCGGTGCCACCGGCGTTCCTGGAGATCACCACGGCGTCACGGTGCCCCTCCGAGAGGGCGCGGTGGGTGTCGAAGCGGTCGAAGTGTACGTAAGGACGGGCGGCCCCTGCCCGGGCCGTGGCGCCGGACGAGAACAACATCATGGCGGAGAGCACAACGAACAGACCCGCCCCGAGGCTCCTGCGCAGCATGCCATACCCACCTCCCCCCTCATTCATGGCGGTAGTCTACCCTACCGCCGGCGGGGCCGTCCACGCGACCGCTGGCGCAGCACGCGCCAGAGGAAGAGGGGGTTGCCGATCAGGTAACGCCGCCAGAGGCGGCGGGGCTCGATGAAGAGCCGGGCGAGCCACTCGAGGCCGTTGTCCGTAAGCAGCCTCGGTCCCCGGCGCAGACGCCCGGAGGCGTAGTCGAAGACCGCCCCTCCGGTGAGGGCGACCCGGGCGTCGATGCGTTCCCAGTTCTCCATCAGCCAGCGCTCCTGCAGCGGCATCCCCATCCCGACGAGCAGGATGTCCGGGGATGCGGCGTTTATCTGCTTTATCACGGCTTCGTTCTGCGGGCTCCCGGCGCGGTGGTCGAAGTAGCCGTGATGGGTGCCGCGGACCTCGAGGCCCGGGTTCAGGCGGCGCAGGTTACGGGCTGCCTCGTCGGCGACCCCGGGACGTCCTCCGAGGAAGTAGAGGGTGAACCCCTCGGCGGCGGCGAGGGAGGCGAGACGCCAGATCCAGTCGGCGTAGGTGATCCTCTCCGGTATGCGCCTCCCGAGGAGGCGGGCCGCGAGCATCACCCCGGCCCCGTCGCAGAAGACTACCTGCGCCCGGCCGAAGAAGCTTCTCAGCTCCTCGTCTTCGTAGAGCAGGTTCAACGCGTGGGCGTTGACGTTCAGGAAGAGCGCGTGCTCTTCCCGACGGACGGCACGGGCGAGCCTTCTGTGCAGCTCGCCGACCTCGAGCGGGTCGACGCCGACGCCGAGGATCTCTACCCGTCTCTCATCCGCTCCCACAACAGCTCCTCCACCTGAGAGAAGCGCTTCTCCCAGGAGTTCTCTTCGGCGAGGGATATCCTCCTCCGTGCCTTCTGGAGCGTCTCCAGGCTGCCGAGGCTGCGCAGCGCCCCGACGAATTCCCGGGGGCTTCGCGCCGGGTAGACGAGATCCTCCAGACCGGCGAAGGCGGGCAGCGGGGAGGTGACGACGGGGAGCCCGGTGGCCAGGCTCTCGTAGGTCTTGGCCGGAAAGATCGCCCGGGTGAGCTTCCCCGAACGGTAGGGCAGGACGAAGGCGTCCACCCCCCGCAGGGTTTCGGGGAGCCTCTCGTGGGAGACCTCCCCCCGGTGGTCGACGCCGGGGATTCGCAGCAGGCGGCGGGAGGTGCGGTCGAGCCTGCCGACGAGCCTGAGGGAGAACCCCGAGCGCGCGATACTCTCCAGGGTCTCCAGGTCCAGCCGGTGGACGCCGATGTCCCCGAAGAAGCAGACCGTGCGCACCCGGCGGACGGGCTCCGCCCTCCTCAGGGACGCGAAGCGCTCGCAGTCGGCCGCGGGCCCGCAGAGGATTGCGTCCGGCCTCACCCTCCGCGCCTTCTGCAGCAGGTTTTCGGAGGTGCAGAGCACTAGATCCGAGCGCCCGAGCAGCTCCCGCTCGCTCTCTTCGACCCCTGGAGGGGCCCCGGGGAAGGCCGTGTAGTCGTCGCAGAGGTCGTAGACCAGGAGCCGGGGGTTGAGCTCCGAGGCGAGGCGCAGCGTGGCCCCGGTCGGCAGGTAGGCGATGACGACCGGGGAAGAGCCGGAGAGAGCGCGCAGGTCCCCCGCGGCCCGGGGGACGAGGAGGAGCCGGTCGGCGGCCCTGAAGAGCGGGTTCGTCGGCGGGAGGGTGAGCGGGGAGTATACGGTGAGGGCGGGTTCTTTGGGCGATCCTCTCCCGCTGCCGGAGAGCCTCCTCGCAAGGGCCCGGGCGTCCGGGCGCGGGCGCGAGAAGCCCGTGGTCTCGACGAAGACGGTCGGGTAGCCGGCCCGGGCGAAGCGGACGGCGAGTTCGTGGTGGCGCTGCCAGAGGAAGTCCCACCGGACCCCGGCGAGCAGCACCACGGTCGGGAGATCTCCTCTAGTGTCCCTTTGCACGGTCGGGCTTCGTCCCCCCTTCCATGATGCGCGTGAGTTCCTTCCTGTCGGGGCGGCCGTCTTCGTCGTAGATGCGCTCGAGCCCGAAGAGCGAGAGTATCCGCTCGACCCGTCCGGCCTGCGCCCGGCTCACCCGCAGACCGCCCGGGCCGCTCGTCGCCGAAGGCCTCCTCAGGCTCCGCAGCACCCTGTCGGGGGGCCGGTCCTCTCCCAGCGCGCGGAAGAGGCGGGTGAGGGTGGTCTGCGGGTCGGCGAGGAGCTCCTCGTAGAAGACCACGTGCAGCGCGCCCGGGCCGAGCTGTGCGAGCGGCACGTAGTTGTCTATGCACCAGAGGAAGACGTGCCGCTCGAATGGGGTCCCGGCGCGGCGGATCTGGTGCTCGAACGGCCGGAGGAAGTCCTCGAGCAGGTCCCGCTGCGAGAGCACCTCTTCGAGGTTGTCGCGCCAGCCCAGGGAGAGCCGCGAGGCGGCGACGGCGCAGGGGTGGCGGATGATGAGGATCAGGGGCATCTCCGGGAAGTTGTGGTGCAGCCAGCCCAGCAGCAGGTTCGCCCGGATGTCCTTTATCACGCGGCGGCGGGCGACGAAGCTCTTGTGGAGGCGGTCGGTCCACCGATCGCGGATGCGGCCGGTGACGATGGCGCGCGCGGGGTCGAGGTACTCCGGGCGGGCGTCGTCGGGGCGCAGGTACTGCTTGCTCGAGAAGTGGCGGACGGTCCCTACCCTCCAGGGGCAGAAGGGCTCGAAGATGAGCCGGCAGCCGCCGCGGGCGCACAGCGCTTCCGCGAGCCAGGTCGTGCCGCTGCGCCCGCTCCCGGCGACGAAGACGGAGTCTTTCTCGTCTCCTCCGACGTCCACGTAGAGCCCCGAGAGGGCCTGCTCTGCGAGCGTCCGGCCCTTCACGGCTCCTCCTTCAGGTTTTCTCCCCGGCGTCCCAGTCCTTCATCGAGGACAGCTTCACCGCCACCCCGGCCAGCGTGAAGAAGAGCAGGGTGGAAGGGGGAATGTACCAGTGCCACTCGAACGCCGAGGAGACGAGGTAGGCGACGATCGCGGCCACCATCCCCGCCAGGAGCAGCCTCCGCTCGCCCGTCGGGCTCGCGCGCAGCGTCGCGCGGGCGGTGTAGAAGACCAGGTACCCCGCGAAGCCCACGATCGCGAGGAAGGCGAAGAGCCCGGTCTCCGTCCCCTGCTCCAGGTAGAGGTTGTGCACCTGCTTCACCCCCTGGTAATCCGGACGGTGTTTGAGCCAGGTGTACTGGAAGGTGCCGGCCCCGGATCCGGTGAGCGGATGCCGCTTCCACTCCTGCCAGGCGACCTTCCAGTAGTCTTTTCTGAAGCCTATGCTCGCCGAAGCCAGCCGGTCGCTGACGTTCCTGGTCGAGTCCGGGTTGTTGATGAGCGTCCGGTAGGTGTCCACCGGACCGCCGTGTTTCTCCACCAGCGCGCCGGCTCCGATCAGACCGGCCACGACGACGAGGGCGGCCACGAGCGCGCCGATCCGGCGCCGCGTGGTGGGCGAGAGCGTGCTGCGGCGTGCCACCGCGGCGTAGGCGAACTGGAGCAGGAACGCCGCCACGAGCGCCAGCGCGAGGTCGGTGCGGAACGCCCCTGCCGCCGCGAGCTTCTGCGGGTCCGGGACGTTCTCCATGAGGCCCCGGGTGTGATCTATCCGCCGTACGAGCCAGAGCCCCGGCGCGGCGAGGAGCGCGAGGTTGGCCAGCGTGCCGAGCCTGCGGCTGGTGAGCGCGAGGAGGACCACCGCCCCTATGACCATCGAACCCAGCCCCCCGCGTGAGACGGTCAGGTAGAGGGTGGTGAGGTAGGCGAGGGCGAAGACCGCGTACACGGCACGCACCAGGGCGTTTCTCATCTGGGTCATGCGCGCCACGATGAGCAGCGCGCCCATCGCGAGCACCAGGGCCGTGGTGTTGGCGTAGCCGAGCGTGGAGTCCACCCTGACTCCCCCGAAGGAGGTGACGGGGTACCTGATGGGATCGGCTTTCTGCAAGAGCCCGTAGACGCAGACCGGGAGCACCGTGAGCGCCGCGAGGTCCATGAAGAGCCCGGGCTGCCAGCGGCGGCAGAGTGCTCCCACCGAGAGCAGGAAGGTGGCCAGGTACATCGAGGAGCGTACGGTCTCCTCCACCGTGAGTATGTCGCTCGTCGTCCACAGCAGCGAGATGCCCTTGATGCCCGCCAGCACCGCCAGCAGGCCGGTGAGAACCCACCCGGGGGCCGGGATGTCCTCGAAATAGCGCTCCGCGAAGAGCGTGACGAACAGGAGCGCGAGGATGGCGGCGGCGACCGGGAGCCACAGCTCCTCGGTGTAGAGGCCGTCTCTTATCATGCCGTAGCAGGTGGCGGCGAGCAGGACGTCCAGAACGAGGGCTTTGTACGTGACGAGGGATCTCCCGGGCCTCTCCGTCATCGCCGGGCTCCCGGGGTTCGCGGGTCGAGGACGAAGCCTCGAACGTCGGCTTTCGCGTCGGGGGACACGGGCGACAACCCGGCGAGAGATCGACGGGACTTCATCGAGCCGCCGGGAGCGCCGCCCACACTGCGGAGTACTCCATCAGTAGATGGCACTGTTCTCCACCTGCCGGCGGTACCCCGCCGGATCCGTCTCGATCAGCTGCAGTATGGCCGGGGCCTGGGCGGCGTCGCTGTGCTGCAGCAGATGCCGCGCCTGGGCGTATTTGCCTTCGACCACGAGCGCGTCCGCCATCGCCAGCTGCATCGACTTCGAAAGCTCCTCGAGCCGGGCTCTGTCGGCGCCGCTCGTGCCCCGCATCATCTTCTTCAGGCGGAACCTGGCCTGCCGGATGTACCTGAGCCCCTTCTCCGGCTTGCCGGTGCGCACGTAGATCCGACCCAGGTCGTAGAGTCCCTGGACGGTGATCTTGTTGGCGTTCTCGAGTTGCTGGTAGACCCTGCCCGCGGCCCTCAGCTTGTTCTCCCTCACCAACACCTGGGCGAGCGCGTCGCTCACCATCGTCGCGTGTGGGTTGAGCCGGAGGGCTTCTCTGTACGATTTCTCCGCGGCCGCGAGGTCGTTCAGCCTGGAGGCCTGCAGGTTGCCGAGCAGGAGGTAGAGGGCGAAGTTGTGGGGATCACGCGATATCGCCTCGCGCAACGCCTCCGCCGCCGCACGGTCGTCGCCCTGCGTCTGCAGCAGGTAGGACTGTAGCTCCAGCGGCTCCGGACTGAAGGGATCGAGCCTCGCCGCCGTCCTTATGCTCTGCATCGCCCCCCTGTGATCCCCCGCCGCAGCCAGACGCTGCTCCTCGCTCATGTAGTGGTCGGAGAGCCTTATCGAAAGGGCGAGCATGAACAGCACGCCAACCAGCAACCCGGCGGAGATTCTCAGGATCACACGAGTCAAGCACTCTCACCGCACCAGAGGATATCCGCATCCCCAACCGAATACAAGAAACAAGATGTAACGGGCCCCGTTCATCGGGGCCCGTTACACTAACCCTTGGGAACCGGTCTTCGCCGGTGACTACCTCAGCATCCTGCGGGCGAGCAGACCACCGCCGACGAGGAGCGCACCAGCGCCGAGCGCCACCACCGAGGCACCACCGGTGTTCGGGAGAACACTGGCCGCCGCACCGGACGCGGAGGAAGCCGCGCTGCTCACGGAGGCGCTGCTCGAGTACTGCGAGCTGGCAGCCGAGCTGCTGATGGAGCTGATGATGTTCTGCACCTGGCTCACGCTGATGTTACAAGTCTGAGCTATCTGCTGGACGTTGTAGTTGTTGCCGTACTGGCTGTACTGGACCGTGCCAGCCTCCTGCTGCACCGCGTTCTGCACGCACTGCACGTCGTTCGTGCCACCCTGAGCACCAGCCGCGCCACCGCTCTGGGCGTTGGACCCGGCAGCCTGCGCGAAGGCCGGGGCCGCGACGGCGAGCACCATCGCCAGCATGGCGGCCAACAGCATTACCTTCTTCAAATCCTCTACCTCCTGTCTCGAGGACCCTCCCTGACGGGGATGAATTTTCCCACGTCAAAATATGCGCGTCAACCAAAAATGACGCACCTGCTTAGCTTTCCTTAACATTGCTCAATATTGTGTGGTGTTGTTGGTATGTACAACCCTCTGTTGTGAGGGTTTTTCAGCGTCTGGCTCTGGTTCCGAAGTCCACGGTGTACATGGTCACGTGTCTGTAACCCCTGTAGGTTCCCGCGCTGGTGCCGACCCCGATCTCGTGCAGGCGAGGATCGAGGATGTTGTGGCGGTGTGGCGGGCTGTGCATCCAGGCGTGCACGATGTTCCGGGGTGATCCTTTGTATCTCTGGCCCCAGGCGATGTTCTCCGCGTAGCGGATCCAGTGGTAACCGAAGCGGTGCAGCCTGCGGCCGACGCTACCGTGGGCGAAGAAATCGCGTCTTATCATGGCTCGGGAATGAGCCCGGGCGGCGCGTTCTAAGTATCTCAAAGATATAATTGAGGAATGCCGCCATCACGACACATCCGACTTACTGAGGAAGAAGACGCCCAGCTCCGAGAGATCGAGCAGGATCCTTATCTCAAGGCCAAGGTACGCCTGCGCGCCCAGGTTTTGCGCCTTTCTAATCGAGGCTTGAACATGGCAAAGATCGCCTCTTACACCGGTCGCTCTCCGGCGAGTATCGCTCGCGACTTCGAGCGCTGGAGAGAGCGTGGCCTGGAGGGATTGGCTGACGGTGCCGCGCCAGGCAATCCGCCACGCATCACCACAGAGATGGAAGCCTTCATGGAGGAGAAGCTCTCAGAGAAAGAGCGCACCTGGAATGCCACGCAACTGCTCGAGGTGCTAAAGGAGGAGTTCGGGCTCAAGGTGAGCCCGGAGGCGGTGCGCCAGCATCTGCACTCTATGGGCTATTCATGGAAGCGCACGCGCTACGTGCCCAACAAAGCGCCGGACCCCGAGAAGGAGCGCGAGGCCAGGGAAGAATTGGAGTCTCTCAAAAAGGGGCGGCCGAGGGAGAGATCATACTGAGGTACCTCGATGAGAGCGGCTTGTACTTATGCCTGCCTCCGACACACACCTGGACGAAAAAGGGACAAGCTCACCAGTACCGGGTGAGAAGCCGATGGGGTTCTGAGGGGCGCGTCAACCTCATGGGCACGCTCTGTGTGGAAGGCGAAGACCGGGAGCGGCTGGAGTACAGGATGCTGGAAGGTTCGTGCAACTCCGGGGAAGTCCTTCTCTACCTGGAAGCCTTGGCGGAGAAAGCTCAGCGGGAGGACAAACCCTGCGTGGTGGTTTTGGACAACGCTCCGTTTCACACCGCCGGGGTAATCCGGGAGCGCGAGGCGGAGTGGGAGGCGAGGGGACTCACCCTGTACCGGCTGCCGGCCTACTGTCCACACCTGAACCTGATTGAGGCGGTGTGGCGCAGGCTCAAGGGCTTTTTGATGCCGCGCCGGTACTACGACTCGGTGGCTGAGTTGAAGCGGGCAGTGCTGCACGCTTTGCGGCTGCTGGGAGCTGTGGAGATTCAATGTTCACTTGGAGATACTTAGCTTCGGGTTGAGGCAGAAAGTTCTGAGGTGGTGGCGACGTCGGATCCGGTTGTGGAGCACGAAGGTGCGCCGCTCCTTTGCCTTCAGGAAGATCCTACCCCCGCCGCACTTTCTCACGTACCCTCCCGCGGACGAGCTCGCTGGCGTCTCTGCGCGGATCGAGGTGTCCCAGTAGAGCAGGATGACGAGCGCGACGACCGGCACCGCGCAGAGCGCGAGCACGGGATGTCTCATGATCGAACCCCCCTCCGAGTTCGCTCGAAGAACCAGAGGGTATGTTAACGGATGAGGGGAGCGGTTTCCTCCCGGCTGACTATTTGTTTATGGATCTTATGAAGGTGACGATGAACACCGCCGAGACCAGCATCAGGGCCCCGGCCGCGATGAGCCCTAAGGAGACGAAGAAGATCGTCCCCGGGCTCGCCTTGCCCCACGCGCCCGTCGCCCAGACGAAGGCGAACAAGGAGGCGAAGAACGTCAGCAGGATCAGGATCATGCCGCCCGGGAGGTCCCGGATCTGGATCGCCGCCCGCTCCAGCGCGTAGGTGAAGCGTCCGTGCGGGTAACCCGTCTGGCGGATGGAGTCGATCGCCTGCCGGAACTCCTCGTTGCCGGCGAGCCCGATGATGCGAGAGAGGTAGTAGGCCTCGGCCGGCGGTTTGCCCAGCTTCAGGAGCTCCAGGTAGTTGCGGCGGTAGAGGTCGACGGCCCTGGAGCTCGGGGAGGCGAGCTGCTTCAGGAAAGCATGGGTGTCGAGCCTGGAGGCGTAGCGGCGCGCCTCCTGCTGGACCTGCGGGCCCTCTCTTCCGGCCAGCTCGGAGACCTCCAGGAAGAACATCTCGCGTGAGAACTCGATGGCGCTCTGACGCTCGCGGCGGCGGGAGGAGATCTCGGTACGTATCCCGCGCGCGCGGTACTCCTCGCGCCGCAGACGATAGACGTGCTCCTGGTAGAACTCGCGCGTCTCCGGGTCCTCGGCTTCGTCCCGAAGCCTGTAGGCTTCTTCGAGGGTTTCCGGGATCTTTCTCTCTTCCATAGAGCTTAGCCTGTCCGTCCCCCGCTCTGGTACGGGTCAACCCCTCTTCCAAGCTCTAAGAATGATACCACGATCACCACCCCGCGGGATCTTCTCAGCCGCCCCTCGTCTCCTCCTCTTTCTCCTTCCAGAGCGAATAGTAGAGCGCCCCGCCGTGCACCCGGACGTCCAGGTGTCCGCCCTCGGCGAGCCCCTTCATCATCTCGTCGGCCTCCGCGACCGAGAGCGAGGTCTCCAGCGCGGCCTGCGCCGGGGTGAGCTCCCCGCGCGCCTGGAGCGCCCGCAGCAGTTCCCTCTCCTTGCCGGCTTTGGCGGGGGACATCTCGCGGGCGTCCGCGAGCCCCGCGATCCCTCTGGCGAAGAGCCTGATGGCCGGGAAGACGAGCCAGCCGAACACGAAGATCAGCCAGAAGAACTGTGGGTGGAAGACGAGAAGGAGCCCCACCCCGGTGAGGATGATCCCCCCGACCACGACCCCGGTCACGGCCTGGGCCTTCGGGCTCATGTCCTCCAGGTCGAGGCCGAGGAACTCGTCCGGGTCCCGGTGGTGGCGCCGTTTCGGGGACCGGTCATATCCGATGTGGCAAGGCATCCTCTCTCCGCCGTGGACGGGGGCGCTCTCTTCTGCGTATACCCGAAATATATCAGAGCCACCGCCTCCCCGGAGGAAAATGCTAATCTCTCGGAGGAGTCGACGAGAGGGAGGTGGCATGGCGGCGGACGATCTGAACCGGCTGCTGGATGACGCCAGGGAGGGGTTCCTCGAGGAGCTGGTCGAGTTCCTGCGGATACCTTCGATCTCCGCTCAGGGTGGCGAGCGGTTCCGGGAGGG
>JAIMBO010000135.1 GCA_023511405.1 Rubrobacteraceae bacterium
CGACGAGGAGCTTGCGGAGGGATATCGTCTGATCTGCATCGGCAGCCCCCTCTCCGACGTCGTGCTCGACGCCTGAGAGAAACTTACAGGCACCTCTCGAGCAGCTCCCGGCGCTCCTCTTCCGTCGTCACCTGGTCGAGGACGGGATAGAGGATGCTCTCCTCCCTCTCGTCGTGATGCTCGAGCAGCCGCTTGAACCAGTATCCCTCGTCGAAGAGCTCAATCACCCGGCGTCTCATGGTCCCCTGCCCTTCGTCCATCAGACGGGGCAGCATCTCTTCGAAGTGGTCGAGGATCCTGATCATCTTGCGGTGCTCGTTGATGTAGAACTTCGGGTCTCCTCCCGGGATCTTCCCGGCACGGGCGTACACCGGCAGCAGGATCTCCTCCTCGACCCTTATGTGTTCTCTCTGCCCCTCGCTCACCTGCTTCAAAAGCTCGGCGGCGAGAGGAATGTCCTGCGCGAGCAGGGCCTCCTGGTGCAGCAGGAAAAGCTCGTTCAGGTGCTCGTGGGTCTCCAGCAGCGCGAGGAAACTCGCCGGCGGCGGCTCGCGACGCGAGAGATCGAGCACCCGTTCGATCTCCCCGACCAACCTCTCCGGCGGGATGCCCCGCTCCCCGGCAAACCCCGCGACCGAACCCGCAGGCGGCTCCTCATCCTCGTAAGATCCGAACCCGTAGCGGGAGAGCACGACCCTCACCGCCGGATACCTCGCAGCGAGCTCCGCTACCGGCGTATCCGGCCCGATGATGGCACCCTCACCCATCTCCACCGTCTCTCTTGGCGATCGTGATGAGACCGACCGACTCCTCGAGCGCCTCCACCCTGTGCCTGACACCCGCATCACACGCCACCAGCGTCCCCGCCCCAGCCTCCATCTCCTCCCCGGCGGCCGCAAAGCGCACCCTGCCGCTCACCACGTTCAGGCTGAAAGGCCCCGGCGCCGCATGCTCGTCCAGCACATCCCCGGCACGCATCACCAGAAGAACCACGTTCATCCCCTGCCCCTTGCGCAGCGTGATCGCGTTCCTCCCACCCCGCTTCCACGCCTCCTCGGACCTGAGCCTGCCCGCCTCCTCCTCGATGTCGAACCTCTGTACCGGCCCGTGCAGCGCTCGACCGGATACAGGACGCTCCCTGCCACTCATCCTCCCACTCCTTCCAGACATCCTCACACAACTATGATCATTATAGTAATTCTATCATCGAACCCTCCAGCCGGGAGAGAATTCGGGCACACCGGCGAGCGGAAAAGGCAAAACGGGGCTACTTCTCCAGGACCTTCGAACACATTCCTTGCATCCTCAAAACCATTACGTTTTCCGAGCCTCTTTTCTGCTCCATCCTCCGTTGCTAGACTAACGGTGGTCGGAATGAGAAAAACGGAATTATCAGAGGCTCTGAGCGGGCTGAACCCGGCATGGTTTTCTCTGGTCATGGCCACCGGAATCGTTGGACTTGCGGCTCACACGCAGGAGATTCCGGTCGTTCCGACGGTTTTGATGTGGGTCAACGTCGTTTTGTATGCTCTGTCGTGGGCAGTCTATATGGCCCGGCTGGTTTTGTTTCCGCGGGACTTCTTCGGAGACTTCCGCAAGCACATGAGGGCCATGGGATACTTCACCGTGGTCGCCGGCAGCGGCGTGTTGGGAACGCAGCTCCTTCTGGTCGGCGGCTACCGTGGCGCGGCTCTGGCGCTGTGGGTCCTGGCGCTCGTGCTCTGGTGTGTGCTCGTCTACGCCATCCCCGCCGCGCTGATCGCGCAGAGGGAGGGGAAGCCCACTCTGCAGCGGGGGATACAGGGCAACTGGCTCTTATGGACCGTTGGGACGGCCAGCGTCTCGGTGCTGGGCACACGAGTGGCACCCTCTTTCGGATCAGGGGCGGGCCAGGTGGTGTTCTGGAGTTTTTTGCTCTGGCTCATCAGCGTGATCTTCTATCTGTGGGTCATAGCGATGATCATCCAGCGCCTCTTCTTTTACGACCTTGCGGCAGGGGATCTCGTTCCCACATATTGGATAGACATGGGTGCCTTCGCCATCGCCACGCTCGCAGGAGCCACGCTCCTCTCGTCCCACGTCTCTTCCCCCCTTTTGAGCCATCTCGAGCCCTTCACGATGGGCCTGACGCTGGTGCTGTGGGCCATCGCATCCTGGTGGATACCCTGGCTCTTCCTCATGGGGCTCTGGCGCCACTTCATCCTACGCTACCCCTTCTGGTTCAACGTAGGATGGTGGGGAATGGTCTTTCCTTTGGGAATGTACACCACGGCCACCGCCACCCTCGCCCAGGCCATGCCGTTGCCGGCCATCCTGAAGTACATAGCCGCGGTCTTCGTCTGGATCGCGATCGCCGCCTGGGTGGTCACGTTCGTCAACATGCTGATCACGCTGTGGAGACGACCACTGTCCTCGGGTCTGTCGTGATGCCCGAACCTTAAAACGGAAGTCTCTTCGTGACCTGCATCAATGAAATCCGTGCCCCGCATCACCTGAATAAATCAACGAGATCAAAATACGCAGAAAAAGAATTACCAAACACGTAGCTGTAATATAAACTCTTATCCAGAGTCAGGGTGGCAACGAGAGGAGCATACGCCGATGCCAAGGGCGATCAATCCGTTGCTGAGGGGTCTGCAGTACCTGCGCAGGGGGCAGGAGCGTTCCGGAGGATGGAACGAGGTGAGTGCCCGGGACAGGGGCTGGGAGTACACCTACGAGAACCGCTGGCAGCATGACAAGGTGGTGCGCTCCACCCACGGGGTGAACTGCACGGGGTCGTGCTCCTGGCGGGTTTACGTGAAGGACGGCATCATAACCTGGGAGACCCAGGCGGTGGATTATCCTTCCAACGGTCCGGACTTCCCGGAGTACGAGCCGCGGGGATGTCCGAGGGGGGCATCGTTCTCCTGGTACACCTACTCACCCCTGAGGATCAAACACCCCTATGTGAGGGGGGCTCTGCTCGAGCTGTGGCGCAGGGCGAAGGCCGAGAAGGGTGACCCGGTGGAGGCGTGGGCCTCTATCGTCGAGGATCCCGAGAAGGCGAGAAGCTACAAGATCCGGAGGGGCAAGGGAGGGTTGGTGCGGGCCTCGTGGGAGGAGGTCGTCGAGATCATAGCCTCCGCCCACGTCTACACCATAAAGAAGTACGGCCCCGACAGGGTCATGGGCTTCAGCCCGATCCCCGCGATGAGCATGGTCTCTTACGCGTCGGGGGCACGCTTTCTCTCGCTCATCGGCGGTGTGATCCCGAGCTTCTACGACTGGTACTCGGACTGGCCTCCGGCCTCGCCGCAGATCTGGGGAGATCAGACCGACGTACCGGAGTCCGCCGACTGGTACAACGCAAGCTACCTCATCATGTGGGGATCGAACATCCCCATAACCAGGACCCCGGACGCCCACTTCATGACCGAGGCGCGCTACAAGGGGCAGAAGACCGTCGTCGTCTCGCCGGACTACTCCGACCACACCAAGTTCGCCGACCACTGGCTGCCGGCGCACCCCGGCACCGACGGGGCGCTGGCGATGGCGATGGGGCACGTGATCCTCAAAGAATTCTACGTGCAGAGGCAGGTGCCCTACTTCGTGGAATACGCGAAGAAGTACACGGACCTGCCGTTTCTGATCACGCTTGAAGAAGGCGAGGGCGGCGCGCATCTCCCTGGCCGCTTCCTCCGTCTTTCGGACCTGGGTGGCAAAGAGGAGAACGCCGAGTGGAAACCGGTCCTGCTCGACGGCAAGACCGGTGAGGTCACGAGCCCGAACGGCACCCTCGGCACCCGCTACGGGGAAGAAGGAGAGGGTAGGTGGAACCTGGACCTCGGGGGGATCGACCCATCGCTCACCCTGCTGGGCCGCCACCACCAGCTCGTCGAGGTGAGCTTCCCCCGTTTCGATACCAGAGAGGTAGTCGTACGCGGGGTGCCTGCCAAGCGGGTCGGGGATCATCTGGTGACGACGGTCTTCGACCTGCTGCTCGCGCACTACGGCGTAAGGAGGGAAGGGCTCCCCGGCAAGTGGCCCGAGGGGTACGATGACCCCGAACCCTACACGCCCGGCTGGCAGCAGGAGATAACCGGTGTGGACTCGGGGAGGGCAGCACGCATAGCCCGGGAGTTCGCCCGCAACGCCGAGAGGACCAATGGCAGATCGATGATAGTGATGGGCGCCGGCACGAACCATTGGTATCACTCGGATCAGATCTACCGGGCCATGCTCACGCTCGTCCTGCTGTGTGGATGTCAGGGAGTAAACGGAGGGGGATGGGCGCATTACGTAGGCCAGGAGAAGGTGAGACCGTTCACCGGCTGGTCGACGATGGCCTTCGCACTCGACTGGAATCGTCCCCCGCGTCACATGGCCGGCACCTCGCTGTGGTATCTGGCCACCGATCAGTGGCGTTACGAGCCGGGCTCTCCGGAAGAACTCTCTTCGCCTACCGCGAAAGGCATGTTCTCCGGCATGCACTTCGTGGATTGTCTCGCCCTTTCAGCACGCCTGGGCTGGCAGCCCTCCCATCCGACCTTCGACCGCAACCCGCTAGAGATAGCCGAGGCGGCCGGGAGAGAAGGCATCCCGGTCGAGGAGTATGTCGTGAGAGAGCTCAAGGAAGACAGGCTTCACTTCGCCTGCGAGGACCCCGACGCCCCGCAGAACTTCCCCAGGGTTCTGACGCTGTGGCGCTCGAACCTCCTCGGTTCTTCGGGCAAGGGGCACGAGTACTTCCTCAAGCACCTGCTCGGGGTGCCGGACGCAGCGGTGCGCAACGAGGAGACGCCCGAAGAGCTGAGGCCAAAGGACGTGCGCTGGCGCGAGGAGGCTCCGGTCGGCAAGCTCGATCTTCTCGTCACGATGGACTTCCGCAAGAATGGCTCCTCCATGTACTCCGACATAGTGCTGCCGGCGGCGACGTGGTACGAGAAGCACGACCTCTCCTCCACGGACATGCATCCGTTTGTACACCCGTTCAACCCGGCGATCGACCCGCCGTGGGAGGCCAGAAGCGACTGGGACTCTTTCAAGGCCATAGCGAAGAGGTTCTCCGAGCTGGCGAAGGACCACCTCGGGGTGAGAAAGGACGTCGTGGCCACGCCCCTCATGCACGACAGCCCGGATGAGATCGCACAACCATTCGGTGAAGTCAGGGATTGGAAGAAAGGTGAGTGTGAGCCGGTACCGGGCAAGACGATGCCGAGGTTCACCGTCATAGAGCGCGACTACACCGCCGTCTTCCAGAAGATGTGCTCGCTGGGGCCTCTGGTCGAGGAGCTCGGCATCGGCAGCAAGGGCGTGACATGGAAACCGAAGCTCGAGGTCGACGAGATGCGCCGTCAGAACGGCGTCGTAAGGGAGGGTCCTGCCGCCGGCAGGCCGCGCCTGGAGCGCGCGGATCAGGTCTGCGAAGCCATCCTGGCGCTCTCCGGGACCACCAACGGGCGCCTCGCGGTGGA
>JAIMBO010000136.1 GCA_023511405.1 Rubrobacteraceae bacterium
TCGATGACCTTCATTGCTACGCGTTCGTCGGGGAGATCGAATGGTATAATCCCGTATCAATGCTGAGGCGCGCGCCGGAAAGAACCGCGCAACAGAGGTTGAGCGCGCTCGAGGATGCAAACCGGGTGCGCTTCGCCCGTGCTGCCGCGAAACGCAAGCTCAAGAGCGGGGAGCTGGACATTTACGACCTGTTGATGGATCCCTCGGAGGAACTCAAAGGGGCCAAGGTGGAAGAGATGTTGCTCGCGCTGCGGGGCATGGGGCGGGTGAAGGTGAGCCGGCTCCTGCGGGAGGCCAGGATAAGCCGTTCCAAGACGCTCGTCGGGCTCACGCACGGGCAGAGGGACCGTCTGATCAGGGCTTTAGGTTGCAGGGAAAGCTGATAGTCGTCTCCGGGCCCTCCGGAGCCGGGAAGGACACCCTGATAAAGGCGGCGCTCGCGGAGATCCCCAGCCTGGCGCTCGTCGCCTCGGCGACCACCAGGCCCCCGCGTCCCGGGGAGGTCGACGGGCGCGACCACGTCTTCCTGAGCCGGGAGGAGTTCGAGCGCTGGATCCGGGAGGGGAAGCTGCTCGAGTGGGCCGAGTACTCCGGCAACCTCTACGGGACGCCGAAAGAGAGCGTCGAGCGGCTGCTTGCCGGGGGCAGGAACGTCATACTCAGGATAGAGCTGCAGGGGGCCAGGGCGATAAAGAAGAAGCGCCCGGATGCGGTCATGATCTTCGTACGGGCCCCCTCGCTCGAGGAGACCCGCCGCCGGCTCGAGAGCCGGGCCACCGAGACCCGGGAGTCGCTGGAGAGCAGGATGGCCACCGCGGTCAAGGAGGTCGCCGCCCGGGAGGAGTTCGATTACGAGGTGGTCAACGGCGACCGGGAGCAGGCGAGCGCGGCCATGATAGAGTTGCTCAGAAAGATCGTCGAAGGAGAGGACGAAGATGCTGGATGATCTCAGGATAGACGAGCTTCTGGAGAAGGTGGACTCGCGGTACACGCTGGTCATGGCCACCGCCAAGCGGGCCCGTCAGATCAACGAGTACACCGCCACCCTCGGTCTCAACGAATCGCTCGGCATCCCGGGGCCTCAGGTTCCCACCCGCTCCCAGCATCCTCTCACCATCGCCATCGAAGAGTTGCGCGCCGGGAAGCTGAAGGTGGGCTTCAGGGGCGAGGAAGAGCCCCGGCAGGAGCAGAGGGAGGATCATCCCGCGCAGCAGGAGGAGGACCAGGGCGCGGCCTGATCTCCGCGGATGATCCAACTCCATGTCGGGCCCGGGCCCGGTGCGCTGGAGGCCCCGGAGCTCTGCCGGCGGCTTCTCGCCGCCGGGCATCAGGTCGGTCTCTCCTTAGAACCGGGAGCGACCCGCTTCGTCGGGCCGCTCGCCTTCTCGGGGCTCGCCCACGATCCGGCCGCCCTGCCGGGACCGGTCGCGGCCGTCGTCCACGCTCCGGCGTCCGCCGGTACGATAGCCCGGATCGCCGGTGGGCTCACGAGCCCTGGTGAAGACGCCCCGCTCGTTATCGCACCGGACCTCGACCCGCAGAGCGCGCTGCACCCCGCGGTGCGCGACAACCTCTCCCTGCTGCGCGGGTGGGGGTGTGCCGTGGTCGAGGGGACCGGGGGGAGGATGGCGCCGGTGCAGGAGATCGCCCGGGCCGTCTTCGGGGTGATCGGTGGCCCCCTTCGGGGGCTGAAGGTTCTGGTCAGCGCCGGGGGGACCCGCGAGCCGATAGACGGGGTGCGCTACATAGGCAACCGTTCCTCCGGAAAGATGGGCCTCGCGGTGGCCGAGGAGGCTGTGGCGAGGGGAGCGGAGGTCACGGTGGTCGCCGCGAACGTCGCCGGAGGCGGGAGCGGGTGGGTGCCGGTGGAGACCTTCGGCGAGATCCGGGAAGAGATCCTCCGGCGGGCGAAGGAGGCGGACGCGCTCGTCATGGCCGCCGCCGTCTCGGACTTCACCCCCGCCGCCCCCTTCCCGGGCAAGATGAAGCGCAAAGAGAAGCTCACCCTCGAGCTCGTCGCCACCGGGGACATCCTGCGCGAGGTCCGCGCCGGGAACCCCGACCTCTTCGTGGTGGGGTTCGCCGCGATCCACGGGGATCCCGTCGACGAAGCCCGGGAGAAGCTCCTCTCGAAGGGAGCCGACCTCGTCGTCGGCAACGACGTCTCGCGCGACGACATAGGTTTCGGAGCCGACGAGAACGAGGTGTACGTCGTGAGCGCCGGGCGCGAGTGGTTCTTCCCGCGGGCCCCCAAACGCAGGATCGCCGGGGCTATACTGGACGTCATGGCCGAGGAGATGAGCAAGAAAGGTCGTAAGTCGAATGGTTGAGAAGGCCGTATCGGAGCCCGATGCCCGGGGGAGGGCGAGAGCGCGCACGTCGCACCTTTTGACGGCGGAGTCGGTCACGGAGGGGCACCCGGACAAGGTGGCCGACCAGATCTCCGACGCCATCCTCGACGCCGCGCTCGCCGACGACCCGGCGAGCCGCGTCGCCTGCGAGACGCTCGTCACCACCGGTCTCGTGATCGTGGCCGGCGAGATCACGACCAGGACCTACGTGGACATTCCTACGCTCGTCAGGGCGAAGATCTCGGAGATCGGCTACACGCGGGCGAAGTTCGGCTTCGACGCCGAGACCTGCGGGGTGATGACCTCCATCGATCCCCAGTCGGCGGACATAGCGCAGGGGGTGGACCGGGCGCTCGAAGCCCGCGAGCGGGAGGGGCTCGACGAGATCGGGGCGGGAGATCAGGGGATGATGTTCGGCTACGCCTGCCGCGAGACCGAGGAGCTGATGCCGCTGCCGATAATGCTCGCCCACGCCCTGACTAGGAAGCTGGCGGAGGTGCGCAAGAGCGGCGAGCTCGAGTACCTGCGCCCCGACGGAAAGAGCCAGGTCACCGTACGCTACGAGGGAGCGCGCCCGGTGGCCGTCGAGAAAGTACTCGTCTCCGCGCAGCACCGCGAAGGCGTCGAGAAGCGCATCCGCGCTGATCTCCTCGAGGCCGTCATAGAGCCGGTGATGCCGGAGGAACTCTTCGACCGCAGGAAAGCGGAGGTGATCGTCAACCCCACCGGGCGGTTCGTGATCGGCGGTCCGCAGGGGGATACGGGCCTGACCGGGCGGAAGATCATCGTGGACACCTACGGCGGCGCGGTGCCCCACGGCGGGGGGGCATTCTCCGGCAAGGACCCGACGAAGGTGGACCGCTCGGGGTCTTACGCCGCGCGCTGGGTGGCGAAGAACGTCGTCGCCGCCGGGCTGGCGGAGCGGTGTCTGGTCCAGATAGCCTACGCCATCGGCGTGGCGCGGCCCGTGAGCCTCGCCATAGACACCTTCGGGACCGAGACGGTGGACCCGGCGCTCATCTTCTCGCTCGTCGAGGAACACTTCGACCTGAGGCCCGGGGCGATCATCCGCGATCTCAGGCTGCAGCGTCCGATCTACGGGGCGACCGCCGCCTACGGGCATTTCGGGCGTCGGGAGCCGGGGTTCACCTGGGAGGAGACGACCCGCGCGGAGGCCCTGCGCCGGGCGGCCGGCCTGTAGTTGGCGCACCCCGCAGGGGAGATGGAGGCGCTGGTCTGCCTCCTGATCGGCACGCACGCCCTGCCCCCGCTCGGTTACCGGGTCCCGGATCGTCTGGAGGGGAGGGTCGGGGTGGGCTCTGCGGTCGTGGCGCCGCTCTCGGGGATCTCCCGGATCGGTGTCGTGCTCGAGGTCTCGCCGCCGGGGAGCCTCTCCCGCGCGACGGAGGAGGTGAGGGGCGTTCTGGAGGAGCTCTCCCCGGGACCGGAGCTGGTGGAGCTGTGCCGCTGGGCTTCCGAACGGGCGGCGGTGCCGCTGGCGCAGGTCCTTCGGGGGACGCTTCCTCCGGGGTTGGATGCCACCCGCTACCGCGTGCGGGCTCCCCTGCCGGATGGGCGTTTCGAGGAGGGGGCCCTCGTCTCCCGGCGTGCTCTGCGTCGGGCGCTCGGCTCCGAACGCCTGAGGCGGGCCGAGGTGGAGGGGTTCGTCGAACTCGCCCCCGGCGTTCGGGAAGACGAGAGGAGCGCGTGGGCCGTGGTCGTGGGGGGTGTTTCCGGGGGGCGGGAGTGGACCGACCCGCAGAGGCGTCTCTTCGAAGAGCTGGTCTGCCGGGGGGGAGAGTATCCCGTCGGCCGGCTGCTGGAGGAGACCGGAGCGCGCCGCGACGTCCTGCGCAGGCTCGCCGGACGGGGGGCCGTACGGATCGAAGTTCGTCCCCCGGAGGTGATCCGGGGGAGCGAGGACCCGAAAGAGCGTCCCTTCCCCAGAGAGATGGACGCCGTCATGGCGCGTGGCGGGGCCTGGCTCTGGCGCCGTCCTTCGTCCGACCAGCCGCTCGTCGCCGCCGGGCTCGCAAGTACTGCCCTCTCGGACGGGTTCCAGACCCTGGTCCTCGTGCCCACCCGGGAGGACGCGGAGAGGGTGGCGCAGGAGGTCGGCCGGGTGCTCCCCGAGGGGCGCTCCGCCGCCGTCTACCACGCGGGTCTCGCCGTGGGGAGGGCGGAGATCCGGGATGGAGTGCGCACCGGGAGGGTGGACGTACTGATCGGCACGCGGTCCGCCGTCTTCGTCCCGTTCGAGAGGCTTGGGGCGATCTGTGTCCTCGAAGAGCCGGACCTCGCCCACCGGGCGGAGGAGGGGTACGAAGGGGTGCCGCTGCATGTCAGGGATCTCGCGCTGCAGCGGGCACGCGTCGAGGGGGCGAGCGCGCTGTTTTTGTCCCCCGTCCCCTCCCTCGAGCTCTACGCCCGCAGGGGGAGAGGGGTGAAGGAGATCGCCCCGCCGGAGCGGACCCGATGGCCGGCCGGCCGGGTCGTGGATCTGCGGGGCACCGGGGCCCGGCTCGGGGGCTCCCTGGTCGAGACCTGCCGCCAGGCGGTGGAGGAGGGCATGTCCGTGGGGGTCGTCGTGACCCGGGTCGGGCACGGCCGGGTGCTCGTCTGCAATGGGTGCGGGGCCGTGGCGGTCTGTCCGCGCTGCGGTCTGAGCCTCTCCGTCCGCGACGAGAAGACGCTCGTGTGCAACGGGTGCGGGAAGGTCGAGCTTCGGACCGGGAGGTGTCCGGAGTGTGGCTCCGGGAGGATGAGCACCACGGGGATTGCCGCCGACGGGGTGAGGTCCGAGCTCTCCCGACGCCTCGCGAGGAGGGTCGGTCTGCTCACCGCCGGGCGTAGGGAGGGGGAGGATGCCGGGGTGGTCGTGGGAACCCCGCGGCCGATGCTCGCGTCGGAGTGGGACGTTGTCGCGCTCCCGGACGTGGACGGTCTCCTGCTCGGGAGGAGGGTGCGGGGAACCGAGGAGGCCTTCAGGCTGGTCTACCGGGCCGCGGAGCGTACCAGGACCCTGCTCGTGGTGCAGAGCCGCGTGCCGGACCACTACGCCCTGCGCGCCGCCCTCGA
>JAIMBO010000137.1 GCA_023511405.1 Rubrobacteraceae bacterium
CCTTTCTTCACGCATTCTCTTCGCTCCCTACCCTGAGAAGCCTCACGTAGACGACCGAGACGATGAACAGGAACAGCAGCAGCAGCGTGGACATCGCCGCTCCGAGCCCGAAGTTCAAATCCACGAAGGAGTTGATGTAGATGTGCAGCGAGAGCAGATCCGCCGCGGCGGGAGGTGACTGCCCGAAGAGGATGTAGGGTGTGTTGAAGTCGTTGAAGGTCCACAGGAACAGGACCAGCACCACGACCGCGCTCACCGGGCGGATCTGGGGCAGCGTTATCGAGCGGAACTGCCGCCACTTCGACGCGCCGTCGACCGCCGCGGCTTCGTAGAGATCCTGCGGGATGTTCTGCAGCGCCGCCAGGATAAGCAGAAAAGCGAACGGCCACGACCTCCACAGCGCGGTCATCACCAGACTCCAGAACGCCTTACCCCCGATGAGCCAGAACGGCGGGTTTTTCAAGATGTGCAAATCGTCCACCAGAAGCGTGTTGATCGAGCCGGTGTTCTGCTGCAGCATGAACTCCCAGGCGATGACCGCGACGTAGATCGGCAGGGTGTAGGGGATGAGAAACAGCGTCCTGAACCATCCCCGCCCCCGGAACTCGCTGTTCACCAAAAGCGCCGCCGCGACCCCGAAGACCCAGGACCCCGCCACCACGAGCATGGTGTAGGCGAGCGTTATCAGGAACGAGTGTACGAGCGCGCTGCCTATGGCACCTCGCGGTTCGAGTCCTATCCTGAAGTTCTCGAAGCCGACGAAGGGTGCCTGGCTCCAGTTTCGAATGTAGAGCGCGGTGAGCTTGAGGAAGCTTATGACCACCCCGAAGACCATCGGGACTATGTGGATCAGAAGCTCGAAGACGACCGCCGGAACGAGCAGCAGGTACGGGAACATCTGCGGCCCGAGCCAGCGGCGCCTCCTCCCGACCGCCGGTGTGGCTCCCGGCTCGCTCTTGCGCTCGCTCATGGTTCTCTTCCTCCTCGGGCTGATATCGTCCCGCTACGCCCCACCTCCTGCGGCCATCTTCTGGTTGGCCGCCGCAAGCTGTGATTTCACATCGGAGGTGCCGACCCGTCCGGTCGCCGCCTTCCCGAAGAGCGTCTTTACCGCCCCGCCGACCAGCGTCTCCATCTGCCCCTCATCCGGCACCAGCGGCATCGGCGCGGAGTGGTTGGCGTAGACGTCGAGGAAAACCTTCATGACCGGAGTCTGGAACACCTGAGCTTTGGACGCTTCCTTGGTGACCGGCAGAGAACCGTATTGCTGGTTGAGGTAGACCTGCATCTTCTTGCTGGTCATGAACTTGACGAACTCGAGCGCGCCCTTCTTGTTCTGGGTGTTCTTGAAGATGGAGATGTTGATCCCGGCGGTGTGCGACATGATCGGCTTCCCGCCGGGGGGCAGTTGTTTGGGGATGGGCATGTGCGAGACACCGTACTCGCTCTCTTTCATGCCGTAGCTCTTGAAGTTGATCATGTAGTTCTTCTGACCTATGACCATCGCGGCTTTGCCTTTGGCGAAGTCCGCGGGTGACTGGGTGCCGGTGCTGTACTGGGCATCCTGCGGAGCTACGATCCTGTCTTTGTCCATGAACCCGATGTACTGCGCAACACCCCTCACGACCCCTGGAGAGTCGAAGGTGGGCTTGGTGCCCTTGAAGAGCGAACCTCCCTGCTGCTTGCCGAGCATGAAGGCCCAGTGCGCGTTCTCGGTGATGCTCGCCCCCTCGACCGCGAAACCCCACTGTTTCGGGGGCTTGGTGAGCTTCCTGGCGACCGCGACGAACTCGTCCCAGGTCTTCGGCGGGCTCTTTATCCCCGCCTGTTCGAACATGGCCTTGTTGTAGAACAGCCCGTAGGCGAGACCGTACAGCGGCACCGACGGATACGGCTCGTGCATCCCGGAGGTGCGGTACGCGGTCTCTATGAACTTGTCCTTGCCCCCGATGGCACCGAGCGCGCCCTGGTCGAAGGGGAGGAACGCCCCGGTCTGCTGGAAAGTGGGGGACCAGGTGTTCCCGATGTTGAGCACGTCCGGTCCCTGGCCGCTGGAGATCGCCGTCGTGATCTTGTTGAACAGATCCGGCCACCCTATGACCTGCAGCTTGACCTTGATCCCGGTCTTCTTCTTGAAGTCGCTTATCGCCTTGCTGAGAATCCTGCGGTCGTCCTGCAGTGTGGGCGCCTGGTTGCTCGCCCAGTAGGTGAGGGTCTTGCCGGCCTTGCCGCCTCCACCCCCGCCGCTGCTCCCACCTGAAGACTGCCCGCCGCCGCAACCGGCGAGCCCCACCACCGACGCCCCGGCGAGCGCTCCACCTCCCGCCTTCAGAAATTCCTTGCGCGAGATGCTTCTCCCGTTCATCTCTCCTCCTTTCCCTCGACGTGAATCACATAATAACGCAAATTGAATGATTAAATCAGGGACTGTCGCGGGAGGATGTACCTCCGGGGCTCTTTTGCGGCTGTTGTGCGCACCCGCAGGATCGGCGGAGGAGGAGGCGGGCGGTGAGCAGGCGGCGGACACCTCCTCCTTTACGGGAGCGTTGTGTGATATCCAGGAGGGCGCGGACGGCCTCGCGGCCGAGGGCGCGGGTATCCTGGAAGACGGTGGAGAGGGGAGGGGTCGTGCTCTCGCCCTCTTCGAGGCCGTCGAAGCCGATGACGGCGACGTCTTCGGGGGTTCGGAGGCCGGTCTCGTGCAGGGCGCGCAGGGCGCCGAAGGCCATCGGGTCGTTGGCGCAGAAGACGGCGTCGGGGTGGTGTGGCAGGAGGGAGCGCATCGCCCGGTAGCCGCCGGAGCTGGTGAAGTCCGAGTGGCGGACGAGGTTTTGATCCGGCATGAGGCCCGCGTCGAGCAGGGCGGAGACGTAGCCGCCGTAGCGGTCTATGGCGGGGATGACGTTGGGGGGGCCGCAGATCGTGGCTATCCTGCGCCGTCCGTGCTGGAGCAGGTGTGCGACGGCCTGGCGGGCGGCCTCGCGGTTGTTCACGTCGACGAAGCTTATCTCCGGGTGGTGGGGGTGGCGGCCGACGAGGACGAAGGGGAAGTCGTCCTCGCAGAGTCGGGCGACGACGGGATCGTCGACCACGCTCGAGGCTATGACGATCCCGTCGAGGTGTCTGCCCCGGATCACACGCTGATAGAGCCGCTCGATGTTGCGCTGGTCTTCGGTGGTGTCCATGAGCAACATCAGGTTGTGGTCGGCCTCGTTGCACGCCCCGACTGCACCTTCGATCAGGCGGGGGAAGAAGGGATCGGAGAAAACGCTCCCGACCGCCCGCGGGATCAGAAGCCCGAAGATCCTCGTCCGCCTCGACGCCAGGCTGCGCGCCGCCGCGTTCGGATGGTAGCCGTGCTCCCGGATCACCGCCTGCACCCGACGCCTCACCTCGTCGCTCACCCGCGCATCGCCGTTCACCACCCGCGAGACCGTCGACCTCGATACTCCGGCCCTGCGCGCTATGTCCTCCAGGTTCATCTCCCCACCTTTCTGGTAGCGCTCCCAGAAAATAACCCCTTGATACCGTCTCGGGAGTCGCTCCTTTGTGGGAGCGCTCCCACAAAAGTCATCGACAGTGTAAAGTGTTAGGCTCGAAAGTCAAGAGGAAGTAAGGAGGGTCTTTTGAGGTTTCCGGAAGGGTTTTTGTGGGGTGTTGCGACGGCGGCGTACCAGGTCGAGGGTGCGGTCGAGGAGGATGGGAGGGGGCCTTCTATCTGGGACGTCTTCTCGCACACGCCGGGGAAGGTCTACCGGGGGGACACCGGGGACATCGCCTGCGACCAGTACCACAGGTGGGAGGAAGACGCTGAACTGATGGCGGGCCTCGGCATCGGGGCGTACCGGTTCTCGGTCTCCTGGCCGCGGGTGCAGCCCGATGGCAAGGGGGGTGTCAACCGGAGGGGGCTCGACCACTACCGCAGGCTCGTCGGAGGGCTGCGGGAGCGTGGGATCGTCCCCGCGATCACGCTCTACCACTGGGATCTCCCGCAGGCGCTCGAGGACGAGGGAGGGTGGACCGTGCGGGAGACCTCCGAGCGCTTCGCCGAGTACGCGGCGATCGTCTACGAGGCGCTAAAAGACGAGGTTCCGCTCTGGATCACGCTGAACGAGCCCTGGGTCTCGGCCTGGATGGGCTACGGGTACGGGCGGCACGCGCCGGGGAGGACCAGCGCATCCGACGCCCTCTCCGCGACCCACCACCTCCTGCTCGGCCACGGCCTCGCGCTGGAGAGGATGCGCGACATCGGCACCGGGGAGAACAGCATAGGGATAACCCTGAACCTCTCTCCCGTGCGCCCCTTCTCGAAGGACGGGGCGGATATCGAGGCGGCGAGGAAGGAGGAAGCCCAGGCCAACCGGCTCTACCTCGATCCGGTGTTCAGGGGGAGCTACCCGGAGGAGGTCTTCGAGCGCTACGGCCAGCGAGTGCCGCCGGAGTACGTGAGGGACGGGGACCTGGAGAAGATCTCCGCTCCGGTAGACTTCCTCGGCGTCAACTACTACTTCGTCAAGACCGTGCGCGCCGGGGAGGACGGCGAGCCCGAGCTGGTGGTCCCGGAGGGCGCCGGGAAGACCGCGATGGGCTGGCCCATCGAGTCCGGAGGACTCACCGAACTCCTCGTCGGGCTCAAGGAGGACTACGGGGACATCCCCGTCTACATAACCGAGAACGGGGCCGCCTTCTACGACTACTCCGACCCGGAGGGCGACGTCGACGACGAAGAAAGGGTGCGCTTTCTGCAGGACCACTTCGCCGCGGCCTGGAAGGCCATCGAGGGCGGGGTCGACCTGAGGGGGTACTTCGTGTGGTCCCTGCTCGACAACTTCGAGTGGGCCGAGGGGTACTCCCGGCGGTTCGGGATCGTCTACGTGGACTATCCCACCCAGCGGCGCATCCCCAAGGCGAGCGCCCGATGGTACTCCGGCGTGATCTCGCGCAACGGCCTCGAGGATCCCGCGTGATAACCGACCTCGGACACCCGGCCTTCGCGGTACAGGACGTAGAAAGGACGCTCGCTTTCTACGCGAAGCTCGGCCTCCGCGAGGCGTTCCGGCTCCACCACGAAGACGGGTCCCTGATGCTCGTCTACCTCCACGTCGCGGGCGACCGGTTCATAGAGGTCTTCCCCGGCGGGCCGGATCCCGACCCGGGGCGCACCCAGAGCTTCCTGCACCTCTGCCTCCTCACCGACGATCTGCGCGCCACCGTGGAGCGGCTGCGGGAGGCGGGGGTTAAGATGGAGCGTGGGGTGGAGCGCGGGCTCGACGGCAACCTGCAGGCCTGGGTGCGCGACCCCGACGGCAACGCCATAGAGCTCATGCAGCTCGAGGAGGAATCCCCGCAGCGAAGGGCGGCCCGGGGAGGTATGATGCCGCGTTAGGATGGGTGGCTGGTACCCGATAAAGCTCGAACCCCACCTCCGC
>JAIMBO010000138.1 GCA_023511405.1 Rubrobacteraceae bacterium
GTCCTCCGGGAAGATCGCCTCGACCGGGCACTCCGGCTCGCACGCCCCGCAGTCGATGCACTCCTCCGGGTTGATCATGAACTGATCCCCCGCATCATAGATGCAGTCGACCGGACAGACCTCCACACACGCCTGGTTCTTCGTCCCGATGCACGGCTCCGTGATCACGTAGGGCATCGCGCCTCCTCTCTTCCTCGACCACTAACCATTACTGATTATGTAGCGTTTTATTTGCGGGGCAAGGGCTGCATGACCGGGATCACGCGGTTGTGTGATCTCTAGCGGCCGAAGAAGAGCTTGGCGGCGGGGCTCATCATGTCCGGGTTCCAGGGGGGTTCGAAGGAGAGGCGGGCGTCGACCGTCTCGACTCCTTCGATGGAGAGCAGCTCGTTTTCGAGGTGCTCCTGGATCATGTCGCCCACGGGGCACATCGGGCTCGTCAGGGAGAACGTCACGTCGACGTGGCGTCCATCCTGCTCCACCTTTATGTCGTAGACGAGCCCGAGCTCGACTATATCGAGGCCGAGCTCGGGGTCTATCACGGTCCTGAGCTGGTCTCTGACGCGCTCTTCGCTTACGGTCTTTTGCATGCTCAACCTCCTGTCTGGATACGCTCGCCGGAAACAACGAGAAGTTGCGCGCGCTCCTCACCGGTCATGACGGCAGGGATCAGGGGCCCGAGAAGGATGCTCCCGCACTCCCTGCAACGGGAGCCTGACTCGTCGGAGTAGAGGAAGAGGACCTCTTCCGGGTCGTAGGAGGTGCCGCACCCCATGCAGGCCCACACCGGCTGAGGAAAATTCGCGTCCATCATCCGCGCATCTCCTCTTCACGAGATTTCATCCTGGGGAAGAGCAGGCTGTTCTCCTTGAAGATATGATGGTGGGTGTCGCGCTCGAGCTCGGCGAGACCGTCGAGCATCGCCCGGTAGGAATTGCAGGCGTCCTCCGGTATGCGGTAGCCGTCGGTGAGCTTCCGGATCTTCTGCAGCCGCCGTCCGGTCGCTATGTGCTCCCTCACGCTCTTCCCCAGCAGGCCGCCGAGGGAGCCTTCCACCCCGGCCGGTTCCCCGCGCTCGAGCCTCACCCCGGCCGGGAAGATCGCAGCCTCTTCCTCCGCGGTGTGCTCCTCGAGCTCCGCCCGCAGCCGCCCGAATTCTTCCTTCAACTCACCGAGCTCCGGATGGTTCTCCCCGTGCGCTGCCTCCACCTTCCCGATCAGCCGCTCCAGCCTGGGAAGCTCGGAGCGCAGGTAGTCGTGGTGGATCTTCACGATGTGCTCGACCAGCTCCCCCATGCCCATGCTCGCGAGGTCTGGCTCTTCATCGGTCCTGCCTGCCTCTCCCTCCAGCCTCTTCACGACCTCCTCCACGGTTACCCCGGCCGCCTCGCAGGCATCCGCAAGGGAGACGTCCCCGCCGCAGCAGTAGTCTATCCCCACCTCCTCGAACACCCGTGACCGGCCGGGCACCTCCGCCACGAGCTCACCAACCTTCCTCCAGGGCGGGATCATCATCCACCACCTCTTTCTCCAACAAACAGCACTTAAAACGTAATAGTATATTGCAGTCTCGGGTTGGTAGGTGCAAGGAGGGGATGTGAGGGGTCACACGCCGGGGCCGGTGCTAGGATGGCTGAGATGGACTCTGGAGACGTTCGTCGAGGGGGGTCGGGATGAGCAGAGGTCATGGTTCGGTGGTCTCGGAGGATCTGGGACGTGTGGCGGGTTCGGGGGTGGGGACGGTCTGGAAGCTGGAGGGGAGCGAGGATCTGAACGCCAACCTGGTGCGGTTGCCGGGTGGAGGGGGCATCGGGGAGCACGTGAACGGGGAGGTGGATGTGCTGGTGATCGGGGTCTTCGGGAGCGGCACCGTGGAGGTTGAGGGGGAGAGGTGCGAGATCGGGCCTGGGAGGTTCGTCTTCGTACCCAAAGGGGCACGCCGGTCGTTCGAGGCCGGGCCTGAGGGGGTGTCGTACCTCTCGGTGCACCGTCGGAAGGGTCCGATCCGGATCGGACGCGGCGGGGGTTGGGCGTGAAGCGGCATCCTGCGCTCAGGAAATTCTCCGAGGACCACCATCAGGGGCTCGTGCAGGCCAGGAGGTTGCGACGGGCGGCGGGTGAGGATGTGGAGGCCAGGATCGGAGCCGGGCGTGCCTTCCTGCCGTTCTGGCGGGAGGAGACGAGCGGGCACTTCAGGCTCGAGGAGGAGGTGCTCTTGCCGGTCTACGCCCGCTACGGCGGGGATCTCGGAGCCGAGCCCGTCGTGCTCACGGCGCGGGACCACGCCATCATACGCGGGCTCGTGATGGAGCTGGAGGAGCAGGTGGAGAGAAACGAAGTACACGCTGATGTACTGAGCGAGATCGGGGAGCGGCTCGACGAGCACATCCGGCTCGAGGAGCGCCGGCTCTTCCCGCTCGTCGAGCGGAGCCTTTCGGAGGAGCAGCTGGGGGAGATAGGGCGTCGGGTGGAGGAGGCTGGTTAGGCGATGGATCTCGGTCTCGAAGGGAGCAGGGCGCTGGTCGCGGCCTCCAGCCGGGGGCTCGGGCGGGCGGTAGCCCGTGAGCTCGCGGCGGAGGGGGCGCGGGTCGTGATCACGAGCCGGAGCAAAGGGACGCTGGAGGAGGCCGCCGCCGGGATCGCCGGGGAAACCGGGGGCCAGGTCGGATGGGTCGCGGCCGACCTCCGTCGGGCGGAGGATGTGAGGCGTCTGGTCGCGGAGGCCGCGGGCCGTCTCGGCGGGCTCGACGTGCTGGTCACCAACTCCGGGGGGCCTCCGGCGGGGGATTTCGAGGACTTCGGCGATGAGGCCTGGCGGGAGGCGTTCGAGCTCAACCTGCTCAGCGTCGTGCGGCTCGTGCGCGAGGCGCTGCCCCACCTGCGTGCGAGCAGGAGCGGGCGGATCCTCAACATCGCCTCCTCCTCGATAAAACAGCCCATAGAGGGGCTCGTGCTCTCCAATACCTTCCGGGCCGGGGTGGCCGGGCTCGCCAAGAGCCTGGCAGCGGAGCTCGCCCCCGAGGGGATACTCGTCAACACGATCGGACCCGGCAGGATCTCGACCGACCGCGTCAGGCAGCTCGACGAGGCACGGGCCAAAGAGCTCGGCATCACGCCCGAGGAAGCAAAGGCCCGATCCGAGGCCGGGATCCCGCTCGGCAGGTACGGCACCCCGGAAGAGCTCGCCCGGCTCGCGACCTTCCTCGTCTCTCCGGCGAACTCCTACGTCACCGGGCAGGCCGTGCTGGTGGACGGGGGCATGGTGCGGGCGCTGTAGCGCGGGTTCAGATGCTCAGGGGTTTGTAGGTGTCCACGTGCAGCACGCCGTCGAAGAGGACCCTGCCGTCCTTCGTGACCTTTTTGTAGGTGACCCAGCGGGTGTAGCCGGGACCCGAGGCGACCTCCTTCGACCACATCGTGACGTGCCTGCCGGTCGGGCGGCCCCAGATCTGGGCGTGGACGTAGCCGTCGCTCCCGACCCACTCCTTCAGGAGCAGATATCCCGGGGTGTTGTTCTTGAACTTCATGTCCAGCCTGCCGGAGTCCGGGCCGCTCCCGCTGCCGAACCACACCGTCGCGTCGAAGCCGGGCCGGATGTAGGGGAGCTGGGCGTAGTGGGGGTGGCGTTCGAGGACCTTGAGACCCGCGTAGTTCGCCGCCATGTAGAGAGTAGAGGAGATCTGACACATCCCCCCGCCCAGTGCCTCCTTGACCTTGCCGTTCACGATCACCTTCGAGGGCTGGTAGTGTAGCCCCTCTGTCTTGTCGTCGAAGGAGAAGACCTGCCCCGGTGCGACGAGGGTGTTGTTGATCGCGTTGGAGGCTATCCTGTAGTTGGCCATCTGTCCCGGTTCGGTATCCCAGGTGTAGTCGGTCTCGTAAGAGCCGAGGAGCGTGGTGGGCTTCAGGCGCTGTGCCTCCCGGGTGGTAAGCTTCGGTTTTACCATCCTGGTCTGGACGCGGAAGGAATGGTCCCCGGAGAACAGGCCGCCTTCCATGGCGGCGAGGAGCTTCTTCTCCTCCACCCTGCGGCCGGTGTGCGAGGGCAGAACCTCGACGGCGTCGCCGGAGACACTGTAGGAGGCGCTCTGCGGGGAGACCTCGAGGGAGGAGAGCATGCCGGAGGCCACCTGCTCGAAACCTTTCCCGCTCACGGTCGCCTCCAGCCGGGAGCCGTGGGCCGAGACCCGTATCATACGGGCGACCTGCGCGGGCTCGAAGGTCCATCGGTGTCCCGCATCCCGCAGGACGAGCGGGGTGGAGAGGGCCGTCCTGATCCTGCGGGCCGCATTCCGTGCCGACTGGGTGGGGATGGCTGGTCGCAGGATGCGTCCAGAGATGTCGGCCTCGCTGCGCAGGCCCTGCGCGGCACGGCGTATGGCGTTCATGGTGGCGGTGACGTCGAGCCTGTAGCCTTCGTGCGAAGGGGTGATGGTGACTTGTGCGCCGTCTATGCTCACTGAAGCGTCGCGAGGCTTCGAGTCGAGACGCGTGGCCAGCCGCTCCACGAGCCTGCGGGCAGCCTTCGGATCGAAAGAGACGGCGGGTTCCAGGTCGCTCCCGCCGAGCAACGCCCCGGACATACCGGCGATGCGGGCCCCGATCCAGCCGGTTCGGCCCACCTCGTAGGCGCGATGGGCGCTCCTTTGGGCATCGATCCCGATGCCGAGTCGACGGGCGTCCAGAGGGATCGACTCTTCCGAGGTCTTCAGACGGATCTCGCGCGGTATCATCCCGGCCTCGCGCTGCCGGAGGATGTCGGCGGCTCGCCGTGGTGTCCTCCCGGAGAGGGATACTCCAGCCACTTTTACGCCCGGGTAGATCCGGCCCCGGTAGACGAACCACTCGCCCGCCGCGGCGAGGAGTACGAGCAGAACCAGGGCGAGCACGGCCACACCCGCCCATCGTAGGGGACGCCGGCGACCTGCTTTCCCCGGGGCGTCCTCCCCGACGCGCCGACGCGTGATCCGCCTCGCCACCCACACCTCCGGAACGAGAGCCTTCGCTGCGCGCCGCCTGGTCCCCGGTCGATTATAGCTCGGGGACCTGTCCTGCATCATCCGAAAACCGCTAGAATGAGCTCCTCGTGGGAAACAGGATGAGAGGGGAAAGATGCCAGAAGAGCACGTCATCTCGATAGACCCGTCGAAGCAGCTCGCCGACGAGCCCCACACCGGGCACAACCGCTGGCACGAGGACCTGGAGCCGGTGGTCGAGGTCGAGCCGGGGGACATCGTGATCTATGAGACCCGCGACGCCTTCGACGGGCAGCTCAATCCCGCCTCGACCGCCGAGGACGTCGGCAGGCTCGACCTCGGTCCCGTCCACCCGCTGACCGGACCGGTCTACGTCAAAGGCGCCGAACCCGGAGACCTGCTGGAGGTCAAGGCGCTGGCCATAGAGCCCGACCCGTGGGA
>JAIMBO010000139.1 GCA_023511405.1 Rubrobacteraceae bacterium
GTCGGGGAGTATCTGGAGCGGTGGCTGGAGAGCAGCGTCAAGGGCAACGTGAGCCCGCGAACGTACACCAACTACCGCCTGCAGGTGCGCCGGCACCTCACGCCGGCGCTGGGGCGGATCAAGCTGAAGGATCTGACCCCCTTCAAGGTCCAGGGCCTGTACCGCTCGAAGCTGGACGCCGGTCTCAGCAACGCGAGCGTCCGCTACACGCACGCCGTTTTGCACCGCGCCCTCAAGCAGGCCGTCAAGTGGTCGCTCGTCCCGCGCAACGTGGCCGAGGCCGTGGACCCGCCGAGGGTGCGCCGGGAGGAGATAACACCCCTCTCCCCCGAGCAGGCGCGCGTCTTTCTCGCGGCGGCCAGGGGGGACCGCTTCGAGGCACTGTACGTCGTGGCGCTGACCTGCGGCTTGAGGCAGGGTGAGATCCTGGGCCTCAAGTGGTCCGACGCGGATCTCGGGGCAAAAACGCTCAGGGTGAACCGCCAGCTTCAGAGGCACCGCGACGGGGGCGGCCTCGTCTTCTCCGAGCCCAAGAACGCCAGCCGGCGCACCGTGCCGCTCACCGCGACCGCCGTGGAAGCGCTCAAGCGCCACGGCAGGCGGCAGGCGGAGGAGAAGATGAAGGTAGGATCCCTCTACGAGGACAACGGACTCGTGTTCGCCTCCGAGATCGGCACGCCTCTCGACGCGCAGAACGTCGTCAACCGCTCCTTCAAGCCTCTGCTCAAGCGTGCCGGCCTTCCGAGCATCCGGTTCCACGACCTGCGGCACACCTGCGCCACGCTGCTGCTCGCGAAGGGCGTCCACCCCAAGTTCGTCCAGGCGCTTTTGGGGCATGCCAGCATCTCGATCACGATGGACCTCTACAGCCATTGGGCGCCCACGATGGGAGACCAGGCCGCAGCCGCGATGGAAGACACCCTTCGGGAGGAGGACTGCACGGAGCCCGAAGAAGACAGCGACGTCGCATAGGCACGCGGGTTGCGGCAAGAAGCTCCATCCGAAGTCCAAATCCATCGCTTTGCTTGACGTTCTTGCGTTACGACAGTAAGATGATTCTACTTGACGTTCTTGCGCGATAAGGAGTGATTGTGGCGCTGAGGCTGTTGGATCCGGAGGTCGAGAAGAGCTTTCTGGAGCGTCCGAAGGGCGAGCGGGAGGCGTTGTCGGTCACGATCAGCCGCATCACGCGCGTCCTGCTGGACGGCTCCTCCCAGGATATCGTCGCTTTGGAAGACAAGCTGCGGCGGGATCGGGAGGACGAGGGATATACTCCTGGCCTCGACGAGCTGGAGGTGCGCAACAAGCTGCGCGTCTTTGCCCGCTACAGGGAGATAGAGGAGCGCTCGCTCTCCGGCCCCGAGTTGCGGGAGCGGCTGGGCGTGAGCCGACAGAGGCTCGGGCAGCTCCGCAAGGAGAAGAAGCTCCTGGGCGTGAGGCTGCCGATACGCCGCGAGGTCTACTACCCGCTCTGGCAGTTCGGAGAGGACGGCCGGCCGCTTGGGGCGCTGCCGCGCCTGATCGAAGCGTCAGAGGAGGCCGGCACGGGCGCGCTCGCCCTCGACGCCCTGATGACCAACCCGGCCGCGGTGGAGGGCGAAGCCGGCGATGGGGAGACGCTCGCGGATCTGCTCCGGTCGGGTGACCCGGAGGCCGAGGAGTACGTGCTCGGGGTGGTCCGCGCAACACTATCGGGTGGAGCCTGAAACTTCCGAACTCGTCGGGTAGGCGTGGTCCCCGGTGCTAGAAGGCGACCGGCTACCCGAGCCTCCCGAGTGGCTGCCCGCCCCGTTCGATCTGACGGAGGAGAAGATCTCCGCCTGGCGGTTGCACAGAGAAGAGGATCCCCTCAAAGCGAGGCGCTACCCCACGGGAAGATACCGCTTCGACGCGCCCTCCGGCGAGTACGCCACCTTGTACTGCAACGCCGACCGCCTAGCGGTCTTCGCCGAGGTGTACGGCGACGTGCGAGTTATCGAGACCGGTGAGAAACAGAGACGGCTGAGCTATATATTCTCGCAAGGGGATCTACGACTCGTGCCGCTAGACGATGCGGGCGTGCAGAAGCGTCTCGGGCTCGACGGTCGGATCGGGATGTCCAGACAGTACCCGACCACGCAAGCCTGGGCACTCGCCCTGCACCGCTGGTTCCCCGAAGCCGACGGCATCCGTTACCTGTCGCGCCACGCCGGGGAGAACCGCAATTACTGCCTTTTCCTGGAGCGCTGCGCGGGCAAGCTACGGGTCGAGGAGCACGGAGAGATCTCCACCCTCCGCGACGTCGTGCTCCTGGCCGCGGACAGGTACCACCTCGAGATCCACTGGAACGGCTGAGGCCGCGTAGCCGAGCGGGTTGCGGTACGGTTGCGGTAAGGTGGGCCTGCAGAGATCCCGGCCCTCTTTCGTGTATTAGCGTTTCCCCTGCAAATCGGGGGAAAAAAAGAGAGCCGACGAGCGGACTCGAACCGCTGACCTGCTCATTACGAGTGAGCTGCTCTACCAGCTGAGCTACGTCGGCACCTTGCGGGGTGCGAGTATATCGCACCTCGGCCGATGTGTCGAAACTCCCCCCTACCTCATCCCCGCGGCGGCTTCTGCTGCACCTTATCTGCCAGAACACCCCGCATCGGCCGGTTTTGTTCTTCGAGAATATCGGAGGCTTCCCGGGCGGCACGCCTCACCATGGGAGCCAGAGCCCTGAGTTCGCTGTCGAAGCGTCGAGCGGAGGTGGAGATGCCGATCGCTCCCCGGGTACGGCCGTCCCGGTCCAGTATCGGTACGGCTATGCAGCAAAGGTTTTCCGCGAACTCTTCCACGTCGATGGCCAGCCCCCGGACCATCACGCCCCGCAGGTGGTCCTCCAGATGGCGCTTCTCGGTTATGGTCCTGGGGGTGAATTTCTCCAGCCCGTAGCACTCGACGTACTCTTCTATGCCATCCGGTCCCGCCCCGGCTATGAGCACCTTTCCGAGAGCCAGAGCATGCGAGGCGCCGTGAAAGCCCCGAACCACACCCACCGGAGGGCTCTCCGGTGGGGACTTTACCTGCGCCACGGTCACCTGTCCACCGTCGAGAACTCCCAGGTAAGCGTGGCGCCCGCTCCTCATGGCCAGCTCCTCTATGACCGGCTCCACGGAGGTCTCCAGAAACCTCCCGGTGGCACGTCCGTAGAGAAGGGGTATGGCCGGCCCGAGCCTGTAGCCGCCGCAACGCGGCAGCTTCTCCAGGTATCCTTCATCCACCAGGATCCCGAGCAACCGGTAGCAGGTCGAGAGGCTGACGTCGAGCTCGCGGGCGATCACCTTCGCGGTCACCCTCTCCCTGCGACTCACGAAGTCGAGGATCTCGAACATCCTCCGGGCCCCCCGGAACCCACCCCCGGCTCCTCTGCCTCCCAGCCTGTTTTGAGGTGCAGCCTCAAAGACCAAGACCACTTACCCCCTTTCCTGCAGGATAATCTACCCCACACACGTCGACCAAGCCCCCGGCACGAATGATTTTCGCACAATATTAGAAAACGCTCCGCTTGCAACTTGATTGACATCTTCCGGAATATATATTCGGCTCAAAGAAAGCAAGAAAGGAGGAGTGGTGTACGAGAAGGATGGTGAGAAGTACTTCGTGGTGGACGGGCACGTCCACTTCTGGGACGGCAGTCCGCAGAACTGGCGCAACGTCCACGGCCAGCAGTTCATCGAGTGCTTCCACGACTACCAGACGGCGCTGAGCCCCGAAGAGTACAAGTGGCCCATAGAGGAGTTCTACAAGTACTCTGAGGAGAGGATCCTGCACGATCTCTTCGAGGTGGGCTACGACGACAAGGCGATCTTCCAGCCGACCTACCTCACGGACTTCTACAAGAACGGGTTCAACACCACCGAGCAGGACGGGGTGCTGGCGGAGAAGTACCCGGACAGGTTCATCGTCAACGGTGCTTTCGACCCCAGAGACGGCGAGGAGGGGCTCAGGGAGCTGGAGCGGCTCGCGGAGAGGTACAACCTCAAGGGCGTCAAGCTCTACACGGCGGAGTGGAAGGGGCGCTCGAAGGGTTGGAGCCTCAAGGACGACTGGGCCAAACGTTATCTGGAGAAATGTGTCGAGCTGGGGATAAAGAACATCCACGTTCACAAGGGCCCGACGATCCGGCCTCTCAATCGTGACGCCTTCGACGTGGCCGACGTGGACGACGTGGCCTCTGAGTTCACCGACCTCAACTTCATCGTCGAGCACGTAGGGCTGCCGAGGCTGGAGGACTTCTGCTGGATCGGGACGCAGGAGCCCAACGTCTACGGGGGGCTCGCGGTGGCCATTCCGTTCATCCACACCCGGCCGCGCTACTTCGCCCAGATCATCGGGGAGCTGCTGTACTGGCTGGGGGAGGACAGGATCACCTTCGGCAGCGACTACGCCATCTGGCAGCCCAAGTGGCTCATAGAGGAGTTCGTGGACTTCCAGATACCGGAGGACATGCAGGGCGAGTACGGCACGCTCACCCCGGAGATAAAGAAGAAGATCCTGGGGCTCAACCTGGCCGGGCTCTACGGCATAGAGGTACCGGAGGAGCTGAAGCTAAAGGGCGCTCACTCGGGCACCGGTCCTGTTGGGAGCGACGCCGAGCCCGTCGCGCCGTGAGCGAGATTCGGGAATCGGAGGTCCTGGACGCCCTCTCGGGCGTCCGGGACCCCGAACTGGACGAGCCGATCACCACCCTCGGGTTCGTCTCGCACGTAGAGCGGGATGAAGGAACGGTCCGCCTGAGGCTCAGGCTCCCCACCTACTTCTGCTCGCCCAACTTCGCCTACATCATGGCCGAGGACGCCAAGAGGGCGCTCATCTCGCTGCCGCGGGTGGAGCGGGTCGAGGTCGTCCTCGAGGAGTTCCACGTCGCCCGGGAGATAAACCGTGGGGTGGAGAGGGACGAGGGCTTCGACCGGGCGATGGCCTCCTTCTCCGACGAGACGACCGGGGAGGACCTGGACGCCGTACGCGAGACCTTCCGCAAGAAAGCCTTCGTCCGTCGCCAGGAGATCCTCTGCCGCACCCTGCTCTCCCGGGGCAGAAGCCCGCGGGAGCTTGCGCACATGCGCCTCGGCGACGTCCCACCCTGCCCGGAGCTCGAGGTATACCTGGAGCGCAGGAGGGAGCTCGGGTTCGACCTCTCCCCCTCCTCCCCGCTGCTCCTGAGCGCGAGCGGGGATCCCGTCCCCGAGGAAGCCGTGGTCGAGCACCTGAGGAAGGCGCGCCTGACCAGGATAAGCCTGGAGAGCAACGGCGCGCTGTGCAGTGATCTGCTCCAAGCGAGGTACGGGAGAAAGGAGAAGAGCAGCGCATGAAGGCAGCCCGGCTGCACGAGTACGATGAAAAGATAGGTACGAAGCCCCTGAAGGTGGAGGAGGTCGAGGAT
>JAIMBO010000140.1 GCA_023511405.1 Rubrobacteraceae bacterium
TTCGAGGGCGAGGTGATAGGGGACGAAGGCTCCTCCCGGCTCCCCGCCGTCCCGTTCGAACGCTACGAGCGCCTGTTGCAGCAGGGGCAGGACTACAAGACACGCCTGGAGGAGCGCAACCGCCAGCTCGAGGAGATAAGGCGCGAACGCGACGCCGCCCGCGTCGAGATAGACCGCCTCTGGTCCGAGATAGAACGGCTCAACCTCGTCGAGTACCAGCGCGAGCTGCAGGAGAAGACGATCTCCACCCTCGAAGAGGAGAAGTCCCGCCTCGAAGCCGAGCGCGAGCGCCTCATCCAGGAACGCATCAGGCTCGTCGAAGAGAAGTCCGCCCTCGCCGAAGAACGTACCCGCCTCGAAGCCGAACTCGAGTCGCTCAAAAAACGCCGGGGCTTCTTCCGCCGCCTCTTCGGTGGGTGATTTGATCTGGCTCACATCATCCCGCCGGATTCCTTGACGCCCGGCTCGTTCGGCGGTACCTTGCCGGTGTGGTTGTTGCGAATGATTGTCATTTGTATGTGCCCGAAGCGGCCGGGAGCCGGAGGGGGTAGGTTTTCATGCTGCAGAACTTCAGGTTGCGTCGCCTCTTGAACCCCTGGTCCTTCGCGGTGGCGCTGATAGCGGCGCTGGTCGCTGGGATCATGGTGTGGCAGGCGGTCGAGTGGGGTGGCAACCCGCCGGACCCGAGCCAGGCGCGCAACCTGAGCCCGGCCTCGGCGATCCTGAACAGCGGCATACTCGTCTTCCGCGAGGGGCTCGAGGCGATACTCGTCCTCTCGGCGATAACCGCCGGGCTCATGCGCGGCAAGAGCGGCTTCTGGAAGCCGGTCGCGACCGGATCGGGGGTGGGTTTCGCCGCAACGATAGCGACCTGGTTCATCGTCGTCGCGATAATCTCCGCGGTAAACGCGCCGGCGCTCGACGTGCAGGCCGCGACCGGGCTCCTGGCGATCCTGGTCCTCCTCGTGGTGATGAACTGGTTCTTCCACAAGATCTACTGGACCGGTTGGATCGGGATGCACCACCGCCGGCGCCGACAGGTGATGGAGCGCTCGGGGGGCGCGCTCTCCGGAGCGTTCTGGGGCCTCGCCCTGCTCGGCTTCTCCGCCATCTACCGGGAGGGTTTCGAGGTCGTCCTCTTCCTGCAGAACCTGAGGCTCAAGGTGGGCTCCGAGGAGGTGCTTCTGGGGACCGCCGTCGGGCTCGGGCTCACCCTCGGCGTCGCCGTGCTCACCTTCTCCATGCAGCACAAGCTCCCCTACAAGAAGATGCTCATCGTCACCGGCGTTATGCTCGGCCTCGTGCTCGTCGTCATGGTCGGCGAGAGCGTGCAGGAGATGCAGCTCGCCCACTGGCTCCCGACCACCACCCTCCCGATACCCATCCCCGGCTGGATGGGGATGTGGTTCGCCGTCTTCCCCACCCTCGAAGGCCTCCTCGCCCAGGTCGTCGCCGCCCTCCTCGTCATCGGTTCCTACCTCGGCGCGGAGTACGTCCGTATCTGGCGTCCCCGCCGGAAGGCCCGCGAGGAGGGACGCGAAATGACCCTCCGCGAAAATACCTGGGAAGCCTAGATGTACGCCACCCGCTGAAACCACACCGGGGCCGCTCGCGCGGCCCTTTTCTTTTGCTTGTTTTTTCAAAAAATATTGAAATTTTCGAAAATACCGAATAGAATGGGTCGTATGGGAGTTTCGCTGGACGAGGAGCGGCGGGAGTACGTCGAGGGGTTTGCGACTTTTTGGGCTGGATTCGGGCTGCCGAGGGTGCAGGGGAGGGTGATGGGGCTTCTGCTGGTCTCCGACCCGCCGGAGAGGACGGCGGAGGAGATCGCGGGTGCGCTGGGGGTGAGCCGGGGGTCGGTGAGTGGGGCTACGCGCAGTCTCGTACGGCTCGGTATCGTGGAGCGGGGCAGGCGGCCGGGGGAGAGGAAGGACTACTTCAGGGCGCGGGCGGACTGGAGCGAGCTGGTGCGGCAGCAGGCCGGGACGTACGCGACGTTCCGGTCCCTCGCCGAGCGGGGGCTCGGGGTGATGGAGGGGGCGAGCCCGCGCTCCCGGCGGGCGCTCGAGGAGGTCAGGAGCCTCTACGGGTATCTGGAGCGGGAGATGCCCCGGCTGCTGGAGCGCTGGGTCCGGGAGCGGGGGGAGGGCTGATGGGGGCCGTGATCCGGACGGCGGGCCTCACCAAGACGTACCGTGGGGGGCGGGGGATAGCGGGGCTCGATCTCGAGGTCGAGGAGGGGGAAGTCTTCGGCTTTCTCGGGCCCAACGGGGCCGGTAAGACCACCACCATCCGCACGCTCATGGGGTTTCTGCGACCGGATGGGGGGCGGGCCGAGGTCTTCGGGTTCGACGTGTGGCGGGAGAGCGTCGAGGTGAGGTTGCGGGTCGGGAACCTGCCCGGGGAGCTCGCCTTTGAGGACCGGATGACGGGTGAGCAGATCATCCGGCTCTCCGCCCGGCTGCGTGGGGTGGATGATCTCTCCTACGCCCGCGCGCTCGCCCACAGGCTTGGCGCCGACCTCACCCGTCCCGTGCGCAGGCTCAGCCGGGGCAACAGGCAGAAGATCGGGATCGTACAGGCGATGTTCCACCGGCCGCCGCTTCTGATCCTCGACGAGCCGACCGGCGGGCTCGACCCCCTCGTGCAGGAGGAATTCCTGCGGATGATACGTGAGGTGAAGGAGGAGGGGCGTACGGTCTTCTTCTCTTCGCACAACCTGGCCGAGGTCGAGCGCGTCTGCGACCGGGTGGGGATCATCCGGGAGGGTACGCTCGCCGCCGTCGAGGAGGTCGGGAGGCTGCCCGGCCGGTCCTTCCGGCGTGTGAGGCTGACCTTCGATTCGCCCGCCGACCCGGCCCCCTTCGCCGCGCTCCCCGGGGTCGACGAGCTGAAGCAGGAGGGTGCTGTGCTTTCGTTCCGGGTCCACGGCGATCTCGACGCGGTCGTCAAGCTCGCCGCGGGGCACACGGTCGTGGACATCGAGGTCGAGCTTCCCTCGCTCGAAGAGGTCTTCCTGGCGTACTACGGCGAGGACGGGGAGGAGAGATGAGGGGGGCGAAGGTTCCTTCTGCTTCGACCCGGATCGTCGTGCTGGCCGGAAGCTCCCTCAGGCTTCGGTACAGGGGTGCGCTCGTCTGGGGAGTGTATCTGGCGGCGCTCGGCATCGCGTACGTCGCGCTCTACCCCTCGCTGGCGGACCAGCGGGAGCTTCTGAACGGCCTCGTGGGCAGGCTGCCGCGTGCGGCGCGGAGCCTCTTCGGTTTCGGTGCGGGCGCCGGGTTCGGCTCCATAGAGGCTCTTCTCGCCACCGAGCTGCTCGGCTTCATGGCGCCGCTCGCGCTCGCCTTCTTCGCCATCCTCGCCTCCGCCTCCGCGCTCTCCGGAGCGGAGGAGGACGGGAAGATCGACGTGGTGATGAGCAACCCCATAGCACGGTGGCAGCTCGTCGTCGGCAGCTTCGTAGCCAGCATGCTCTCGCTGGCGATCATCCTGGCCGTCATGGGGGTGCTGATGGAACTCGCCGCCCTCGTGGTGGGTGTCGATCTCTCCCCGGCCCGACTGGCAGAGGCGCTTCTGAACCTGTGGCCGATGTCCGCCCTTTTCGGGGGCTTCGCGATGCTGTGTTCCGCGCTCACGCACCGGCGGGCCCCGGCGGTGAGCATCCCCGGGGCCGTGCTCGTCTTCATGTATGTCCTCAACGCGCTTGCCGGGAGCGTCGGGAGCATCGAGGGCCTGCGCCGCTTCTCGGCCTTCCACTACTACGGCGCCGCCATCCGGCAGGGGATCGACTGGTCGAACTTCGCCCTGCTCTCTGCCTCCGCCCTGCTTCTCGTGGTGCTGGCGGCCCTGGCGTTCGGCAGGAGGGACGTCTACACGTAGACGAGTGGTCCGGGGCGGTGCTAGAGTTCGTTTCCATGCGGAACGAAGAACTCGCCGGGCTCGTGGTCCGGGCGCGGGGTCTCGCGCTCTTCCGGGGCGTGCTCGGCACCCGGCCCGCCCGGGATCTGCTGTCCCTGCTCGGCCTGCTGGCGCGGGAGAGGCCGGACGCCGGGGAGGTGGCCGGGGTAGTGGGAGGGCTCTGGGCGGGTCTCGCCGCCTCCCGCGATCCCCTGCTCCCCGACGCCTGGCAGGCGCACTTTCTCGGGAGCATCCTCGACGACGAGAACCCCTTCAGCCTCGGTGCCGAGACGGGGGAACTTCCCCCGGCTCTCCTGGGGCAGGCCCGGCGCGAGCTCCCGGTGCTGCAGGGGCTCTTCGGGCTTGGGACCAGGTCTCTGCTCGCGCTCGTCGAGGAGCGCCTCCCGGAGCTCGGAGGGCTCTGGGAGCCGCTGGTCCATCCCGGGGCCGGCGGGGACGTCTCTCCGAGGCAGGAGATCGCGCGCAAGCTCGCCGCCGCGCCCGACTGGGGCGGGTGCGCGGAGCTTCTCGCCGGGCACTTCGCCCGCCAGGGGGCGGGGACGCTCGGGCGCTACAGGGCCTTCCGCTGGCGGGAGGGGGGGCTCGTCCCGGTCGAGAGCCCGGACCCGGTGCGCCTGGAGGATCTCGTAGCCTACGAGGAGGAGCGGCGGCCCCTGATCGAGAACACCGAGCGGCTGCTCGCCGGGCTGCCCTCCCACCACGCGCTGCTCTACGGTCCTCCGGGGACCGGGAAGTCGTCCACCGTCAAGGCGCTCGCCAACGCCTACGCCGCGGACGGGCTGAGGCTGGTCGAGCTGCCCAAGGAGGATCTCGGCCGGCTTCCCGAGCTCATGCAGACGCTGCGCCGGAGGGGAGCCCGTTTCATCGTCTTCGTCGACGACCTCTCCTTCGAGGAGGACGAGGTCTCGTACAAGACGCTCAAGGCGCTGCTCGAGGGGAGCGTCGCCCCACCTCCGCAGAGCGTCCGGCTCTACGCGACCTCCAACCGGCGCAACCTGGTGCGCGAGCGCTTCTCCGACCGGGAGGAGGACGACGTGCACGTCCACGATACCATGCAGGAGAAGCTCTCCCTGGCCGCCCGATTCGGGCTGCGCGTCACGTTCCCGCCGCCGGACCAGAAGCGCTACCTCGAGATAGTCTTCGGGCTCGCGCGGGCGCGGGGCCTGGCGATGCCGGAGGAGGAGCTGCGCGAGAGGGCGCTGCTCTGGGAGCGCTGGCACCCCGGACGCTCGGGGCGCACCGCCCGGCAATTCGTCGACGGGCTCGAGGCCGGGTTGAAGGAGCGCTAGAGGAGAAGCCTGCCCTCGCAGACGTACTCCGCCGGGCCGGACATGTAGAGGGGGCCTTCCCCGCCGTCCCACTCGACGACGACCACCCCGCCGTCCAGCTGCACCCGGACCGGGCTCC
>JAIMBO010000141.1 GCA_023511405.1 Rubrobacteraceae bacterium
GCTCGAGGTCGAGCTCCCCGTGATGGAAGGAGGATCGTGACCGACCCTGTGCGGGTGATGATCGTCGAAGATCAGGCGCTCATGCGAGAAGGCTTGAGGACGCTGCTCGAGCTCGAGGAGGGAGTGGAGGTGGTCGGAGAAGCCTCCGACGGGGTGGAGGCGCTGGAACGCATTCCGCGGGTGCGGCCGGAGGTGATGCTCGTGGACGTGAGGATGCCCCGGATGGACGGGATAGAGCTCATAGAACGCCTCGGGCGGGAACATCCGGAGGTCGCGGCGATCATCCTGACCACCTTCGACGACGACGATTATGTCTTCCGAGGGCTCCGGGCGGGGGCGAAGGGATACATCCTCAAAGACGTGCCCTCGGAGGAGCTCGCCGCTGCGATAAGGAAGGTGTACCGGGGCGAGGCGGTGCTGGATGGTCCGATCACGCTCAAGGTCATCTCCGAGATCGGGCGTCTCTCGAAGGGGGTGGCCCCTCGTCCTGGCTCGGAGGTGCTCTCCGAGCGGGAGATGGAGGTGCTGAGGCTCGTCGCCTCCGGGGCCTCCAACCGCGAGATCGCCCGCGCCCTGTACATAACCGAAGGTACGGTCAAGAACCACATCTCGAGCATACTTCGCAAGCTCGGTTTCCGGGACCGCACCCAGGCCGCACTCTACGCGGCGGAGCGTGGCTGGATCGAGGTTTCGTGAGCTGAGGGCTCGGGACTCGCTCTCGTCCGCCGGCTGTCAGGTTGCGCGGGGGTAACCTCCTGGAGTAGGTTCCAGAAAATCGGCGGGCGGGGTAGACCGGTGAACGGGACGTATCTCCATGAGTCGGAGCGCGGCCGGAGAACCTCGATCGCCTGCCGCTCGGGTGTGCCCGCCCAGAGGGCACATGACCCTGGTAAGGGGGCTTGCTTCCCCCAAATCGTCCTTTCGTCCGATGTCGTTTTTGCCGTCCGCGGTTAGCATCCGGGGAGGTTGCGGAACGCCGATGCGGAGGAGGTTCGCATGGAAGCTGCGCGGAAGGACCGGGACACGGATACCCTGGGGGAGGAGGTGATCCGGGCGCGGGGCCTGCGCAAGAGATACGGGGGGGTCGTCGCCGTGGACGGGGTGGACCTGACGGTCTACCGGGGTGAGGTCTTCGGCATCCTCGGCCCCAACGGCGCGGGCAAGACGACGACGCTGGAGATGATCGAGGGTCTGAGGAAGCCCGACGCCGGGAGTATAGAGGTTGCGGGGTATGATGCGGTCCGGGAGCCCGGCAAACTCAAGAGGATCATCGGGGTCCAGCTGCAGACGACCGCGCTCTTCGACTACCTCTCGGTCGAGGAGACGCTCGCGCTCTTCGCCGACCTCTACGGCGTGGACGGCTCCAGGGAGCACGTCTGGCGCCTCTTGAAGATGGTCTCGCTCACCGAGAAGAAGGATGCTCGGGTCGATCAGCTCTCCGGCGGCCAGCAGCAGCGGCTCTCGGTGGCGCTCGCGCTGGTCAACGACCCGCGGGTGGTCTTCCTCGACGAGCCGACGACGGGTCTGGATCCACAGGCCCGGCGCAACATGTGGGAGCTGGTGCGTAAGATCCGCTCCGAGGGTCGCACGGTTGTGCTCACCACCCACTACATGGAGGAGGCCGAGGAGCTGTGCGACCGGGTCGCGGTGATGGACCACGGTCGGGTGCTCGTCTGCGACGCCCCTCTTGCTTTGATCCGCTCGCTCGATGTGGACGCCACCGTTCTGGTGACGATCGACGGGCCGATGGGGGGACTGGAGGGGCTGCCGGAGGTGCGTGGGGTCGAGCGCGAGGGGGACGACCTGCGCCTCAGGACCAGCAACGCCCAGGACACCATCGTCGGCTTGATGCGTCTGGCTTCGGAGAACGGGGCGCGCCTGCGCAACCTCTCGGTGCGGAGCGCGAACCTCGAGGACGTGTTCATCGCCTATACGGGAAGGAGCCTGCGCGACTGATGAAAGCTTTCCTCTCCATGGTCGGGGCCAACCTCAAGATGCAGGTTCGCAACCGCACCGCCCTTTTCTGGCTTTTGGCTTTCCCGGCGCTCTTCATCCTGCTCTTCGGTTTCCTCTTCGGGAGGAGTTCGGACTTCACCGTCACCGTCGGCGTGGTGAACGGCAACTCTACGCCCATCGCCGCCCAGATGACGAAGGCGATGCAGAAGTCGAGTTTCTTCAAGGTTCAGCGCTCGGGGGACCGTAAAGCCGAGCTCCAGAAGCTCGAGCAGGGGGACGTGGACGCCGTGCTGGTCTTCCCGCCACACGCCTCGCCGGGCCAGCCGCTGCACGTGACCTCCTACGTGGACCGCTCCAGGCTCTCCACCGCGCAGGCGGTCTCCGCCGCGATTCAGCAGATCGCCGACCGGTTCAACCGGGGCGTGAATCGGGGACCGGAGCTCGTCTCCGTCATCACCCGCGGGGTGCAGGGGCACCACCTCAGTTCCATCGACTATCTGGTGCCGGGGTTCGTCGCGATGAGCATCATGCAGAACGGGGTCATCGGGCTCGCCGCGGCGTTCGTGGCCCTGCGCGAGCGGGGCGTTCTCAGGCGCATACGCGTCACGCCCTTCCCCCTGATGAGCTTCATCGGCGCCAGGATCGTCTCCAACCTCCTCGTGGTGCTCTTCCAGGTGGCGATCCTGCTGGGGATGGCGAGAGCGCTCTTCGACCTCCGCGTGGGCGGGGACATCGCCCAGGTAGCGGTGGGCGTGGGGGTGTTCTCGGTCCTCGGCGCGCTCGCCTTCCTCGCCATCGGGTTCTTCGTCGCCGGCGTCTCGCGCAAGGTCGAGAGCGCGAACACTTTGGGTAACCTGATCACCTTCCCCATGCTCTTCCTGGCCGGGATCTTCTTCCCCATAACCCAGGCCCCGGAGTGGCTTCAGACCGTGGCCCGGATCCTCCCCCTCTACTATCTGGCCGACGGGCTGCGCCGGGCTATGGTCTACGGTACCTCCCTCGCCCACCTGTGGACCGACGCGGCGGCGCTGCTCGCCACCGCGCTCATGGGCCTCGTCCTCGCCGTCAGGTTCTTCCGCTGGGAGCCCGGGGCGGGCTGAACCTTCTCCTGGGACGACACGTTCGGCGGGGAGCGATGTTCGCTCCTCGTTTTTCATGGTCGCTAAAGTTAGCAGCGATTGCTGCCGAAGAGTAATGTGCAGACCATGCTGAAAGGAGGTTTTCGGGATCATGGGCTGAACGATACCCACATGGAAGACCTTGCATCATAATTCTGTTCGAGGAAAGGGGTGATCTCTCTTGAGGAGATCAGTCGAGCATGTCGCGGTGCGCGGGGCCGACCCCCACACCGCCAGGGGAGCTCCGACGAGGCTCCTGGCCATCGTTCTTTCCGGCGTTCTCATCGCCGTCTTCGCGTTGTTCTTCTCCGTGGGGCGAGCCGGTGCGGCTGCCCTGATCAAGGGTTCTTTCCAGGGCAACGCCTATGCAACCTATGCGAACGCCAAGGCGGGGCCGGTCGCGACCTCCCTCGGTCGTTCGGCCTTCATCCCCTGTCCGTGCAACGGCACCAACGGGAAGACGCTCTCCAACACCGTCGACAGCGTCAAAGCCCCAGCTAACGGGAGGGTGCTCAGCGCCGGCGTGACCCGCAGCACGGTCTATGCCAGGAAAGGCGCGACCTCCGCCGCGGTCCACAACAGTTCCAAGGTCGCGGGGGTGAGTCTGTTCAAGGGGCTCATCAGGGCCGACGCGATAAAAGCCGTTGCGAACACCTCCGCAAACACGAAGAAGATAACGAGCAACGCGCGCGGGTCGAGGCTCGTGAACCTCAGGATAGCCGGGAAGCCCGTGAAGGCCAACGTCTCTCCCAACTCGAAGGTCGGCCTGCCCGGCATAGGATACGTAGAGCTCAAGCACGTCCAGAAGGGCGGCAACGGCAGGCAGGCCGGCCGGATCTCGGTGGACATGCTCACGGTGGTGGTGACCAGGAACAACAAGTTCGGGTTGCCGGTGGGGGCGAGGATAGTGGTAGCCCACGCCGCGAGCGGCTTCTCGCGCACCCAGCCCAGGGCCAACCTCGGCGGGCAGGCCTATGCGGCCTACGCGAAGACCAGTAGCCCGCTGCTCGCCAACCAGGTGGGGCGCGCGGCCTTCGTCTTCGTCGGTTGTCAGGGTACGGGAGGCAAGGTCAAGCGCAATACCGTCAGCGGTGTCGGTGCGGGCAAGATCCTCTCGCTCGGGGCCGGGGATACCACGGCCTACGGCCGACAGCTCGTGAGCGGTGGTGTTGCGAAGACGAGCGCGAAGGTCGCCGGTGTGAACCTGCTCGGCGGGATCATCCGGGCCGACGCCATAACCGCCGCGGCGCAGGACACCTACAGGAAAGGGGTGCGCACGAGCTCGACGGCGGGCTCCCGGTTCGCGAACCTCAGGGTGCTCGGCCTGCCTCTCCCCGTGAACGTCCGCCCCAACACCAAGATAAGCCTCCCGGGGATCGGCTACGTGGTGATAAACCAGCAGATCATCCCGAAACCGACCTCGAAGGCGAGGACGCAGGTCAACGGGCTGCACGTCTACGTGACGACGAAGAACCTCCTCGGGATCCCGGTCGGGACCGAGATCATAGTCGCCCACGCCGACACGAAGGCCTACCGGTTCTAGCCGGCGGAGGAGCCTCTGCGGAGGGGACGGTCTGGATGTCGGCCGTCCCCTCTACCTGCCCACTATCTTGATCGCATCGGCGATGATGTATCCTTTGCCCGCCGTCCAGCGGGAGATGAGCACGTTCCACTGATCGCCGGCCGGCATGTCGAAGGTGCCGAGGTGGTTCCAGCGGCCGCCGTTCTTGCGCTGGTTCACCCGCACCCACCTCCAGCCGGAGGTGGTGAGCACCCCGATGGGGACCGAGTTGTTGTATCCGCGGTTCGCCGGCCACCAGGCGTAGACGTCGTAGCTTCCGCTCTGGGGAAGATCGAAGCGATACTTCGCGGTGTCGTTCACCGCCTTCGGCGTCGTGAAGCGGTAGTTCCAGTAATAGCGCTCGGGGTTCCACGAGCTCCAGCGCCAGTTGCCAGAGGCGCTGAAGCGACCGGAGGTGGTGTCGTCCGCGTTGTCTATCACGCGTTTGTAGTTTATGCTGCCGCTCCCGCCGCCGGACGTAGCCGAGCCGGCGTACTGGGCGACGTAGCTCATGTAGAGGTCCCAGTTCCAGTAGGGCCCGGGGTCCTTGTGATGGTCAGCTCCTCCGTACTGACCAGGGTTGTTCGGGTCCGGTACCTCGTCGTGCCCGATTATGTGCTGCCGGTCTACCGCTATCTT
>JAIMBO010000142.1 GCA_023511405.1 Rubrobacteraceae bacterium
AGGCCGAGCGGCCGAAGGTCAGGATGGGGCCGATGAACGCCGCCCGCTACCGCGACGCGATAGCCGACCAGCTCCAGCGGGCCGTCGACGGCGGCGCGAGGGTCGTCCACGAGGGCGAGAGCAGGGACGGCAAAGGCTACTTCTTCGCCCCGGTCGTCGTCGAGGGGGGCCCGCACGAGGGACCGCTGGTGCGCGAGGAGGTCTTCGGTCCGGTCCTCCCGGTCTGGAGGGTGCACGACATGGACGAGGCGATAAGGCTCGCCAACGACACCCCCTACGGGCTCGGTTCTTCGATCTGGACGTACGATGCCCGCCTCATCAACCGGGCCGCGGAGGAGATAGAGGCCGGGATGACGTGGGTCAACCAGATCCACTACGGTTACGACGAGCTGCCCTTCGGCGGCTGGAAGAACTCCGGCATAGGGCACGAGCACGGCCTGGAGGCTATGGATTACTACCTGGAGACCAAATCGGTCGTAATCGGCGGGCTCGACTAGGAGGGGAGGAGAAAGAGATGGCGGTGAGCTACACCAGAGAGGGCAATATCGGGTACATCACGCTCGACAACCCTCCGGCGAACAGCTACGAGTACACCTTCATGGAGGAGCTCGGGCGGGCGATACAGTCCTCCGCCAATGACGAGGATGCCCGGGTGGTCATCCTGCGCAGCGCGAGCGAGAGGTTCTTCTCCGCCGGGGCGGACATCAAGGCGTTCAACGAGAACTCCGCCAGGGACAACATGCGCATGATCGAGCTTGCGCACGAGAACCTGGCCTACATCGCGGAGATTCCCAAGGTCTTCATCGCCCAGGTCAACGCGACCGCCCTGGGGGGCGGACTGGAGATGGCGCTCGCCTGCGATCTGCGCTTCGGGGCCGAGGGGGACTACCCGGTCGGCCTGCCGGAGGCGACGCTCGGGCTTTTGCCCGGAAACGGCGGCACCCAGCGGCTGCCCCGGCTCATCGGGGCGAGCCGGGCGCTGGAGCTGATGGTCACCGGGCGCAGGATCTCCCCGCGGGAGGCGTACGAGATCGGCATCTTCAACCGCCTCTTCCCGGCCGAAAAGCTCGCCGGGAAGACCCGCGAGTACGCCGAGACGCTCGCCGCCGGCGCCACCCGGGCGATAGGCGCCATCAAGCTCGCCGTGCACCGGGGTATGGACCGCCCGCTCCAGCAGGGGCTCGAGATAGAACGCGAGCTCGTCGAGCCCCTCTTCGAGGGTGAGGAGGCCAGGGAGGGGATCTCGGCGTTCATGCAGAAGCGCAAGCCGCAGTTTAGTAGGTAAGCTGCTACCATTAGATACACTCATGTAGAATAAAGCAATGGTTCTCGGGGCCTCGGCAGGTCCCGGCTGGTCCATGGCTAGAGTGGAGGGAGCGTGGCACGGTCTGACACCCTTATAGACGCCTCCGGCGACGAGGCTCTTGCCCCCAAGCAGGCTCACCTGATAAGGAGCGCTTACAAGGTGATGGGCGAGAAGGGGCTGACGCGTCTCTCGCTACAGGACGTCGCCGACGAGGCGGGGGTGAGCAAAGCCATCCTCCCCTACTACTTCGACTCCAAGGAGAACCTGACGCTGCTGACGATGCGCTGGGTCCTCGCGCGGGTGGCCCGGCGCATCCACGAGGCGATAGACGAGGTCGAGGACGCCGAGGAGAAGGTCTCGGCGATGGTCGACGCGATCTTCGTCGGGCCCGAATCGAACCGCAACTTCTACCTGACCTTCTTCGACTTCCTCGGCTACGCGGCGCGCAACGACCGCTTCGCCGACGTGGGGACGACCTTTCATGAGATCTGCAACGGCCTCTACGCCGAGGTGGTGAAAAGCGGGCAGGAGCAGGGCATCTTCGCGCCGCGCGACCCCCGCGAGGCGGCGACCGTGGTGCGGGCGCTGGTGGACGGGCTCTTCACCCAGTGGGTGCAGGAGAGGGACTGGGAGAAGACGCACGCCGCCTACCGCGACCTGTGCAAGCGTTCGATCCTCACCTACCTGAAGAGCGCCGACGATTAGCGTGAGCGTTCCTCCCTCCACCCTGGGTACCCAGCCGATAGGGGCGGCCTCGCGCGTCGCCGGGGGTGTCTTCCAGCTCAAGCTGCCGGTGCCCTTCCCGCTGCGCTTCATCTCTTCCTACCTGATCCGGGAGGAGGACGGCTGGACGGTCATAGACCCCGGTTTCGATTACCCACCGGCGCGTAGGGTGTGGGAGGAGGCGGCGGGGGATCTCGGGATCGACCTCGACCGTGACCTCTCCCGCATCATCGTCACCCACCTCCACCCGGACCACCTCGGGCTCGCCGGCTGGCTCGAGGCGCTCTCCGGAGCACCGGTCTGGATGCTCGAAGGTGAGATCGAGAACGCCCGCCGGGTCTGGACCTCGGGGGATGCGGCTGGCCTGGAGGGTTTTCTGCGACGCAACGGTATGAACCACGATACCGCCCGGGACGTCGCCTCGTTGACCGGAAGCGAGGTGAGGATGCCGCAGGAGATCTTCGCCCTCCGTCCCGGGGACGAGGTGTCCCTGGGAGAGGGATCTGCCCGCGTGATCCACACGCCGGGACACTCCGACTACCACTTCATGCTCTTCGACGAGGGAAGTGGGCTTCTTCTCGCCGGGGATCATCTCCTGCTCAGGATAACGCCGAACATCGGGCTCTGGCCCTACACGGCCGCGAAGCCGCTCGGGCGCTACCTCGCCTCCCTGCGCTCGTTGCGCGGGCTCGGGGCGAAGACCGTCCTGCCGGGACACGGCCCGCTCTTCCACGACCTCGACGGCAGGATAGACGAGCTGCTCGCCCACCACGCCGAACGGCTGGACGTGATGCACGCGGTCTTCGAAGGCCGGCCGGCGACCCCGTTCGAGATCTCACGCCGCGTCTTCCGTAAGGACCTCACCGCCCACGAGATGCGCTTCGCGCTCGCCGAGACCCTCGCCCACCTGGAGTACCTGGAGGACGAGGGGCGGGCCGTGCGCCTGGCGGAGGGCGATGTTGTGAGGTATGCCCCCCTCTGATCTCCCGGACCCCGGCGGCGCCGCCCGCGCGCTCGGCATAGAGCTGCAGGAGGCCTCGCGGGAGCGGGCCACAGCCTCGATGAGCGTCGGGGAGCGTCACCTCGGACCCGACGGCGTACTCGACTGGGGTGCCCTGGTCTCGCTCTCCTGGGCCGCCGCCCGCGCCGGTGCCTGCTTCAACCGCTCCCCGAGCCGCGCCACCCGTCCATCCGGACTCGACGCCCGCCACCCCCGTCCGGCCCGCGCCGGGCAGACCCTCACCGCCACCGCCACCCCGCTCTACGTCGGGCTCGACCGCCAGCTCTGGGAGGTCGAGGTGAGAGACGAGGGAGGCTCCCTGGTCTGCGCCTGCCGCTGCGACTTCGGCCCCGATCCCGGGCTGACGCGTTAGAATGTAATCGTTGACCTTCCGGTCAGACAGGAATGCTGACCGGGACGCCTGTGGGGAAACGTTTGGGGAAGGGGTGATCCCATGAGAGACGTCGTGCATGGCAGCGGTCTCAGGCTGGAGCTGGACGGCCGTTCGCTCACGATAGACGATGTGGTGGCCTTCGCCCGCCGCGAGGGTGAGGCGGTATGCACCCTATCCGACGATGCGTGGGAGAGGGTAGAGGCTTCGTGTGCGCTGAAGCGGGAGTTGATCGGGCGCGAAGTACCCATCTACGGCGTGACGACCGGCTTCGGAGACAGCGCGCACCGGCAGATCTCGCCGCAGAAAGCCGCCCGGTTGCAGCAGAACATGCTCCGGTTCCTCGGCTGCGGGACGGGGCCAATCGCGCCCCCCGAGGTGACGCGGGCGATGATGCTCCTCCGGGCCAACTGTCTGGCGCGGGGCAACTCCGGGGTCAGGCCGGAGGTCGTCGAGCGGCTGCTCCTCTACCTCAACGAAGACATCCTGCCGCTCGTGCCCGAGAGGGGTTCCTGCGGGGCGAGTGGGGATCTCATCCCGCTCTCCTACCTCGGGGCCGCGCTCGTCGGGGAGGAAGACGTCCTCTACGAGGGAGAGGTCAGGCCCTCGCGCGAGGTGCTCGCGGATCTCGGCCTCGAGCCGCTCGAGCTCGAGGCCAAGGAGGGGCTCGCGCTCACCAACGGAACCTCCTTCATAACCGCCATCGCGGCGCTCGCCGTCCGGGACGCCGAGGAGCTCGCCCTCGTCTCCGACCTGTGCACCGCGATGGCCTCCGAGGCCTTGCTCGGCAACAGGGGACACTTCAACGCCTTCATCCACGAGAACAAGCCTCACCCCGGGCAGAAGGAGAGCGCCCACATCATAAGCTCCCTGCTCGCCGACTCCCACCTCGCGCTCGACTCCGAGGAGATCTTCGCCACGGACGGGCTCGGGGGAAGGGAGTTCCTCGAGCTCGAGCGCCAGGTGCAGGACCGCTACTCGATCCGCTGCGCACCCTACGTCTCGGGCGCGCTGCGCGACACCCTCGATTGGGTCAGGCGCTGGGTCGAGATCGAGATGAACTCCTCGGACGACAACCCACTCTTCGATGCCGAAGGTGGCCGGGTGCAGAGCGGCGGCAACTTCTACGCCGGGCACATGGCTCAGGCGATGGACTCGCTCAAGGTCGCCCTCGCCAACCTCTGCGACCTGATGGACCGCCAGCTCGAACTGCTCGTCGACGAGAAGTTCAACGCGGGCCTCACCCCCAACCTCATCCCTTACTTCGACGAGGACAGCCCCGAGGCCGGACTCCACCACGGCTTCAAGGGCATGCAGCTGTGCTCCTCGGCCATGACCGCCGAGGCGATGAAGCTCTCCGCCCCCGCCAGCGTCCACTCCCGATCCACCGAGTGCCACAACCAGGACAAGGTGAGCATGGGCGCGATCGCCGCCCGCGACGCCCGCTCCATCGTGGAGTTGACGCAGAACATTGCGGCGATACACCTGATCGCCGCCTGCCAGGCCCTCGAGCTGCGCGGGGAGGAGAAGGCGAGCCCGAAGACCCGCCGCGCGCTCGAACTGGTGCGCTCGCGGGTGCCTTTCCTGGAGGCCGATCGCAGGATGGACGAAGACATAGAGGAGGCCGCAGAGATCATCCGCTCCGGCGCGCTCTCGGAGGTGGTCTCCGGGTAAGGCGCGGGGTTCGGGGGGTGCTTAGAATGGGGAGAGGGAAAGGAGGAAGCCATGCTGCAACGGGAGAGACCCTGGCTATCCGTCTACGGGGGTAAGCTCTCGGGGGAGCCCCTGCAAGGTTCGCTCGTCGGATTCCTCGAGGAGGCCGCCCGGAAATACCCGCAGCACGTCGCGT
>JAIMBO010000143.1 GCA_023511405.1 Rubrobacteraceae bacterium
GAAGGCCTGCTGCAGGCAGGCGTCGGCCCAGACCAGGTGGCCGTGGGTGAAGAGCCGCTCCTCGCGCGTGCCGGCGAAGCGCGGCTGGTTGTCCATCCCGGAGCCGAGCCCCGAGGTCCAGTGGGAGCCGTCGCGCCAGGTGCGAAAGCGCCGCGTCCAGCGGTGGTAGGCGAGCAGGGCCGGGAAGACGCGCGCGAGCCTCTCTGCGTCTCCCGTGTCGCGGTAGTACTCCCACTCGGCCCACGGCAGCACGTTCGGCCCGGTGCTGGTTGGGTCGAAACGTTCGAAGCGGTCCTCGCCGGTGTGGGTGTCGATCTCGCGGCAGATGAACCCGTCGGGGTGCTGTTTCGCGTAGAGGTTGTCCAGGGTGCGCTGGAATCCGAAGGCGCGCCTCCCGTAGCGGCAGAAGAGCACGATGAACGCCGAGTCCCACATGAAGAGGCACTCGTTGAACGCCGTGTCCACGAAGCTCGAGACGAACCCGCTCGCCGGTTCGGGGGTACGCAGGTTGGAGAAGGCGAGCTCCCACGCCCGCCGGTAGCAGGCGAGGATCTCCTCCCTCCCCTCCCAAACGGGTTCGGGCAGGGCGGAGCGCACCTCCTCGAAGGCAGGGACGGGCTCCGGGTCCGGCCCGACCCCGCGGAAGGGATTCTCCTCCACGAGCGGCTCTTCGAGGTGGGTGTCGAAGCGAGGCGTCACCACAGGGATGATCTCACGGGAATGCTCCGGTTGCAAAGGGGCTTAGCCGGTGTTCACGTGCACCTGCGCGTAGAGCCGCCGGAAGGCGAGCGGGTTCATCCCCTCGTAGCGGCGGAAGATCCTGCGGAAGTACCTCGCATCCTTGAAGCCGCACTCGCGGGCGATCTCCTCGACGTTGTGGTCGCTCTCGATGAGCATCCGGCGGGCGTGACGCATCCTTCGCCAGTGGATCGCCTCCGTCATCGTCTGGCCGTAGACGGCCCGGTAGGCCCGGCCCAGATAGTCCGGGTTGTAGCCGAGCTCTCGCGCCACCGTCGAGGTGGAGAGCGCCGGGTCGTGGAAGTGGGTGCGGATGTAGGAATCGGCCCGGCAGGCGAGGAGCGTGGTGTTCCCATCGGTGGTCCGGGTTGATGGACCGGCCCCGGAGACCTCGCAGAGCATCAGCATCAGGAGCAGGGCGGCCCGCACGGAATCCAGCCACCGCGACTCCTGGTCGTCGAGGAAGCGCCGGAAGAGCTCCGCGAGGTGGTTCGGACGTCCGACCGTGGCGTGCTGGGGCACCTCCAGCCCTCCATCACCCACTCCCGCCTCGCAGACCTCGAAGTGTATCCAGTAGAAGGAGAGATCCGGGGGGTAGGGCGCGGCCCCGTAGTGCCGCCTCCCGGGCCAGAGGACGAGCGACTGTCCCGCCCCCACCTCGAAGAGCCGCTCCTCCTCGAATATGGAGAGCGCCCCCTCGCGCACGAAGATGAGCTCGTAAGAGCTAAGCACCCGGTCCGGGTGCACCCCGCGTCCGCGCGAGACGAAGAGCCCCGCGTTCTGCGCCCGCACCGGTAGCCCCGATCCCAGCCTGAGCCTCTGCACCTCTCCCACCAGGTCGTAATCGTACCCTTTTTCTACACTATCCTCACGTTGACCCCGGCCGCCGACGTGAGAAGGTTGGGTGTGCCGGGAAGGGTGGCGCACAGCAGAAACCAACGCCTCGGGCGATCAAAAACGTTCGATCCGCACGTATACTTGGGGCCGAAGAGAGGAGGAGGAGATGAGCGAAGGCAAGAGGGCGGACATCTGCACGGTCGGGGTGGATTTCGGGACCGAATCGGGCCGGGCGGTGGTGGTGCGCACCTCCGACGGGGAGGAGCTGGCGAGCGCGGTCTGCGCCTACCCGCACGGGGTGATGGACCGGGAGCTGCCCGACGGCAGGGAGCTCCCCCCGGAGTGGGCGCTGCAGGACCCGGAGGATTACATCGAGGTACTCAGGCGGGCGGTTCCCGAGGCCGTGCGCGAGAGCGGGGTGGACCCGGCGTCCATCGTCGGAGTCGGGATAGACTTCACCTCCTGCACGATCCTGCCGGTGAAGGAAGATGGTACGCCGCTGTGCACGCTGCCGGAGTGGAGGGACGAGCCTCACGCCTGGGTCAAGCTCTGGAAGCACCACGCCTCCCAGCCGCAGGCGGACGAGGTCAACGAGCTCGCCCGGAAGACCGGCCAGAGCTGGCTCGCCCGCTACGGCGGCAAGATCTCCTCGGAGTGGTTCTTCCCCAAGGTGTTGCAGATCCTGGAGGAGGCCCCGGAGGTCTACCGGGAGGCCGATCGGATCATCGAGGCGGCCGACTGGATCGTCTGGCGGTTGTGCGGGGTCGAGACGCGCAATACCTGCACGGCCGGGTACAAGGCGATCTACCAGGACGGGCGCTTCCCGGACGACGAGTTCTTCGGCGGGCTGCACCCCGGGCTTGCGGGCGTGGTGGACGAGAAGATGAAGCGCGAGCTCTCGCCGCTCGGGTCGCGGGCCGGGGGGCTCACGGCGGAGGCCGCGGGGTGGACCGGGCTCAGGGAGGGCACCGCGGTCGCCGTCGGCAACGTCGACGCCCACGTCTGCGCCCCCGCCGCGGGCGTCGTAGAGCCGGGGAAGATGGTGATCATCGCCGGAACGAGCAACTGCCACCTGGTCCTCGGCGATCGTCTCGCCGAGGTGCCGGGGATGTGCGGGGTGGTCGAGGACGGCATAGTCCCCGGATACTACGGCTACGAGGCCGGGCAGAGCGGGGTCGGGGACATCTTCGGCTGGTTCGTGAGGCACGCCGTCCCGCCCGAGTACCACGAGGCCGCCCGCAGAACAGGGCTCGACCTGCACGGCCACCTCGAAGGAGAAGCCGCGAAACAACGCCCCGGCGAGCACGGCCTGCTCGCGCTCGACTGGTGGAACGGCAACCGCTCGGTGCTCGTCGACGCCGGGTTGAGCGGCATGCTGGTCGGGGCGACGCTCGCCACCCGGGCCCCGGACATCTACCGGGCGCTCATCGAGTCCACCGCCTACGGGACGCGCAAGATCATCGAGACCTTCAAGCAGAGCGGGGTGGCGGTGGACGGGCTGGTCATCGCCGGCGGCCTGATGAAGAACCGGCTCCTCATGCAGATCTACGCCGACGTGACCGGCTACCCGCTCGACGTCATCGCGAGCGAGCAGGGACCGGCGCTCGGGAGCGCGATGCACGCTGCCGTCGCCGCCGGGGTCTACAGGGACATCGCCGAGGCTTCGCGGCACATGAGCCGGGTGCACGAGGACGTCTACCGGCCCATCGAGGAGAACCGGCGCGTCTACGACGCGCTCTACCGGGAGTACGAGACGCTGCACGACTACTTCGGGCGCGGCGAGAACGACGTCATGAAGCGCCTCAAGAAGATACAGCGCGAGAGCAAGGGAGGAGAGCGTGAGGCTCAGAGCACTGCGTGAGGAGGTCGCCAGGCTCCACCAGGAGCTCCCCAGAAACGGCCTCGTCGCCTGGACGAGCGGCAACCTGAGCGGGCGCGACCCGGACTCCGGGCTCATCGTCATAAAGCCGAGCGGCCTCAGGTACGAGGAGCTCACCCCGGAGTCGATGGTCGTCGTCGACGAGGAGGCGAACGTGGTCGAGGGACACTACAACCCCTCCTCGGACACCGCCTCCCACTGCTACATCTACCGCGAGATGACCGATGTCGGCGGGGTGGTGCACACCCACAGTCCCTACGCGACCGCCTGGGCCGCCGTCGGGAGGGAGATCCCCTGCTTCCTGACCGCGATGGCCGACGAGTTCGGGGGGCCCATCCCCTGCGGCGGCTTCGCCCCGATCGGCGGCGAGGAGATAGGCCGCGAGGTCGTCCGGACGCTGAGGGGACAGGAGTCCCCCGCGGTCGTGATGCAGAACCACGGGGTCTTCGCCGTCGGGAAGAGCCCGCTGGAGGCGATAAAGGCAGCCGTCATGTGCGAGGACGTGGCCCGGACGAGCTTCCTCGCTGTTCAGCTCGGCGAGCCCATCCCCCTCTCCGAGGAGGACATCGCGAGGCTGCACGAACGCTACACCACACAGTACGGCCAGAAGAAGAGTTAGACGGAGGTGAACGAGGTGACATCCAGACCCAAGATAGGGCTGCTCGGGATCATGCAGGCCCTCTACGACGAGATGCTCCCGGGCATAACCGAGCGGCAGGCGAACTACGCGCAGGAGGTTGCCTCGCACCTCTCTGAAGCGGCGGATGTGCGCTTCCCGAAACCCGCCCGCTCGCGCGAGGACATCGAGGAGATAGTAGAGCTCTTCGAGCGGGAGAAGCTCGACGGGATCATGATAGTCATGCTCACCTACGGCCCCGCGATGCGCGCGACCCGCGCCCTGGCGAACACGCGCCTGCCGGTGATGCTCGCCAACATCCAGCCCGAGCCGCACGTGACGGCGGAGTGGGACATGGGCGACATGACCTACAACCAGGGGGTGCACGGGGCGCAGGACACGGCGAACGCGCTGGTCCGCGCCGGGGTCCCCTTCCGGGTGGCGAGCGGCGACTGGCGCTCGCCGGAGTTCGGGCGGGCCTTCGAGGAGTGGGCACGGGCCGCGGCGGCTGTCACCGCCTGGCGACGCCTGAAGGTCGCCATCTTCGGTTACGCGATGAACGGGATGGGCGACATCCGCGTCGACGAGACGACGATGCTGAGGGAGCTCGGGCCGGAGATAAACTTCCTCGCCACCGGCGACATCCACCGCGCGATGCAGCGGGTTTCGGCGGAGGAGGTGAAATCCGCCCTGCGAGCGGAGGACGAGCGCTTCGAGATCGACGAGAACCTCACCCCCGAAGAGCGCGAGGACTCGGCCCGGATGCAGCTCGCGATAAAGAGCATCCTCGACTCCGGCGGCTTCGGCGCCTACTCGACGCACTTCGACGCGATCGGGGAGGATGGCCGCTTCTCGCGGCTGCCGCTCGCCGCCGCGTCGAACCTGATGGCCGAAGGCTACGGCTACGGGGCCGAGGGGGACGCGTGCAGCGCGGCGCTCGTCTCCGCCGGGCACATCCTGGCCGACGTCGCCCACTTCACCGAGATGTACGCGCTCGACTACGAGCGGGACGCGATCCTGATGAGCCACATGGGCGAGGGGAACTGGCGCATCGCGAGAGACGACGAGAAACCCCGCCTCAT
>JAIMBO010000144.1 GCA_023511405.1 Rubrobacteraceae bacterium
CACCGCTTTCACACGGCAGAGGTCGCTGGTTCGACCCCAGCATCGCCCACTCTCCATGTTCCTGTGAACGGCAGGAACGGGAAGTCTCCGCTCAACGGCGTATCCATCGCCGCCTTTCTTCCGCGACTCGGTCGGGTGAAACCCTCGGAGTTCGGGTTCGTATACGCCAGCGTTGTCGTCTCACGTTTCAGGCCGAGCGAACGGGAGGAGGTTCTCGAAACGGGCGCGGAGCCTGAGAGCACCATCTTCGGGAGGATGAAGACGCCGGCGGCGCTCCTCGCGGTGATCGTTTTGGCCACCGGGCTGCGCTTCTACCACCTGGGGGCGCAGTCGCTGTGGGGGGACGAGCTCTCGAGCTGGCGGTTGAGCGGCCACAGCGTGCTCGAGGCGGTGCGCGGCGCATACGTAGATACCCAGCCGCCGGGTTACTACGCGCTCTTGTACCTGGACCGTCAGATCTTCGGGGAGAGCGCCTGGGCGCTCAGGCTGCCCTCGGCGGTAGCGGGGGTACTCTCGGTGCCGGCCATCTTCCTGCTAGGACGGCGCCTCTATTCCGACCGGGAAGGGCTCGCGGCGGCGCTGCTCGCCGCGGTGTCCTGGGCACCCGTGTACTACAGTCAGGAGGCGAGGGCATACTCGCTCCTTCTCTTCCTCTCCATCCTCACCGTCTACTTCTGGTGGGGGATGCTGCAGGAGCTGAGGACGAAGGGCGAACTCCCACTCCCGGACACCGCGGGTTATGTGGTCAGCGCCGTCCTCTGCGCCTACGTACACTACTTCGGACTTCTGCTCGTCGCCCTCGAAGGAACCGCACTCCTCGTCCTCGCCCGCAGGCGGGTGGTCAGGGCGCTGGTGCCCTACGTCCCGGTCGCGCTCGCCTACGTACCCTGGCTCCCCTTCCTCGCCCATCAGTTCGCCAACAACCGTGGAGCCGTCTCCTGGATGCCCAAGCCGGAGGCGGGGTTCTTCGCGCAGTATCTGACCTTCGCCTTCGGAGGGTCGCTCCTCGTCGCTCTCGTCGGCTGGGGACTCATCTGCTACCTGCCGCTCGGGTGGTGGGAGCGTGGGGAGAGAAGGAGAATCCCCCCGCAAGGCTCGCTGCTGGGGGCGTGGCTGCTAGTTCCCTTCACGGTCACCTCCGTCTTCTCCGCCCTCTCTTCCACCTCGCTGCTCACCGAGCGCAACCTGATAGGATCGCTGCCCGCCGCCTACCTGCTCGTGGCGAGGGCGCTGGTACGTATCACCTCGGGACCGGGACGGAGCTTCGTGCGTCCGGCGGCGGTGCTGTGTTTCGGGGGGCTGCTTCTGGGAGAGCTCATCTTCGGGGTCCACTACTACACGGCCCCCCAGAAGCAACAGCTGCGGGAGGCGGTCTCCTATGCCGTGCGCGCCAGCAAGAACCACCCCCGATCGCTGCTCGCCTACTGCTCCAGCGCCGACCTCTCCTACTACCTGAAGCGGCACCCGTCGGTGGAGAGCACGGCGCTCGACGTCTGCCGGACCTCCCCCGGGGCCCTGCGCGGGATCGTACGCCACGGAGGATACCGGTACCTCGTCTACCTGAACAATGCGCGCGGTCGTCACAGCCCACACCTGCTCCCCTATCTCCGAAGCTTCTACACCCCCCTGTACGAGAAGCTCTTCTACGGCGGGTCCCCTCTCTACGAGAGCGTGCACGTGGCCGGCGAGTTCTCGAAGTCCAGGGTGATCCGGAAACACGGAGGCCCGGAGGTGTACGTCTTCCGCACCCGGGTCCCCGGCCACACTTCCAAGACATCGAACGCGGGAGGTGCATCCGTCACGAGATGAAGGAACACCATCAGAACCTGCGCCAGGGCACATACCGGTTGCTTCCGGGGCTGCTGGCCGCGATGATCCCTTTCTTCCTGTACCTGAAGACGCTGGCCCCGGGTCCCCTGCAGCGCAACCTGGCCGACGGGCTCGCGGACTCCGGGCTCTTCCAGATCAGGATCCCCTACCTCAGCATTCCCCTGCCAACGGGCTATCCCACGTACATGCTGCTCGGCAAGCTCTTCACGTATCTACCCTTCGGGAACGAGGCCTACCGCATCAACCTGGCCTCCGCGGTCTACGCGGCGGCGGCCATCTTCGTCCTCTTCCTGGTGGCGCACCTGCTGACCGGGCGCGTCCTCGCCTCCGCCGCGGCGGCTCTGCTGTTCGGGGTGAGCCCGGCCTTCTGGAGCCAGGCCGTGATCGCGGAGGTCTATACCCTGAACGCCCTCCTCATAGCCCTGGTGCTGCTCGCGCTGCTCCACTGGCACCGGAAACGCCGGGATCGCAGCCTGCTCGCCGCCGCGCTGCTCTCGGGGCTCACCCTGACCAACCACCTGACGAGCGGCATGCTGCTTCCCGCGGGGCTCGCGCTCGTGTACTCGGCGGACCGCACGAGGCTGCGCAGCCTCAAGCTGTGGCTCGGAGGAGCGGGCCTGTTCTTCCTGGGCCTGCTCCCCTACCTCTACATCCCGCTGCGGGCCGCCTCTCATCCCCCACTCAGCACCTACCCGCTCTCAACGCCGCAGCAGATCCTCTCGTTCATGACCGGAGGATCGTTCCGGGCCCAGATGTTCGTCTTCGGCCCCGGACAGCTCCCCGGGCGTCTCGAGTACTACCTCTCGCACCTCCTGCACCAGTTCCCTCCGGGGCTCCTGCCCGTCGCCCTGATCGGCCTGCTGAGCCTGGCCCGCCGGGATCGTCCCGTGCTCGCGATGTTCGCGGTGCTCTTCTGCGGGTGGCTGCTCTTCGATCTGGAGTACGACATCCCGGACATCTGGGTCTATTTCATAGAGACCTACCTGGTCGCGGCCCTGCTCATCGCGGAGGGCCTGGCGAAGATCACGGACCTCCTGCACGGGTTGCGGCGGTTCAGACTCACGGCCGGGAGGTTCGTGTGGGCACCGGCGGCTCTGGTCCTGCTGCTGACGGTAGCCCCTGCTGCGACGGCCGCCGCTCACACCTACCATGCCGTGAATCTCTCGAAAGACCACATAGTACAGAAGAAGATAGAGGTCCTCTCCACAGAGCTCCCCCTTCACTCCACGCTCATAACCGACGGCGTGAGCGCCTGGTACATGCAACTCATCGAGCACAGGAGGAAAGACGTGCGGGTAATCTCGCCCTTCCTCGAAGAGGACCGTCTCGGCACGTACGAAGCGCACCTGTGGCGGGATCTGGCCAGACGTTACCTGAAGGAAGGGAAGGGGCCGGTATACATCGAGTTCCCGGACGGAGCAGAGGACGAGTACGTATCCTCCTTCGAATCCTACGGGATGAAGCTCCTCCCCTGCGCGGGCGGAGAATTCTACCAGGCCGTGCGCCTGGACGACCACTCCCGCGCCTGCAGGGTACGCTCCGAAGGCTGAGCCCTTCCGACGCCCGAGCACCGGTTCAGACGAGGATCCTCCGGTAGGTGCGCGCGGCGACGACCTGGGCCAGAACCAATGCCCCCAGCAGGACCGCCCAGTCCGTGGCGGCCCCGGGAACCCGCCCCGAAACCAGATATCCTCGCAACAGATCCACCAGATAACTCAGAGGGTTGATCGTGGCGAGCGCCTTCAGCCAGCCCGGCATCATCCCGATCGGGTAGATCGCGTTGCTCGCGAAAAACAGCGGCATCGTGATCACCTGCCCGAAGCCCATGAAGCGCTCCCGGGTCTTCAGGACTATCGCCACGAGCATCGAGATGGTCGAGAAGAGGCTCGCCCCGACCACCACCGCGGCGAGCGTCCCGGCGACGCCCGGCACGCTCCAGTGGATCTTCACGCCGAGGACGAGCGCGACGATGAAGATCACCACGGCCTGGCTCGTCGCCCGCACCCCTGCTCCGAGCCCCTTGCCGGTCACGAAGCTCGCCCGCGGCACGGGCATCACCAGCAGCTTCTGCAGGATACCCTGATCCCGGTCCCAGATTATGGTGAGCCCGTAGAAGATCGAGATGAACATCAGCGACTGCGCGAGGATGCCGGGAGCCATGAAGGTCAGGTAGTCGACATGTCCCGTGGGTATCGCCCGCAGGTGGGAGATGGCCTGCCCGAAGACCACGAGCCACAAGACCGGCTGCACAGCCCGCGTGAAGATCTCCGTGGGATCGTGGCGCAGCTTCCTCATCTCTATCTCCGCCACCACCGCCGCACCCCTCAGATAGCGCCACATGGCATCCAGAAAGTCCGCCGGCGGCGGCCCCACCTCAACCGAAGCGCCGGATCCTCCGGCGTAGCTGCCTCGTCTCACGATAGCTCCCTCCTGATTCGGCCTGATCCCGGGTGAGCGCGGTGAAGACGTCCTCCAGCGTACCGTCGGGACGTCCCACGCCCCGCTCGAGCTCCTCCGGCGTGCCAATCGCAGCGATCCGGCCGTGGTTCATTATCGCGACCCGCTCGCAGTTGGCTTCTGCCTCCTCCATGTAATGGGTGGTGACGAGCACGGTCATCCTGGAAGCCTTCCGAAGCTCCTCTATGACCTCCCACACCGAACGCCGGGCCGTGGGGTCGAGCCCGATGGTGGGTTCGTCCAGCACCAGCAGTCGCGGCTGGTGCAGGATGGCCTGCCCTATCTCGAGACGGCGCACCATCCCACCGGAGTACTGCTTCACCAGCCTCCCGGCGGCATCCTCGAGCCGCATCCTCCGGAGCGCCATCTCGACGCGCTTTTTGCGCTCCTCCCGCGGGAGCCCGAGCAGCTTCGCGAAGACGAGCAGGTTCTCATATCCCGTCAGCGAACCATCCGCGGAGAGTGCCTGCGGAACGTACCCGAGCATCGAACGTACCCGAAACCCCTCCCGCACGACGTCGAGCCCGCCGACGAGCACCCTCCCGGAGGTCGGGGGAACCAGCGTGGTCATCACCTGGATGGTCGTCGTCTTTCCAGCCCCGTTGGGCCCGATCAGGCCGAAGATCTCCCCCTCTGAGATCTCGAAGCTGACCCCTCCCACGGCGACGACGTCCCCGTAGCGCTTGACGAGCCCCCTCACCTCAACGGCGGTC
>JAIMBO010000145.1 GCA_023511405.1 Rubrobacteraceae bacterium
GGCGTGCCGATCAAACCGCTCTACACCCCGGAGGATCTCGGGGACTTCGACTACGAGGAGAAACTGGGCTACCCCGGCGAGTACCCCTACACCCGCGGGGTCTACCCCACGATGTACCGCGGCAGGCTATGGACGATAAGGCAGTTCGCCGGCTACGGGGACGCCGAGGAGACCAACCGGCGCTTCCGCTACCTGCTCGAGCAGGGCCAGACCGGGCTCTCCGTCGCCTTCGACATGCCCACCCTCATGGGGCTCGACTCCGACTCGCCGCGCTCTTTGGGCGAGGTGGGGACCGAGGGGGTCGCCATAGACTCCCTCGAGGACATGGAGCGGCTCTTCGAGGGCATCCCGATGGACGAGATCACGACCTCGATGACCATCAACGCCCCGGCGATGGTGCTTCTGGCGATGTACGTCGTCGCGGCCGAGAAGAAGGGGATCCCGCCGGAGAAGCTCGGGGGGACCAACCAGAACGACATCCTCAAGGAGTACATCGCGCAGAAGGAGTGGCTCTACCCGCCCGGCCCCTCGATGCGCATCTTCAAGGACATGCTCGTCTACGCCACGCGGCACATGCCGAAGTGGAACACGGTCTCCATCTCGGGCTACCACATCCGGGAGGCGGGCTCCACCGCGGCGCAGGAGCTGGCCTTCACCCTCTCCGACGGGTTCGCCTACGTCGAGGCCGGTATCGAGGCCGGGCTCGGGGTGGACGAGTTCGCCCCCCGCTTCTCGTTCTTCTTCAACTCGCACATAGACTTCTTCGAGGAGATCGCCAAGTTCCGCGCCGCGCGGCGCATCTGGGCGCGCGAGATGAAGGAGCGCTACGGGGCGAAGGACCCCAGGAGCATGAGGATGCGCTTCCACACCCAGACGGCGGGGTGCTCGCTCACGGCGCAGGAACCCTACAACAACGTCGTCCGCACGGCCTTCGAGGCGCTGGCGGCGATCCTGGGCGGCACCCAGTCGCTGCACACCAACTCGCTGGATGAGGCCCTGGCGCTGCCGACCGAGGAGGCGGTGCGCATAGCCGTGCGCACCCAGCAGATAGCGGCGCACGAGACGGGCGTGGCGAATACGATAGACCCTCTCGGCGGCTCGTACTTCGTCGAGGCCCTCACCGACGAGATGGAGCGGCAGGCCTACGAGTACTTCCGGCAGATAGACGAGCTCGGCGGGGTCATCCCGGCGATCGAACAGGGCTTCCAGATGCGCGAGATCGCCGAGGCTTCCGCCCGCTACCAGCGGGAGATGGAGGAGGGGCGCCGTCGGGTGGTGGGCGTGAACGTCTACGAGTCCGAGGAGGAGCCCGACGTCGAGCTGCACCGCATCCCGCCCGAGGTCGCGGAGCGTCAGATAGAGCGCGTCAAAGACCTCAAGAGGAGGCGCGACAACCGGCTGGTGCGCCAGCGCCTCGAGGAGCTCAAGCGGGTGGCCCGCGGCGACGGGAACACGATGTATCCCATACTCGAGTGCGTCCGCGCCTACGCCACCGAGCAGGAGATCTGCGACGCGCTCAAGGAGGTCTTCGGCACCTACACCGAGACCCCCGTGATCTAGGGTATCCCGGCGTTGTCTATGAGGTGGGTCCGGCCGACCCGGGCGGCGATGATCGCCCGGGCCGGCCTCTCTCCGAGCCTTTCGAGCCGCTCCAGGCTCTCCGCGTCGACCACCGCGGCGTACTGCAGCCCGACGAGCGGCTCTCTGCCACAGACCTCCAGCATCGCCGCCTCCAGCTTCTTCGCTGAGCGCTCGCCCTCCCGCGCCAGCGCGGCGCACCGTCCGAGCGCCCTGGAGAGGGAGAGCGCCGCCTCCCTCTCTTCGGGGGAGAGGTAGACGTTGCGGCTGCTCATCGCGAGACCATCCTCCTCGCGCACCGTCGGGCAGCCCACCACCTCCACCCCGAGCTGAAGTTCCCGCGCCATCCTGCGCACGATGACGAGCTGCTGGTAGTCCTTCTCCCCGAAGTACGCCCGGTGCGGCCTCACCGCGCCGAAGAGCATCGTGACGATCGTGGCGACGCCCCGGAAGTGCCCCGGCCTCACCTCCCCCTCCCACATCTGACCGAGCCTGCCCGGATCCACCGAGGCGCGCCCTCCGGAGGAGAGGTCGGGGTCCTCCTCCCCGTACATCGCCTCGATGGTCGGGGAGAAGACGGCGTCCGCGCCCTCGCGGGCGAGCAGGGCCCGGTCACGCTCGAGGTCGCGGGGGTAGGTCTCGAAGTCCTCCCCCCGCCCGAACTGGGTTGGGTTGACGAAGATCGAGACCACGACCCTCTCACACTCTGAGCGGGCCCGGCGGACGAGCGAGAGGTGTCCCTCGTGCAGCGCGCCCATCGTGGGGACGAGCCCCACGGTCTGCCCGGAGGCGCGCCAGCGCTCCGAGAGGTCGCGCATCTCCTCCGGGGTCGAGGCCGTCTCTAGCCCTGCTCCCACCGGCGGCTCTCCTCCTCGTCGAGGTTCCAACCGTGCTCGGGCGCGGGGAACGCGCCGGAGCGGACCTCCGCGACGAACTCCCCGGTGGCCCGCTGGAGAACCTCCCGTACTTCGGCGTAGCGCCGGACGAAGCGCAGCGGCGGTCCAGCAGAAAGGCCGACGAGATCGTGCCAGACGAGCACCTGCGCGTCGCAGGCCGCCCCGGCTCCGATGCCGATCGTGGAGATGGAGAGCTCTTCGGTGATCCGCCGGGCGACCTCGGAGGGGACCGCCTCCAGAACCACCGCACAGCAGCCGGCTTCCTCGACGGCTCTGGCGTCCTCCAGCAACCTCCGGGCCGCCTCTGCGCTTTTGCCCTGCACGACGCTCCCGAAGCTGAGCGAGGACTGAGGGGTGAACCCGAGGTGCCCGACGACGGGGACGCCCATCCCGACGAGCGCCCGGATGCCTTCCAGGGCGGCCCGGTCGGCACCCTCCAGCTTTACCGCCTGCGCTCCGGCCCGCACGAGGGCGGCGCCGTTCTCGGTCGCGCTCTCCAGCGTGGCGTAGCTCCCGAATGGAAGGTCTGCGACCACCGGGACGTCCGGGCGCGGCGAGCCTGCGACCCCGCGGACCACCGCCCCGGTGTGCCGCAACATATCCTGCATCGTGACCGGGATGGTGCTCTCGTAGCCGAGGATGACGTTGCCTAAAGAATCCCCGACCAGGATCATGTCCACCCCCGCCTCGCAGCAGAGAGCCGCGGTCGGGGCGTCGTAGATCGAGACCATGGCGAGGCGCCGGCCTTCGGCGCGGGCGTCGGCGAGCAGACGGGGGAGGGATCTCCCGGGCAAGCTCAGCTCCTCGGCTCGACGTCGTCTACTGGTGCCACGCGCGGTATGTTAGCAGATGATTCCCTTCCCGGGGTTGCTCGGTTAGAATGTCCTGCCGTCATGGGCATTGCTGGAGCGGACGGATGAGCGGGGTCGAGGAGGCACCCCTGGCGCTCGTGGTGCGTACCCCGGACGAGCCGGGGATACTGCACGCGCTCACCAGCGTCATACTCGACCACCAGGCGAACATCACCTACATAGACATCTCCGAGCGGCGGGGAGGGGAGTCGAGGATCTACCTCGAGCTGGAGGACGTACCCTCCCCGGAGGTGCTCGTGGCGGACATCGAGGGGCTGCCGGTAGTCCGGGAGGTCGAGCGGGCCCCTTCGTTCGCCAAGGTCTACGGCAAGAGGATCATCGTCGTCGGCGGCGGGGCGCAGGTGGGGCAGGTCGTCGTCGGGGCGGTCGCGGAGGCCGACCGGCACAACATCCGGGGCGAGAAGATCTCGGTGGACACCATCCCGCTCGTGGGGGAGGAGAACCTGGCGGCCGCGGTGCGCGCGGTGGCGCGCCTTCCGCGGGCGGTGGCGCTGGTTCTGGCCGGGGCGCTCATGGGCGGGGACGTGGCGCGGGCGGTCTACGAGATAAGGGAGCGGGGCATCATCGTGCTCTCGTTGAACATGGCCGGCAGCGTTCCGGAGGCGGCGGACCTCGTCGTGAGCGACCCGGTGCAGTGCGGCGTGATGGCGGTGATGGCCGTAGCCTCCTCGGCCCGCTTCGACATAGACAGACAGCGGGGCCGCCGCTACTGAGCTCTCAGGGGAGCTGGCCGGCGGGCACCCCTCCCTGCACGGCCCAGTAATAGATTATGTAGGCCCCGGCGAGCACGAGCAGCGCGGCCGAGGCGAACCGGACGTAGGGCAGCGCCCCGCGCACCCACTTCACGATCCCCTGCTTGAAGAGAGCCAGAGCCAGGGTGAGCCCGACGAGCACCACCGCCATCCCGAGGGCGAAGTCCAGGAAGCGCCCGATGCCGGTGAGCGTCCCGCCCGAGGCGAGGCTGCTCCCGACGAGGACGAGGAAGAGCGGGAGGGCGCAGCTCATCGAGGCGAGACCGTAGGCCACCCCGAAGAGGAAGAACCCCCTCACGCTGACCTCCTTCGCCGGGCTCGGGGCGAGCCGCTCGAAGGTCCCGACGTAGAGGCTGCGCCCGGCGAGCATCCACAGCCCGACCAGCACGAGCGCCACCCCGATCGCGACCCCGACGGCGGGCATCGCCGAGAGCACCGCGGCGCCGCCGGCGGAGATCACGGCCCCTATCGCGGTGAACAGGAGCACGAACCCTGAAGAGGCGACCGCACCGACCACAAGCGCCCGCCCCAGCCGCGAGGGCAGGGACCGCCCGTCGAGATCCTCTCCCGAGCCGAGGTAGAGCGAGAGGTAGGCGGGGAGCATCGCGAACCCGCAGGGGTTCACGGCGGCGACCATCCCGGCGGCGAAGGCGAGACCGAACGGCAGGGCGCCGCCGATCCCCGAGAACCAGTTGGCCACAAGCGACTGCAGCCCGCTCACAGACCCTCCTTCTCGAGCACCTGCTCCAGCTTGCTCTTCGGGGTGGGGGCGGCGTCGCGGTAGACGATCTTCCCCTTGCGGTCGATGATGATCGTGGTGTCGAGGGAGCTCACCCCGAGCCTGCGGGCGACCGTACCGCTCCTGTCCACCGCCCAGGGCAGCGGCCTTATGTTCCCGG
>JAIMBO010000146.1 GCA_023511405.1 Rubrobacteraceae bacterium
GTCACGGCGGTGAAGCTCGTCGGGATTTTCGGGCTGGTGCTGCCGGCCGGGGTCGTGCTCTTCCCGGTCAGCTACATCGTCGGGGACGTACTCACCGAGGTGTACGGGTACTCGGCGGCGCGGCGCGTGATCTGGCTCGGGTTTCTGTGCAACCTGCTCGCGGTGGCGGCGATCTGGGTCGGGGGAGTGCTACCCGCGGCTCCGGTCTGGCACGCGCAGGGTGCTTACGAACGCATCCTGGGTTACACGCCGCGGCTTCTCGGGGCCTCCTTCCTCGCGTATCTCGTGGGGGAGTTCGCCAACTCCTTCGTGATGGCCCGGATGAAGGTGCTCACGGAGGGACGCTGGCTGTGGAGCCGCACGATAAGCTCGACCGTGGTGGGGGAGGGGCTGGATTCCGCGATCTTCGTCTCGGTCGCCTTCGCCGCCACGATACCCGCGCACGCTCTGGTGGTGGCGATCGTCTCCCAGTGGCTTTTCAAGAGCGCCTACGAGATCGTGGCCACCCCCCTGACGTACCTCGTCGTGGGGTATCTCAAGCGTGTCGAAGGCCTCGACGTCTACGATCGCGACACCCGCTTCAACCCGCTCCTGATCGGGAGATGAAGAGATGAGCCCGGCCGTTCTCACCGCCGAAGCAACCGCCTTCCTCGTGCGTCGGCGGGTGGCGCGTCTCGCGACCGCCGACGCACGCGGCGCCCCGCACGCCGTCCCGGTCTGCTTCGCCTTCGACGGGGAGCACATCTACATCGCGCTGGACGAAAAACCGAAGGAGGTCCCCCCAACCCGCCTCAAGCGGGTCAAAAACATCCTGCAGAACCCGCGGGTCGCGCTCGTCGCCGACCGCTACGACGAAGACTGGAGCCTGCTCGCGTACGTCATGGTGCGTGGGAAAGCCGGGCTCGTCGAACCCGGGGCCGAAGAACATGCTGCCGCCATCCGCCTGCTGCGCGGCAAATACCACCAGTACGAGCGCATGAGGATAGAGGACAACCCCGTCATCCGGATCGTGCCCGAGCGGGTCTCGTCCTGGGGTGCTCTGGATGAGCCGCCGGAGGATGGACACCTCATCGACGCCCTGCGCGGTCGACGCTCGGTGCGACGCTACCTGGACAAGGGGGTCCCCGGGTGGATGGTAGAGGAGGTGCTCGAGGCCGGACGCTGGGCCCCCTCCCCGCACGGCAGGCAGCCCTGGCGCTTCGCTCTACTGAGGAAGGAGGAGACGAAGCGGCGGCTCGCCGAGGCGATGGGGGAGGAGTGGCGGCGGGCGCTCGAGATGGACGGGCAGGGACCCGAGGTGGTCGAGAGGAGGCTCGAGGGTTCCAAGAGACGGCTGCTCGGTGCTCCCGTGCTCGTGCTCCTGTGTCTGTACCTGGAGGAGCTCGACCGCTATCCCGATCCCGAGAGGCAGCGGTGCGAGACCACGATGGCCGTGCAGTCGCTCGGCGCGGCCGCGCAGAACATGCTGCTCGCAGCTTACGACCTCGGGCTGGACGGCGGTTGGATCTGCGCTCCGCTCTTCTCACCCGGAGCGGTCAGGGAAGCGCTGGGTCTGGAGGAATCCCTCCTCCCGCACGCCCTCTTAACCTTCGGGTACGCCGCCGGGGATCCACCCCGGCGGCGTACGAGAAAAGCGCTCGATGAGCTCGTGATCTTCCGGGATCTCTAGTGGGCCAGGCCCTCCGCGGGCTCTTTCCCACCTTCCCTTGCCACTTCCAGGTCGCTGTAATCTCTCGGAACGGTCTCGTCCTCGCCTTCTGGGGCACCGAGCGCTCGGAAAGCCAGCGTGAGCACCACGCTCGCCACCAGGTTGGCGACCAGAGCGTAGAGCCCGGCGTAGGCCGAGAGGCTGAAGCCCCCGATCGAGAGCGGGTAGATCGAGGAGAACCCCTGCGAGACCGCCATAGCGGTGCCGGCCGCCATCCCGACCAGCCAGCCGAGGGCGAGAGCCCAACGGTGGAACCATCGGGTGTAGAGCCCGAGGACAACCGCCGGGAGCGTCTGCAGGATCCAGATACCCCCGAGGAGCTGCAGGTTGATCGAGTACTGTGTCGGGATGCCGATGACGAACGCCAGCGCCCCGGCCTTGACGATCAGCGAGACGATCTTGGCGACCTGCGACTCCTCCCGGTCGGAGATGTTACGCCTGAAGTACTCGCGGTAGATGTTGCGCGTGAACAGGTTCGCCGCGGCTATCGACATGATCGCGGCCGGGACCAGCGCTCCGATCCCAACCGCCGCGAAGGCGAACCCGGCGAACCACGAGGGGAAGAACTTGAGCACCAGGTCCGGAACGGCGAAGTTCGGGCTCGAGAGCTTCAGGTTCGCCGCGATGGCCATGTACCCGAAGAGCGCGATGATCGCCAGCGCTATCGAGTAGGCCGTGAGCAGCGTGGCGTTGCGCCGGATCGCGTTACCGGAGTTGGCGCTGAAGACGCCGGTGAGCGCGTGCGGGTACAGGAAGAGCGCGAACGCCGAGCCCAGCGCCAGCGAGGAGTAGGCGCTGTAGGCGGCTCCGGTGCTCGGGATCAGGGTGCCCGGCGGGTCGTGCTTGGGCAGCGCGGTGGACGCCGCGTCGAAGATCGGCCCGAAGCCCCCGAGCTTGTACGGGATGTAGATGACCATCACGATCACGGTGATGTAGATCGTGAGGTCCTTCACGACCGCCACGAGCGCCGGGGCTCGCAGCCCGCTCTGGTAGGTGTAGAGGGCGAGGATGATAAAGGCGATGATGAGCGGCAGGTCGTTGACGAGGGCGGAGCTGCTGCCGCCGATGCCCATCGCCGCGATGACCGCCTGCAGCCCGACGAGCTGCAGCGCTATGTAGGGCATCGTAGCGAGTATGCCGGTGAACGCCACGATGAGCGCCAGGAGCCCGCTGCCGTAACGTCCCCGGACGAAGTCCGCCGGGGTTATGTAGTCGCGCTTCTTCGCCACCGACCACAGCCGGGGGAAGATGAAGAACAGGATCGGGAAGACCAGGATCGTGTAGGGAACGGCGAAGAAGCCCGTCGAGCCCGCGCCGTAGACCAGCGCCGGCACCGCGATGAACGTGTAGGCGGTGTAGATGTCCCCGCCGACCAGAAACCACGTCACCCATGTCCCGAAGCGTCGGCCACCCAGCCCCCACTCGCTCAGCAGCCCGAGGTCTCCCCTGCGCCAGCGGGCGGCGACGAACCCCACCACCGTGACCAGCAGGAAGAGTATCGCGAAGACCGTCAGCGCGACCGGGTCGAAGGTGTGCGGCATTGCAGACCCCCTAGCGTGTCGCCCGGTATACCGTGGTCACGATGGCCGCCGTTATGAACAGCCAGACGAACTGGTACCAGTAGAAGAACGGCCAGCCGAACAGCCTGGGTGCGTCCGAAGCGTATAGCTGGGGAAACAGAAGGCCCAGAAACGGCAGTATGAGGAGCAGGTTCCACCAGCGTTTGTTGCGATTTTCGTTTCTGACACGTCCGTCGTGCACCAGATGGTTCCCTCCTTTCCGCGAAGAGGTTCCGCGTACGGAGCGGTGCAGGACACGCGGTCCCACACCTTGCCCCACCAATCCCACCACAGAATGTACTCACTTTATTCCGCCGGGAAGGTTGTTGTCAAATGTGTAATGCTGTGGGGACCTGATCTCTGGTAGAGTCGGCCGGGGAAGGAAGTCTTTGGCGAATGAACATGCTGGAGAGCAGATGGTACCGGGCGCTCGAGGTTTGCGCCAACTTCCTGTACCTGAACCTGCTCTGGCTGGTCTGCAGCGTCCCGATCATCACGCTTCCGGCCTCCATGGCCGCGATGTTCGGCGTGGTGCGGGAGTGGGTGAAGGGGAGGGAGCCCGGGGTGACCGGCTCCTTCTTCTCGTTCTTCCGGGAGAACTTCCGTCAGAGTACCTGGATCGGCTTTCTCTGGGCGCTGGTCGGGGTCATCCTCGCGGTCGACTTCGCCGTGGTGCGCGGGATGGGATCCCCGGTAAGCGAGATCCTCTACGTCGTCCTCTTCGTAGTCTGTTTCCTGTACGTCTTCACGCTGGTCTACATCTTCCCGGTCATCGTCAACTTCGAGGCCCGCTGGTCACTCGTGATAAGGAACGCGCTCCTCTTCTCGATGACCGGTCCTCTGGTGACCCTCGCCTGCCTGCTGGTGCTGATCCTCGCCGCCGCCGCGTTCGTCTTCTTCCCGCTCTCCATATTCGTCTCGGGGAGCGTCGGCTCCTACCTGGTCTACCGGCTCTGCGAGAGGACCTTCGAAAGGGTGGAGCGGATCAGGGGACGGAATGGGGAAGACCGCTGAGCTTCACCCCGAACCGAGCATCCTGCGGTAGCGTTCGGCCCGCTCCTCGAAGCCAGCGAGCCTGCGGTCGGCGGACCTCTGCGCGCCGCGCGGCAACGTCCCGCTCCGTGCGAGTTCGATGAAGCTCTCGGTCACCCGCAGGGCCTCGGCGTACCGCCGCCGGCGCTCGTAGATCATGGCGAGCCTCTCGTAGGGATGGCTCTCGACGAAGCGCTCCGCGACGTTCTGCTCGTAGAGCAAAATGGCCCGCTCCACGTCACCCCGCCCCTCGGCCTCCATCGCCTCGAAGTTGCGCCGGAGGGCCTCCTCGTAGTCCGCGAGGGGATCCTCCTCGGTGCCTATCCTTTCGAGCTCTTCGTCGGTGAGGCCTCCCAGGTGGGAGCCTCCCCGACCCTCTTCATCACCCCCCGAGAACCTCCTGAAAAACCTCCTGAAGCGGCCCACGACGCCTCCTCATGACGCCTTCACGTGACGTTCGGGCTCACCGTAGAGCGTGTTGCGCTGGCGCGGGATGCGTCCGATCTCCCGGATCATGCGCTCCATCTCCTCCGGGAGCATCTCCTGCCCGTGGCTCGCCCCGGCCGAGCGCGAGATGCTCTCGTTCATGAGTGTGCCGCCGAGGTCGTTGCACCCTGCCTCGAGGCACGCCTTCGCCCCCTCGACGCCCAGCTTGACCCAGGAGACCTG
>JAIMBO010000017.1 GCA_023511405.1 Rubrobacteraceae bacterium
CTCGCAGTTCGACAACGAGTACAACGTCGAGGAGAACCGCGAGTGGCTCGGGCGTGAGATCCTCGAACAGCTGCCGGACGGGGTCGTCCCCGATGCCCTGGTCATGGGCGTCGGGACCGGGGGCACGCTCATCGGGGTGGGGCAGGCATTCCGGGAGGTCAACCCGAGGGCGCTGCTCGTGGCCGTGGAGCCCGACGAGTCGTGCACGATCCTCTGCGGCGAGACCGGACGGCACCTCATCGAGGGCATCTCCGACGGGTTCATCCCCGGCATCTACCAGCGCCACGGCGGGATGGTGGACGAAGTCCGGCCGGTCGGCAGCGAGGAGGCCGTCTCGGCGATGCGTGAGATCGCCCGCCGGTGGGGGATGTTCGTCGGGCCCTCGAGCGGCGCGCACCTCGCGGTCGCGCGCAGGCTGAAGGAGGAGCGCCCCGAACTCAAGACCATCGTCACCCTCTTCTGCGACGAGGGGGAGAAGTATCTGAGCGAGCACTTCTCGGGGAGGGGGTGAGGCCACAGAAAAAAGAGCGCCGCATCGAAGAGCGTTCGTAAGAGAGGACCTTTCGGAGGAGAAGATGACCCGGGTGCATACGCCTCAGGAGAGCCGTACGGCACAGGCCCCGCAGATACTGCTGTACACCAGGATAAAGAAGAGCCCCTACTTCTATGCTTCACGCCGGCATGGGCCCGTGATGTACAGCACCTACAACCACCACTACCACCCCCGCCACTACGGAGATCCGGTGCAGGAGTACTGGGAGCTTCTGAACGGGGTGACGCTGTGGGACGTCGGCGGGGCCGAGCGGCAGGTCGAGATCACCGGCCCCGACGCCTTCGAGTTCACCAACATGCTCGTCCCGCGAGATCTGGGCAAGTGCGCCGTCGGGCAGTGCAAGTACGTCTTCCTCACGGCCGAGGACGGAGGCATCGTCAACGACCCGGTGCTGCTGCGGCTCGGGGAGAACCACTTCTGGCTCTCCCTGGCCGACAGCGACGTCCTGCTGTGGTGCCGGGCGCTCGCCTACAACTCCCGCTTCGACGTAAAGATAGAGGAGCCGGACGTGGGTCCGGTGCAGGTGCAGGGGCCGAAGTCCCGCGAGGTGATGGTCGAGCTCTTCGGGGAGAAGATCCTCGAGATCCCCTACTACCACCTCTCGCACGAGGAGCTCGACGGGATGGAGGTCGTCGTCTCGCGCACCGGCTACACCTCGGAGCTCGGGTTCGAGATCTACCTGAAGAACGCCAGCCGCGACGGCGAGAAGCTGTGGGACGCGATCCTGGAGGCGGGCGAGCCGCACGGCCTGAAGGTCACCGGGCCCTGCCACATCCGCCGCATCGAAGGCGGCATCCTCGCCTACGGCTGTGACATGGACCTCTCGACCAACCCCTACGAGGTGGACTACGGCTACGAGTGGATGGTCGACCTCGAGCAGGAGGCCGACTTCATCGGCAAGGAGGCCCTGAAGAGGATCAGGGAGGAGGGCGTGCGGCGCAAGCTGGTCGGGGTCGAGATCGCAGGAGAGCCGCTCGGCTCCTACAACGACGGCTCGATGATAGACTTCTTCCCCGTCTACGACGGCGAGAGGCGCATCGGCGAGGTCACCTCGGCCTGCCATTCCCCGCGCCTGCAGAAGAACATAGGCTACGCGATGGTCCCGATAGAGTACGCCGGGCTGGGCACCGTCCTCACCGTCGAGACCCCGCGCGGCCGGGAGCGGGCCACGGTGGTCCGGCGGCCGTTCATAGACCCGCAGAAGGAGATCCCGAAGCAGGATCTCACGGCGTCGTAGAGGTTCGGGCCCGGATGACGAGCGGTTTCTCCTACACCGGCAGCTACGACGTGATCGTCGCCGGGGTGGGGGCCATGGGCAGCGCCACCTCCTACCACCTGGCCAGGAGGGGCAGAAAAGTCCTCGCCCTGGAGCGATTCGGCATCCCGCATGCGATGGGCTCCTACCACGGGCACACCCGCATCATCCGCCTCGCCTACTACGAGGACCCATCCTACGTGGTGCTCCTCAGGCGCGCCTACGAGCTCTGGCGCGAGATACAGGACGTGCTCGGCGAGCAGCTCCTGTACATCACCGGCTCCGTGGACGCGGGGCCGGAGGACTCGTGGGTGTTCAGGGGCTCGTGGGAGTCGTGCCGGCTGCACGATCTGCCGCACGAGGTGCTCACCGGCGCAGAGCTCAACAGGCGCTACCCCGGCTACCGCCTGCCCAGGGACCATCTGGCCCTCTTGCAGCCCGAGGGGGGATTTCTGGCCCCCGAGCGGTGCATCGTCTCGCACGTGATGGCCGCCCAGGCCCATGGAGCCGAGGTGCACGCCCACGAGAAGGTTCTGGAGTGGCAGCCGCTGCAGGACGGCGTCAGGGTGCGCACCGAGCGCGGCAGCTACGAGGCGGAGAAGCTCGTCATCACCGCCGGGGCGTGGGATGCAGAGCTACTGGATGTACTCGACGGGCTCGCCGTCCCCGAGCGGCAGGTTCTGGCCTGGCTGCAGCCCACCCGCCCCGAGTACTTCCGCCCGCAGAACTTTCCGGTGTTCAACGTGCTGGTGGAAGAGGGGCGCTTCTACGGCTTTCCGGTCTTCGGGGTGCCGGGCTTCAAGTTCGGGAAGTACCACCACCTGCAGGAGACGGTCGACCCCGACACCCTGGACCGCGAGGCGCGCCGCGAAGACGAGGAGCTCCTGAGGAGCTTTGCGGAGAGGTACTTCCCGGAGGGGTGCGGGCCGACGATGAGCCTTGCGACCTGCATGTTCACCAACACGCCGGACAACCACTTCATCATCGACCTGCATCCCGAGTACCCTCAGGTTGTGGTGGCCTCGCCGTGCTCGGGGCACGGCTTCAAGTTTGCGAGCGTGGTGGGTGAGATCCTGGCGGACCTCGCCGAGAGCGGCACGACCCGCCACGACATAAGCCTCTTCCGGCTCGAGAGGTTCGCCCGGGAAGGAACGGGGCGCGCCTCCCCCTAGGAGGCGCGCGCCCTGCGGTACTCCTCCACCACCAGCTCGGTCAGCTCCTCCATCGAGGTCTCGGCGGTGGGCTTGTCGTAGGTGATCTCGCCGTGCTGGATCAGGTTGACCCGGTCGCAGATCCCGAAGATGTGCGCGTAGTTGTGGTCGATCATGATGATCGAGACCTCCCCGTCGCGCCGGAGGCGCTGGATGAGGTCCATGATCATCGTCGCCTCCTTCGCGCCCATCGCGGCCAGCGGCTCGTCCAAAAGCAGGATCTTCGGGTTCGCCGAGTAGACGGCCCGGGCGACGGCGATCGCCTGGCGCTGGCCGCCCGAGAGGCGGGCGACCGGCTCATCTATCGAGGGGATGTTCACCCCGATGTCGTCCAGGTACTGGCGGGTCTTCCGCTTCATCTCCCGCTTGTTCAAGAAGCGGAAGGGCCGGTGGGTGATCTCGCGGTTCAGGAACATGTTCTCGTAGACGGTCATGTCGTTGGCGAGCGCGAGATCCTGGTAGACCACCTGGATGCCGAGCGACTGGGCGTGAGAGACGCTTTTGAGCTCGATCTCCTGGCCCTCGAGGAAGATCTTCCCCTCATCCGGTTTGTGGAAGCCGGTGAGGATCTTCATCAGGGTGGACTTGCCCGCCCCGTTGTCCCCGACGATGCCGAGCACCTCACCCTTCTTGAGGTGCATCGTGATCCCGCGCAGCGCGACCACCGAGCCGAACCGCTTGACGATGCCCTCGGCCCTCAGGATGTCTTCGCTCGTTGCACCGTTCTCGCTCATGTCGATCCTTTCTTCTCGGGCCGGCTGAACCAACGGAAGCCGCCGCGCTCACGCACGGTTCCGAGGTAGATGTTGAAGATCATCAGGATCAGGATCGCCACGCCCAGGATCACGTCGAAGGTGTTGGCGCTCACCCCGAGGAGGGTGAACCCCTGCCGGAGCTCGGCCAGGACCACGGAGCCCAGGAAAGCTCCGATCATCGTCCCGACCCCGCCGGTGAGCGCCGTCCCCCCGATGACCCCGGCCGAGATCGCGAGGAACATGATGTTCGCCCCGCCGGCGAGCGGGTCCACGGAGCCGACGCGCATCGCCTCGAGGATACCGGCGAACCCGGCGAGCGTGGCGGCGATCATGAAGTTGACGACCCGTATCCTGTTGACCCTGATCCCGGCCTCCCGCGCCCCGATGAGGTTGCCGCCGGTGGCGAAGGTGTGCATCCCCCAGCGGGTGTTCTTGAGCAAAAGGTGCATCATGACGAGGATGATGAAGGCCCAGACTATCTCCGAGTAGGGATAGTTGCCGAGCCACTGCCGCACCGTCCCGCCCGGCGCGTTCTTCGGGAAGCCGTTGAGGAGGATCACGTTGAGCCCGCCGAGCAAAAAGAAGGTGCCCAGCGTCACCACGAACGAGGGCACCCTGAAGTAGACGTGCACCACCCCGTTGATGAGCCCGACCGCCGCGCACGCCAGAAGCCCGAGTGCGACGGCTATCGGGAGGATCAGGCGCAGATCCGCGTAGGCGAGCCACATTATTATCGGGGCGAACCCGAACGTGGAGCCGACCGAGAGGTCTATCTCACCCAGGATCATGACCATCACGAGCCCGGTGGCCATGATCACGTACGGCGCGACCGTCTGCGAGAGGGTGGTCAGGTTGCTCCGGGTCCAGAAGCCCGAGTTGGCGAACTGGAAGTAGAAGAACAAGACGAGCGCGATGACGAAGATGCCCAGCTCGCGCTGCATGAGCAGCCTGCGGACACCGTGCATCAGGCCGCCTTCTGCCTCCTCTCTGCTGACCGCGTTATCCGTCATGGTCTCTCACCTCGATTCCTCGCCCTCAGGTGGTGGGCGGGGTTATCTTCGAGGGCGGCTTGATGAGCTTCTCCTGCTTGGAACTGCCCTCGTAGCGGGACTTGGTCGACAGGTAGGGCTTGACGTTCTCCTTGGTGACGAACTTCAGCCCCGTGTTGGTCGTCGAGGGGCTCATCAGCCCGCCCGAGATCCTCCACAGGTAGAGCTGCATCACCGGCCAGTAACCCTGCTCGTAGGGCTGCTGGTCTATGGTGAAGTCGAGGATGCCCTCGTCGATGTACTGCAGCGTCTTGGGCAGGAGGTCGTACCCCCCACCCTTCACCCCCTTCTTGTGCAGCCCGTACTTCTTCATGACCTGCCCGACGCTCTGGGTCGAGCCGGCGTCGACGGCGAACATGCCGTTTACGTCCTTGTGCCCCTGGTAGTAGGCGTCGATCCTGTTGAGCTCGTCGTTGACCTGCGCGCCGGTGGCGACCTCCGAGACCTGGATCGGGGCACCGGACTGCTTGATCCCGGCCTTCGCCCCGTCTATCCTCGGCTGGATGTTGAGCTGCCCCGGCGTGGCGATGAAGAGCGCGACCTTGCCCTTCTTGACGAGCTTGGCGATCCGCTTGCCCATCTCGACCCCGGACTGGTAGAGGTCCTGCCCGATGTACGCGAGCGCCGGGTTGGGCTTGCCGGGAGCGCCGTTGGCGTTGTAGGCGACGACGGGTATGCCTTTCTGGTAAGCCTTGAGGATGGGCTCGTTGAACGCCTTGGGGTCGACGATCGAGACGGCGATCCCGTCGGCGTTGCCGTCTATGGCGGTGTTCATCGCGTTGACCATCTCGGAGACGATCGAGTTCTCCGAGCCGGTCCACTGGTACTTGCAGTTCAGGATCGCGCAGGCGTCCTGGATGCCGTACTGGGTGGCGGTGAAGAACGGGTTGGTGGTCACGTGGTTGACGAACACGAAGTTGTACTGCGGGGTCTTGGGGAAGTTGCCCACGCCGCCACCGCCGCCACCGCCGCCGGTCGCGCCGCCCTGCCCGCCGCCGCGGCAACCGGCCAGAAGCAACGCCGTCGCCGCCGCGGCACCACCACCGAGGAACTTGCGCCGCGAGATCCCCTGTCCTTCCGGATTGCCGGTGCTCATCTGCTTTTCTCCTCCTTACCCACCAAGGTTCCTTCGACCTGCATGATCAACCCACGCCAGGAATCTGTCAACGACTACACGGCTCTTCCTCCGATCACCTCCCGTAGTTCCTCCGGGGCACCGCCGCGAAAGAGCCGGCTGAGCACCAGAGAGGCGGCGCCTATGGCCCCGGCGTCGTCCCCGAGCTCCCCCTCGACGATGCGTACCCTGCGCGCCATCTCGGAGAGCACCCGACGCTCGAAGGTCCTGCGGGCGGGCTCCAGTATGAGGGACCCGGCCTTCATCGTAGCCCCACCCACGACGACGAGCTCGGGGTCGAGCAGGTTGACCGCGTTGGCGATGCCGATCCCGAGATACCTGCCGGCCTCCTCGAGCACCCCGCGCGCCAGCCCGTCGCCCGCGCGGGCGGCCTCTATCACGTCGCCGGCCGTCACCTGCTCGGGTTCTTTTCCCGCCAGCTCTCTCCCTCCCGCCAGCTTGAGCGCCCGTGCGGCCCGCCGGGCTATCGCGGCCCTCCCCACCAGAGCCTCCAGACACCCGTACCGGCCACAACCGCACCTGGGCCCATCGATGTCCACGAGCGTGTGTCCGAGCTCCCCCGCCCCGCCGTTCGCCCCCCGGTAGAGCGCCCCGTCTACGACCACCGCCCCGCCCACACCCCGATGGACGATGACGTAGAGCATCTGCCTTACTCCCCGGCCCGCCCCGAAGAGGTGCTCCCCGAGCGCGGAGGCGTTGGCGTCGTTGTCCGCGACCACCGGCAGCCCGTACTCCTGCCGGACCTTCTCCACGATCTCGAAGCGGCCCCAGCCGGGATAACTCGGCGGGCTGAACCCCGCCGCATCGGAGGAGAAAACCGGGGCCGGCAGCGCGAGCCCTATCCCGGCCACTTTTCCGCTCTTTAGCCCCTCGGCCTCCCCGAGCACCTTCTCCAGTACGGACCGTACCCTCCGCCAGAGCTCCTCAGGCCCCCGCTCCATCCCCGAAGGAGCCGCAGAACGTACGAGGATCCCGGCGTTGAGATCCGTGACCACCGCCGTGAGCCGGCGGGGTCCCACCTCGAGCCCCACCGCGCTGTACGCCCGCGGGACGAGCTCCAGCAACACCGGCGGCCTCCCACCCGTGGAGACCCCAACCCCCGCCTCCCGCACGAGCCCCCGCTCCATGAGCTCCTCACAGATCTCCACCACCGCCGCCATGCTCAACCCACTCGCCTCGACGATCCCGGACCGCGAGATCGGGCCGTGTGTCCTGATCACCTTGAGCACCAGGCTCCTGTTGTGCCGCCGGAGGTTGCGCGCCCCCCTGCTGACCGCCAAAGCTCACCCCCACACTCCAACCCGGCCCACTTCATTCACAGGCCAGAATAACCCGTTTCATTTATGTTATCTCCCGGCGCATTACGGGTCAATATCAACATTTGTCATCGACAGGAGATGTGGGAAAGCTTGTTGGATGTTGGATGGGGTTGGATCCAAGGATGAACGGGGGCAATCTTTTTGTCTGTCACTTTTTAAGGGGGCTTCACGAACGGGTTCCGTGGGGGAACATCAGGCGACGAATCGCCAGCTGACGAACAGGGCGCACAGGAAGAGCGAGAAGGCGATGTTGACGGCGAGCCAGAGGCACAATGCCACCTTTCTCTTCCCGACGAGGGCACCGAGCGTGATGAAGATCGGGAAGGCCACGAGGACGAAGCGCGGCATCCCCATGAGTGGGTCCTGCGGGGTACCGAAGAGCGCGGGGACGGCGACGAGCAGGAAGGCGTAGGCGCTCATCCCCGGCGGGAGGCTCCGCGCCCCCGCCACGAGGAGCGTCAGGGCGAGCAGCAGGAAGAGCAGGTTGTAGGTCTCGTTGGTAGCGGCCAGGTGGTCCATGAGGCTCCCGGAGCCGGATCCGGGGCGCATCCCGGAGAGTTGTGCGAGCCCCCGGCCGGCCTGCTCGAACGCCGTTACGAGGGCGTGGAGAGGTCCGGTGGGTTCCCTTCCCCAACGCCTCTGTCCCGTGTAGAAGAGGAGCGGGTTGCCGAAGCGCCACCAGAGGTAGGCGGCGTAAAGGAGGAGTCCGGAGGGGGCGAGAGCGAGACAGGCGGCACCCCGCAGGCCGTACTCACGGCGGCGGCGCAGCCACTCCAGGGCCAGAGGCACGAGGAGGAAGATGCCCACGTTGCGGGTGGCGCAGGCGAGACCGGCCAGAACGCAGGCGAGCAGGAGGTTCTTCCTCACCCTCACGGCCCACAGCGCGCCCGCCGAGAGCGCGAGGAAGAGGCTCTCGGTGTAGACGGCGTTCAGGAAGAACGCGGTCGGGAAGAACGCGAGCACGAGCACGGAGGCCCGTGCCGTCCGCGGACCTCCTGCGTCCTCCGCCAGGCGGTAGACGAAGTAGAGTGCGAACGGCAGCGCGGCGAGAGAGACGATAACGCCCCACACCCCGAGGGCGGGCAGGGAGACGGGACCGCCGAAGAGGGAGTCGAGGGCGCGCACCAGCAGCGGGTAGAGGGGGAAGAAGGCCGGTGACTCGTCGTAGTGTAGGTTCAGGTAGCCGGAGGCGGCGAGGTGGATGTAGTGTTCGCCGTCCCAGTGCGACCACGTGTTCAGTCGGCCGTAGGGGACGTCCGAGGTCCGCCTCTGGAAGGAGCTTATGGGAAGGGTGCGGGCCATGATCGCCCCGGCGGCGAAGTAGAGGAGGCGGCTTGCGGCGTAGACGCCGAGGACGAAGGGGAGCGTGCGCCCGGCGGCCTCCCTCTGGCCCATCCTATCCCGTACCGGAGAAGCGGCGCGGCGCGACGATCAGGACGTCCTGGTTCTCGAAGACCGTCCGGTAGAGGTTCGGGTACTGCTTGAAGAGCGTCCAGTAGGGCACCACCGGACGGTCGGGCTCCCGCTTGTAGAGCACGATGTAGCGCACGTCGTACTCCTTCAATATCTGCTGCGTCTTCTGGCCCTGCGGATGGGTCATCACCCACAGCACGTTCCAGTAGCGCTGCGGTGGGTGGGGCGGGAGATCTCTCGGATGGGCAACCTGCCCGGCGGTGAACGACTGCAGCGCGCTGTAGTGGCCCATCGCGAGCATCATGCGGCTCGGGACCTGGTTGGACTGCGGGCTGACCATGATGTTGCCGCCGGTGTTGTGCTCCTTGAGCCACTCGCCCGCGGCGGCTATCTGCGGGGTCATGGTGACCTCCGGGCTGGGGCCGGCGGCCTGCTCTATGCTCTGCACCGCGCGCAGCCCGACGAGCCCGCCGACGAGCAACACCGCCACGGAGGCGGCGTAGACGGGGAGCGGCCCGCGCAGCCACAGCAGGGATCTAAGCAGCATGACGAGCGCGAAGGCGGCGAACAGCGCGAGCGGGACGCTTATGTCGCGCCCGAAGCGCTGGGGGAATCCGGAGAGCGAAGTACTGCTACCCGCCAGCATCACCAGGAACCATACGAGCAGCGTCACCTTCGAGAGCACCGCCGCACCCTCGCGTCTGCGGGCGACGAACAGGGAACCAGTGCTCACCACCAGCCCGAGGAGCCCGAGCCAGGCTATCGGCTGGGAGATGGTGGTACCGACCATCACCGCGTAGCCGTAAGTGGGCTGGGTGCCTATCGCCATCTCGACCGCGCTCGCCGTCTTGCCGGTGCCGAAGGCCCCGTCCATGAGGTGGGCGATGAGACGCGGGATGTGGTAGGTGTCCCAGGCGTAGGCCACCGAGAGAACCGCCAGCAGGACGAGGCTGAAGAAGAGCGTCGCGGCTGCCCTCCTCTGGCTGGTGAGGAGTAGGTAGACCAGGGCGAAGACCGCTACGGGTGCGAGCAGCACGACCAGATACAGGGACGTGACCTGATGGTAGAGGACGACCCCGGAGCCGAGGACGGCGAACGCGAGCCCGCTGCGCCAGCCGGGACGGGAGTAGAGCGAGACCAGCGCGCCGATGGTCATGACCAGCAGGATCTGAGCGGCGGTGAGGTTCGGGTACATCGCGTCGTCGAAGTAGTAGTAGATGCCCCCGGCGAGGAAACCGCCGAAGAACGCCGCGGCGACCCCTACCTCCCACCCCCACATCCTGCGCCCGAGCGTGTAGAGGGCGAGGGTGGGGCCGAGCATCATCAGCGGGGCCACGACGGGGAAGGTGTCGAGCGGCTCGACCCCGCTCAGGCGCGAGATCTCCGCGGTCAGCAGATGGAATCCCGGCGGGTAGATCAGGTAGGAGGAGTCGTTGCCCGTGGAGAGCATCAGGTTGGCCATCACCGCGTGCGAGTAGTTGTCCACCCCGCGGATGAACGGCCAGTCGTGCAGCACCGGTCCCGAGTAACCGCGCACGAGCACCGCGAGCAGGACCAGCCCGAGCAACACCTTCTTCGTCCGGCCTCCGGAGTCCACGCTTCGCTCTCCCGCGGCTTCCTCACCCGATCCGGCCCAGGAAAGCCGGCGGGAACTCAACACCTGCACGGCCCCGGCGAGCACGACGAGCGCCGCGACCGGGAGCATGAACCTCTGCGCCTCGCCGCTCGCCGTGCAGGCCGGGGAGGGCCAGCCCCAGCACGAGCCCGCAGCCCAGAAGAGCCCCTGGTAGAGGAAGTCCCCGGCCAGCACCAGCGCCGCCGCCAGCGCGAGCGGGACCAGAGAAGGCGCGGTGAGCGGCACGGGGAATCCAGCCACCGGCCTCTTCTCGGGCTTCCCCGCCGCCCCGGACCACACGAAGAGCCCGGCCCCGGCCAAAAATACGGCGGCCGGCGCGATCACCGCCAGAGGCAGCGTCAGTCCCCCTCCGGTCAGGCGTACCTCGACCAGAGCCGCCGCGGAGACCAGCACCATCGAGAAAGCGACGGCGTGGATCACCTGCTCCGCGAGGTCCGTGCTCCGGGTCAGCCACCGCGCCCAGAACCATCCGGGAACCAGCACGAGCGCCAGAGCAACGGGTACCACGCGGACGAGATCCGAGATCACCCCGCGAAGCCTCCGTTCTCGTGGGAGCGGTGCATGGCGTTAGCATATCAGGCGCCGGGAACGGTGCCACCCGTCGAGTCCCGCCTCACGGAGACTCTTTTTTAAAAAAAATTAAATTATTGCCCGTTGACGGAATTTTTTTGATCTTTCATTATGCGATCATAGCGGATACAATTTGCGACTGGCCTCACACATCCCAGAAAGAAGAGAGAGAAAAGGGGGCGAAAAGAGAAGATGAGAGTGATGGTTCTGGGCGGGGACGGCTACTGTGGCTGGCCCACTTCGCTACACCTCTCCGACTGCGGGCACGAGGTGGTGATCGTAGACAACTTCGTGCGCCGGCAGATAGACCATGAGCTCGGCGTGCAGAGCCTCACCCCGATAGCCACCCTCAAGCAGAGGGTCAGGGCCTGGAAGGAGGTGAGCGGCCAGGAGATAGCCGTCGAGGTAGGGGATCTTCTGGACTGGGAGTTCGTCTCCGGGGTGATAAAGAGCTACCGTCCCGACGCGGTGGTCCACTTCGCCGAGCAGCGGGCGGCGCCCTACTCGATGATCGACCGGGCGCATGCGGTCTACACCCAGCACAACAACGTGATAGGCACGCTGAACCTGCTCTTCGCGATAAAGGAGCATGCGCCGGAGTGCCATCTGGTCAAGCTGGGGACCATGGGCGAGTACGGCACGCCCAACATAGACATAGAAGAGGGCTACATAGAGATAGAGCACAACGGCAGGAAGGACATTCTGCCGTTTCCCAAGCAGCCCGGCAGCTGGTACCACCTCAGCAAGGTGCACGACTCACACAACATAGCCTTCGCGTGCAAGATCTGGGATCTGAAAGCCACCGACCTCAACCAGGGGGTCGTCTACGGGACGGTCACCGAGCAGACCGAGCGTGACGAGCGGCTGATAAACCGCTTCGACTACGACGAGATCTACGGCACGGCCCTGAACCGCTTCTGCATCCAGGCGGCGATAGGCCATCCGATGACGGTCTACGGCAAGGGCGGACAGACGAGGGGCTTCCTCGACATCCGCGACACGGTCAGGTGCATAGAGCTCGCCATAGAGCATCCGGCCGAGCCCGGGGAGTTCCGGGTGTTCAACCAGTTCACCGAGGAGTTCAGCATCCTCGATTTGGCGAAGATGGTCAAGGAGGCCGCCTCCAAGCTGGGGATAGAGGCGAAGATCGAGAACCTCCCGAACCCCAGGGTCGAGGCCGAGGAGCACTACTACAACGCCAAGCACACCAAGCTTCTGGACCTCGGTCTGGAGCCGCACTACCTCAAGGAGAGCCTGCTCGACTCCCTTTTGAACATAGCGATGCGCTACAAGGAGAGGGTCGAGCCCGACGCCATAGATCCCAAGGTCTCCTGGCGGGAGGGCCAGCGTAAGGAGAGAAAGGCGCCTTCGGCGGTATGATGGCGTTCGACCACATCAGGTTCGCCGGGATACTCGTCGCCGCGGTCATCGCGGCGGCGAGCATCCTGGCCTACAGAGGAGGCAGGTGGCGCCGGTTCGACCTGCTGCTCGCCCTCGTCGTGGCCGCGGGGGTCGCGGTCTTCTCGGTCTTCCCGAAGGTCGGCAACGTACTGCTCTACGTCTTCCAGCTCCAGAACCGGGGCTTCGCCATTCTGGTCGCCGCGGTGCTGGTTCTGTTCGCGCTCGTGGTCTACCTGATCGGCAAGGTGCAGGACGTGAGCCGCAGAAACGGTCAGGTCGTGACCGCGCTCGCCGTGAGGCAGTACAAGGAGCGCTACGACCCGCCGCAGCCGCTGCCCGAGGGGGCGCGCGGCAGGATCCTCATCGTCGTCCCCGCCTACAACGAGGCCGGGGGCATCGCCCAGGTCCTCTCGCGGGTACCCAAAGAGCTCATGGGTTACGAGGTCAGGACCGTCGTCGTCGACGACGGCTCATCCGACGCCACCGAGGAGATCGCCCGCAACCTCGGCTACCCGGTCGTCTCGCACGTGGTCAACCGCGGGCAGGGCGACGCGCTGAGGACCGGCTTCGCCATCTCCCGGCTCGAGCGGGCCGACATGGTCATAAACCTCGACGCCGACGGCCAGTATCTGCCGGAGGAGATGGAGCGTCTGATCGTCCCGATAATCGAGGACGAGGCGGACTTCGTCCTCGGCTCGCGCTTCATGGGCTTCTACGAGGAGGCCGGGAGCGTCCGGCACATCGGCGTCGTGTTCTTCTCGAAGATGATCTCGCTCCTGACCGGCAAGAAGATAACCGACTCGACGAACGGCTTCCGCGCGATAAGGGGCTCGATGCTCCCGAAGCTCGACCTCAGGGAGGACCGCTTCAACGCCACCGAGCTCATCCTCGAGGCGCTCAAGAAGGGGCTGCGCTTCAAGGAGGTGCCGGTGACGATGCTCAAGCGTGCCGAAGGCGTGAGCAAGAAGCCCCCGAAGCTGCGCTACCCGCTCGGCGTCTTCCGGGTGATCATACAGACCTGGCTGCGGTAGCACGCCGTCCGTCCCCCGGCGTGCTACCCTCATCTGCGTGATGTTCTCCTCCCTACGGAGCGTGCTCAAGACCCGTCAGCAGGGTGTGGGCGCGGGCAGCGCCTACATGATCGTCTCCCTGGGCATCTCCGGCGTCCTGACCTACGCCTTTCAGAGCTTCGCGGCCCACACCCTGGGCAAGAGCGGCTACGGGCCGCTCGCGCTGCTCTGGTCCGCGACCTTCCTCACGGTGCAGGTGCTCTGGATCGCCGGCACCCAGACCCTCGGGCGCTACGTCTCCGAGCGGGCCGCCCGGGGCGAGGACTGGCGTCCCGTGGTCGCCTCGGTGCGCCGCTGGCAGGCGGGGCTCGCCGCCGCCTTCGTCATCCTGGCGGCCGCCGCTAGTCCGATCCTCACCGAACGCGTCTTCCAGGGGCACGCCTGGCTGAGCTGGGCCTTCATAGCGGCCGTGGTCGCCTACGCGCCGGAGTATTTCCGGCGCGGCATCTTCAACGGCCACCGCCAGTTCTCCCGTCTCGGGGCCCAGCTCGTCTCCGAGCAGACCGGCAGGCTCGTCATAGCCGTGGTGCTGCTCGCCGCGGGGATGGGCGTCTTCGGGGCGGCGGTCGCGATCGTACTCGCCCCGATCATCGGGGTGCTCGCCGTGAGACCCACCCCGGCCGACCCGCCACAGAAGGAAGGCGAGCCCTTCTCCGCCGGGCGGGCGGCGCGCTTCGCCGCGCCCGTGCTCGTCTGCATGGCCGTCGCGCAGGCCTTCGCCAACGGCGGCGTGATCCTGGTGAGCCTGCTCGGCGGCACCCTCCCGCAGGTCAGCGTCTTCGCCGCGGCCCTGATCCTGACCCGCATCCCGCAGTACGTGCTGAGCCCGGCCGTCGAGAGCCTGCTGCCGCACGCGAGCCGTATCCTCGCCTCCGAGGGCCGCGCCGCCTTCGAGCGCTTCGTCGGGAGGGCGCTCGGCCTCGTGGCGCTCGTCGGGCTGCTCATGGTCGCCGGGACCTGGCCGCTCGGGCAGTGGGCGGTGCGGCTCTTCGCCGGTTCGGACTTCCACGCCAGCAGAGGGCTGCTGGTCATGCTGGCCGCCCTGGCCGCCTTCTACCTGATCTGCGACATGTTGAACCAGGCGCTCTTCGCCCGCGGGTTGGCCAGGCTCGCCGCGCTCGCCTGGGTGCTCGGGCTGCCCGTCGCGGGCGCGTCCCTCGCGCTCTCGGGCGCCGGGGTGATGAGCCGGGTCGCCCTCGCGCTGCTCGCCGGGATGGTCGCCGTCTCGCTCTTCCAGGTCGCCTTCTACCTGCTCAGCGGCTCCCGCGAATGAACCACTCCGCCGTGCGCCTCAGGCCCTCCTCCAGGCTCACCTCGGCCTGCCATCCGAGCATCCGGCGGGCCTTAGAGGTGTCCGAGTAGTTGCGCTTCACGTCGCCCGGTCTGGGCGCGGCGTGTTGGATCTCCACGTCCTCTATCCCGAAGTCGGAGAGCACCGGGATGAGCTTCTCGACGAGCTCCAGCACAGTCGTCTCCGAGCTGGTCGCGATCTGGAAGATCTCACCACCCACGCCCGGCCTCTCGGCCGCGAGCCGTACCGCGCGCACGAGATCTTCTATGTAGATGAAGTCCCGGGTCTGGGTGCCGTCGCCGTAGATCTCGAGCGGCTCGCCCCGCATCGCCCGGCTGATGAAGCGCGGGACCGCGTTCAGGACCTTGTGCCCCGAGCCCGGGCCGTAGACGTTGCCGAAGCGCAGCGCGACGGTCTCGAGCCCGTAGGCGAGGAAGTAGGCCGAGCAGTAGCCCTCCCCGGCGAGCTTGCTCGCCCCGTAGGGGCTCGCCGGGTGCGGGGCGAGGTTCTCGTGTATCGGGGGCTCGACCTCCCCGACCGCGGCCCCGCTCGAGGCGAAGACGAACCTCCCCGCCCCCGCGTGACGGGCGGCCTCCAGGTAGTTGAGCGTCCCCACGACGTTGGCGAGGCAGTCCTTGCGCGGGTTCTCGACCGAAGGTGCGACGCCGGTGTTCGCCGCCAGATGCACCACCACCTCAGCGCCCCGCGCCGCCCGCAGCGCGAGCTCGTCGTCGAGGATGTCCCCGACGACGAGCTCCACCCCCTCCCCCGCCATCTCCCCGACCTCTTCTGCCGGGGTCTCCGAGAACCCGCACACCCCGGCGAGATCCTCCCGGCTTCCCACCGAGAGGTCGTCGAGGACCCTGATCGAGTGTCCCCCCTCCGAGACGAGCGCCCTCACGAGCGCGGAGCCTATGAAACCGCAACCCCCGGTGATGAGCCAGTTCAAGGAAGCCCCCTTCTCACTCTGAGCCATCCGACACGGTGGCGGAGTTTACCACCGGGGCTCTACTCGAGCACCACCGGCCCCCGAGCACCGGAGAAGTACGCCGCGAGCACCGGTCTTCCGGTCTCTATGACGTCGAGCTCCTCGATCTCCTCCCGGCTGAAGAACGCGAGATCGAGCGACTCCGGGCTGCGCCGGAGACCCGAGAAGTCCTCCACCGAGACCCGGTAGGCGAACGAGATCACCCGCACGACGTTCCCGTCGGGGTAGGCGACGATCTTCGACGGATCGGAGAAGACGCAGAAGAGCTCCGAAGAGCTCACCGAGAGCCCGGTCTCCTCGCGCACCTCGCGCCGGAGCGCCTCCCCGAGCGGCTCGTCGACCTCAACCGCCCCGCCCACCATCCCCCACCGTCCGCAGTCGCTGCGCCGCTCCAGGAGCAGACGCCCCTCGCGCTCGATGAGCGCCATCACCCCGACCATTATCGGGCGGTTGGGGCGCGGAGCGCCGGGGTTTCTGTAGAAGAACCTGGCCGGTGGCAGAGAGCTCCCTCCTTACTCGTAGCCAGGATCCGATTCTAGCAAAGCCGGAGTCTCCACCGGAGGTTACCGATCTGTTACCCGATTCTCAAGAAAACTTAAGGTAGACGTACGATCATGCTGGTATCAAGGGGCTTGGCGGAAGAGCGCGAAAAGGAGTGAGCCCTTCTTGAAGCTGATCCGGAGAAAGCCCACACGAAGCAAGCGCAGGAGACCCAAGGCCTCGCCGGCCCACGTGGCGCTGGTGGCCGAACGCAGCGGCCCGCGGGAGGCCCCACCCCTCGTCCCCCTGCTGGAAGCCGCCGGAGAACTCGGGATGAGGACGCTCATGATCTGTCCGCCGCCCGGCGGCGAGGGCGGCGTCATCTCCGAAGTCGGTGCGGAGGAGGCGCTCCGGCTCGGGGTACGCCTGCGGTTCTGCGGCCTCCCGGAGGAGCTGCGGCGCGAAGCCGCGCGGGCGGAGAGCCTGACGGCCCGCGCCCGCGGCCTGGAGGTGTGCATAACCCCGGGGCACCACGGCGGCCGGGCGGAGATCGTCGCGGCGGTGAAGTCCCTCGCCGCGGAGGGCGTCCCACCCGAGAAGATCGACGAGGCCGCCATCTCCGGACGTCTCTCCGCTCCCGCCGCCTGCGATCTGGACCTGATCGTCTACGCCGGAGACCGCCCGCGCTTCTCGGACCTCCTGCTCTGGGAGATGGCCTACGCCGAATTCTACGCCGCCGGCCGCTCGTGGCCGGAGCTCACCGCCGCGGACCTGGAGCGGGCGGTCGAGTCCTACGCCTGCCGGTCTCGCCGCCGCGGAGGCGTAGAGCCCGCGGACACCGGCCCCTAGAGCTCCTTCAGCGCCCCCGCCAGCTCGCGCTCGTAGGAGGAGCATAACTCTTTCTGGCGCTCGCCCATCTGGATGAGCGCCACCCATCTGAAGCCGACCCCGGCGAACTCCCTCACGCCCTCGACGATCCCCCGTGAGTCCGGCCCGCAGGGGATCCTCCGCGCCACGTCCTCCTGCCGGACGTTCGCGGCGAAGGCCCCGAGCTACCCACCGCTCCCTTCCCGGATCTGGCTGTTTGTGCGACAATTCGTGTACTACAGGAAAGGAGGAGTGATGGATACGAGCACACGCCTCTCGCTATACAGGACGATGGTCCGCATCCGGGCCTTCGAAGAGGCGATAAGACGGGAGTACTACGTGGGCAAGCAGCCCGTCTTCGACATCGGGGCCGGCCCGGTACCGGGCGAGATGCACCTCGCGGCGGGCCAGGAGCCGGTGGCCGCCGGGTTGTGCGCCCACCTGAGGTCCGACGACGCCCTCACGGGTCCCCACCGCCCGCACCACATCGCGCTCGCCCACGGGGTGGACATGAAGCGGATGACCGCTGAGATCTTCGGGCGCGAGAGCGGCCTGTGCCACGGCAAGGGCGGTCACATGCACCTCTTCGCCCCGGAAGTCCACTTCGGGTGCTCGGGGATAATCGCGGAGGGCATGCCGACCGCCTGCGGGCAGGCGCTCGCGTTCAAGAAACGCGGTACAGATCAGGTAGCGGCCGCCGTCGTCGGGGAGGGGGCCGTAAACCAGGGCGGCTTCCACGAGTCGCTGAACCTCGCCGCGCTGTGGAAGCTCCCGGTGATCTTCGTCGTCGAGGACAACGACTGGGGCATCTCGGTGCCCCGCTCGGCCTCGACGAGCAACTTCTCGGCCACCGACCGGGGCCGGGCCTACGGCATCCCCGGCGAGCGGGTCGAGGACAACTCGGTGGAAGGCGTCTACGAGGCGTGCGGACGCGCCGTACAGAGGGCACGCCGGGGCGAGGGACCGTCGCTGATCGAGGTGCACACCCTGCGACTCTGGGGCCACTTCGAGGGCGACGCGCAGGGCTACCGCGAGAGTGAGCTCGAAGACGTGCCGGGGCGCGACCCGATCCCGACCTACCGGAGGACGCTCATCGAAGAGGGCTTGCTCGACGAGGAGGAGGCCCAGAGGATCCGGGCCGAGGCCGAAGAGGAGGTCGAGGCGGCGATCCGGTTCGCCAAAGAAAGCCCCGAGCCCGCGCCCGATGAGGCGCTGGAGCACGTCTTCGCCTGAGGGAAAGGAGGAAGGAAGATGACGACCGCAGAGAGGACCCGCGAGAGGCGGTTAACCACCGCGCGGGCGATGGTCGAGGGCATCGCGCAGGAGATGCGCCGCAACGAAGAGGTCTTCGTCATGGGCGAAGACGTCGGCGCCTACGGTGGCATCTTCGGCACCACCACCGGGCTCCTCGATGAGTTCGGTCCCGAGCGGGTGATGGACACCCCGATCAGCGAGACCGGGTTCATCGGCGCCGGGGTCGGGGCCGCCATCGAAGGTATGCGCCCCATCGTCGAGCTGATGTTCGTCGACTTCTTCGGCGTGTGCATGGACCAGATCTACAACCACATGGCCAAGATCCACTACGAGTCCGGCGGCAACGTCAAGGTGCCGATGGTCCTGATGACCTCGGTCGGCGGTGGCTACTCCGACGGGGCCCAGCACTCGCAATGCCTGTGGGCCACCTTCGCCCACCTGCCGGGGATGAAGATCGTCGTCCCCTCCAACCCGCGCGACGCCAAGGGGCTCATGATCTCCGCGATCCGGGACGACAACCCCGTCGTCTACATGACCCACAAGGGCATCATGGGCCTGGCCTGGATGGCCAAGAACGCCCGCTCGGTCGGCCCGGTACCCGAAGAGGAGTACGAGGTCCCGATAGGCAAGGCGAGCGTGGCCCGCGAGGGCACAGACGCCACCGTCGTGACCCTCTCGCTCTCGGTCCACCACGCGCTCGACGTGGCCGAGCGGCTCTCGGGAGAGGGCATAGAGCTGGAGGTCCTCGACCTGAGGAGCCTGGTCCCGCTCGACCGAGAGGCGATCCTGGAGTCGGTCGGCAAGACCGGCAGGGTGCTCGTCGTCGACGAGGACTACCGATCCTTCGGGCTCTCCGGCGAGATCGCCGCGACGATCGCCGAGGAGGACCCCACGCTGCTCAAGGCCCCGCTCTCGCGGGTGGCGGTACCGGATGTGCCCATCCCGTACGCGAGGCCGCTCGAACGGGCGGTCCTGCCCACCCCCGAGCGGATAGAGGAGGCAGCGCGCGGGCTGGTGGGCGCTTGATCGAGGTCCGCTTCCCTGTCCTCAACGAGAGCGAGCCCGACGCCGAGGGGGTGCTCGCCACCTGGTTCGTCGGCGACGGCGAGGAGGTCGGGGAGGGTCAGCTTCTGTGCGAGGTCCAGGTGGAGAAGTCCTCCGAGGACGTCCACTCGGAAGGGGCGGGCACCATCCGGCTCGTGGTCTCCGAGGGAGAAGTGGTCCGTCAGGGAGAGGTGATCGCCCGCATAGAGTAGCCCTCGCGCTAGTGGTTGATGCGCTCGGCGCTCTCCGGGAAGGCTTCATGCACCCGGCAGAGGGCGGCTGAGGCACGGATCATATACAGCTCGAGCAGCAGGCGGCGCAGGACCCCGCAGCGGGCTCTCTGCTCCTCCACCATCCGGGCGAGCCTCAGCACGTCCTCCGTGCAGCGCTGGTAGCCGAGGGCGCACATCTCGAGCTCGATCTCCGATGGCGAGCCGCGGAGGGTCCTCACCATCTCCGCGGCTCGCTCCGCCACGCTGCGGCTCGTCTCGGCCACGCCCGGCCGGGCCTCCTCGTACGGCGAGGCGGAGGCTATCCGTCCCACCGAAGCCCGGCGCAGGCGACGCAGGGTCCTCCTGCGACCGAGGGAGACGGCAAGGTCCATGATGAAGACCACGACCCCAAACAAGCCTCGCGCCATAAAACGCCAAAGACCACCGGACTTCTCTTGCAAGGCCCACCTCCTTCAGGATGCAGGGGCCAGAGGCCGCCGGGCCATCCGCCGGCTCGCCACCCTCAACGACCGCTCCGCCTGGGTCTGCAGCTGGCGCACCCGCTCGCGGGAGCAGCCGAGCTCGCGGGCCAGCTCGGTGAGCGTCGCCGGCTCCCGGCCGTCGATACCGTACCTCCTGACCAAAACATAGTGCAGGTTCTCCGGCATCCGGCGCAGCGCCCCCCTGAGCCAGACGCTCTCCACCCTGCTCATGGCGATGCCGGCGACGTCTGAGCTCTCCCCGTCATCGACGAAATCCCCGGCCACGGCCCCCGGATCATCCTCCGAGATCGGCCGGTCGAAGCTCGTCACCTCGGGGGTGGCGCTCAGGGCGAAGACGACCTCCTCCACGCTCCACCCGAGCCTCTCGGCGATCTCCGCCTCCCGCGGGTCGCGCCCGAGCTCGAAGGAGAGTTCCTCGCGGGCCCGGATCGCCTTGCGGATCTTCTCCCCCATCTGCACCGGGATCCTGACGACCCGGCCTTTGTCCGAGATCGCCCGCCCGACCGCCTGGCGGATCCACCAGGTGGCGTACGTCGAGAAGCGGTAGCCCCGCTCGGGGTCGAACCTCTCGACCGCCTTCATCAGCCCGATGTTGCCCTCCTGGATGAGGTCCTCGAACGGCAGCCCCATCCCCCGATACCTCTTGGCCACCGAGACCACAAGCCTGAGGTTGCGCTCTATCAGCTCCGCGCGCGCCTCTGTATCCCCGCCTCTCGCCCGCCGGGAGAGCGCGACCTCCTCCTCGTGGGTCAGAAGCGGAAGGCGGCTGATCCGCTCCATGTAGCCCTCGAGTAGACCGGGAGCACCGATCTCCTGCTCCGCCACGTTCTCGATCAGACTCATCACTCCCCTTCTCGACGCTTCGGATTTCGTCCCCGAAGAGGGTTCCTCTTCTCACCACGTTTTATTCCCGCGGTCTTCAAGGATTCAGTAAAGAGCGGTTAGAAAGCCGTAAAGAACTCTCAAACTCTCCCCCGGATCGCTTAACAAAACCATGCATGATCCGCCAAAAACGCCGACTTTGCCCGCTTAACACCTCTTTACGAAAGCTTTACTGGAGGTTCACAGGCATGGAGCTATGCTTAGAAGAGAAGCCGGCCGGCGAGAACCGAAGCTCTCACAAGGAGGTGTCAGGATGAGTGATCAGAGTGTGAGGACAGAAAGGAGAGGGGCAGGGGGAGAAGCCGCGTCCAACGGGCGTTCCCCGGCCCGCACGTTTTTGCAGCCGATAGCCGCCCCTTCGATAGTCGGGCTCTTCGGCTTCGCCGTCTCGACCTTCATGGTCGCGGCGAACCTGGCCGGGTGGTACGGCAGCTCCTCCGAGCCGGTGTTCCTGTTCCCGCTCGCGTTCGCCTTCGGCGGGATAGCGCAGTTCGCCGCCGGGATGTGGTCCTTCAAGGCGCGGGATGCGGTGGCGGCCGGGATCCACTCGACGTGGGGTGCGTTCTGGATCGGCTACGGCATCCTCTGGTACATGGTGGCGAGGGGCATGGTCAGTACCGGCAGAGCCTTCGACCTGGGTCTCGGGTACTGGTTCATCGGGCTGACCGCGGTGACCTTCATGGGCGCCATAATCATCGGCACCGACAACATCGCCCTTGCGTTCGTCCTGCACACGCTGTGGCTCGGCGCCGGCGCGCTCGCCGTGGGGCTCCTCACCGCGACCCACTTCTGGGTGGTGATCGCCGGGTATCTGCTGATCCTCTCGGCCATAGCCGCCTGGTACTCTGGGAGCGCGCTGATGGCCGCCGGGATGGGCAAGCCGATGTTCCCGATGGGGCTGAGCCGACGCGAGAGGGAGAAGGCCGAGTTCAGCGCAGGGTTCGGCGAGCCCGGCGTGAAGCGAGGCCAGTAGTACCGGCAGGCCCACCGTCGGAGAGGCCCCGCTTCGAGCGGGGCCTCTCCTTTCACTCTTCGGTGAACCTGTATCCGGCCCCGAAGACCGTCTGTATGTAGCGGGGGTTCTCGGGGTCGGGTTCTATCTTGTGCCGGATGTGCTGGATGTGCACGTCCACCACCCGCGGCTCTCCGTAGAAGCACCCTCCCCAGATGTGCCTGAGGATGCGCTCCCGGTCGCACACCTCACCGGGGCGGGAGGCGAGGAAGGCGAGTATCTCGAACTCGCGGTTGGTCAGCCGGACCGGCTCCCCCTCACGGAAGACCCTGCGGCGCGAGAGGTCTATCTCGAGGCCGTCGAACTTCAGCGTCTCGCTCTGGGGAGCAGCCCTGGAGCGCCGGCGTCTCAGGTGCGCCCGGACCCGGCTCGCGAGCTCGCGCGGGCTGAAGGGCTTGGTGACGTAGTCGTCCGCCCCGACCTCGAGCCCAACCACGATGCTCGTCTCGTCATCCCGGACGCTGAGCATGATGATCGGCACGTTCTCCATCCCGGAGCCGCTCGCGCGTATCCTGCGGCACAGCGCGATCCCATCGGTGTCCGGGAGCATCCAGTCGAGGATCACGAGGTCGAAAGGCCCCTCGCCCTCCAGAAGCTCGGTGGCCTCCCTGCCGCTGGAGGCCGCCTCGACCTCGATACCCTCGTCGCCGAGCGCGTACTCGACGACCCTCCTGACCGCCGCGTCGTCTTCAACGACCAGTACCCTGGGCATCCTCATCCATCTCCTTGAGCTCTATCTCGAAGGTGGACCCCTCGCCTTCGCGGGAGCTGACGCGCACGGTCCCCCCCATCCCCTCCACCAGGTCCCTGCAGATGGAGAGCCCGAGCCCGAAGCCACCGGAGCCGGGACCTTTGTAAAACCGCTCGAATATGCGCGGCAGCTCCTCGGGGCTTATCCCCTCCCCTTCGTCCTCGACGGCTATCCGCCCGCCGTCGACCCACACCAGGACCCGCCGTCCCTCCGGGGAGTGCTTTACGGCGTTGCTCAGCAGGACGAGAAGCGCCTGCTCCAGGTGCTCCGGGTCCGCGAGGACCGGCCTCCGGTCGCGGACCTCGAGGCGGAGCTCGACCGAAGCGCCTTGAGCGATGGGCTCCATCCTCTCCACCGCCTCCCCGGCAACCCCGGCAGGGTCGGTCCGGCGAACGTGGGGCTCCCTTCTCTCGGCTCCGACGCGGGCGAGGCGCAGCAGCGTGTCGGAGAGGCGCTGCATCCGCACGGCCTCCGTCCGTACGTCCTCGAGCAGACGTCGTTGGCGCCCGGGGTCCTGCTCGCCGGTGAGGAGGAGTTCGGTCGCGCCGAGGATGGCCGTGATGGGCGTCTTGAGCTCGTGGGCGGCGTTGGCTATGAAACGCTGCTGGTTCGCCTCGAGCCGCTGCTCCTCGGAGAGGTCGCGCAGCAGAACGAGCACCCCGCCCCGGTGGTCGTCGAACTTGGGCAGGTGTTTGAGCCCGACCTGCACCGCCGTCTCTCCGGCGTGCGCGTATCCTCCCTCACACTGGAGAACGCGGGCACAGCGCTCGACGGCCCTCCTCAGGTCGAAGTCCTCGAACGGGCTCGGCACGGGCCGCTGGAGCAACTCGTCGCCCTCCACCCCCAGGATGCCGCGGGCGGCCGGGTTGGCGAACATCACCCGGCATTTGAGGTCGGTGGCGAGAACGCCCTCGCTCATGTTCTCGAGGATGGCTTCGAGCGTCTCTTCCTTCTCTTCGAGCAGGCGTCGGGAACGACCCGGCAGCAGATCGTCGAGGGATTCTCTCAGCGACTCGAAGAGCTCCCGGATCAACTAGTACATCCCCCGTCTTCCGTCCTCTCTCTCGAATCCCCACCGGGGAGCGGTCCTCCGGCATTATAGCCGCAGCCGGAAGCGAAGCGGGGCAGGACGGGAGAAGGCGTCCCGGAGGGGATTCCTAGCGCAGCGAGATGCGCCGCCCTCCGGAGTCCCTCTTGGCCCCCGGCAGCGGGAGGTGCAGGGCGAGTATCACCCGGTCGGCGAGGCGGCTCAGCGCCCGCATGGCGGGCTCGAGCCAGAGGATAAGCACCGCGGCGACGACCGTTCCCACCACGAACCCGCCGGCGATGTCCCCCGGGTAGTGCTCGCCCACGTAGACCCGGGCGTAGCTCATCAGGGCGGCGTAGAGGAGCGCGAGGATGCCCAGGCGGCGATGGAAGGCGAGGAGCACGAACGAGATCGCGAAAGCCGCCGAGGCGTGGTCGCTGGGGAAAGAAGCGTCCGCCGGGTGGGGGGTGAGAAGGTGAACGGTGTCCGGATGGCTGACGAACGGACGCGGCCGGTACCATATGTGGCTTATGATCACGTTCACGAGCAGCGCAGCCCCGGCCCCGATGAGCGCGGTTATCGCGCCGCGGCGCTCACGCTCGAGTCCCGCCACCCACCCGATCAAAAACCACACCGCGATCAGCCCCACGAAGATCGCCACGGCCCATCCGGCGGCGTGCACCATGATCGCGTCGACCAGGGGATGGCTTCCGGCCGGAGCGTTGATCAGACGCTCTATCCTGTAGTCCAAGCCTCTCTCCTTACAGCCGGGTTCCGTTAAAGCAATATTAAATTCTCGCCCGTCTCTATGAGAAGCGGCTGAGAAAGCTCTTAAAAGAATCTCAAACAAAACCGCTATATTCTTCATGTTTTGATGTACGATGAGCGACAGTCGGCGGCGGGAGGAAAGGGATGATCTGGTACGTCATCCCGCTCGCGGCCCTCTTCGCCTGGCTTCTCACCGCGGCGAGGCTCCGGAGGGCGGCCACCGCAGAGGACTTCGTGCCTCTCCCCGGAAGGGTGCTCGTGCTCAGCGCCTCGGTCGGCGGGGGGCACGATGCGGCGGCCCGCGCGCTGGGCGGGAGGCTGGAGGAGTCCGGGCTCGTGGTGACGGTGGAGGATGGTCTGCGGGCGATGAGCCCCGCGCTCGAGGTCCTGCTGCGGCGCGGGTACATGAACCAGGCGAGAGGCAGCGGCCGGATGCTGGCGTTCATCTTCGGCCTCACCTCGCAGCGGGCCTGCGTCTCGGTGGTCCGGACGCTGTGCGGGCTGCTGTACGCCGGCCGGCTGCGGCGCCTCCTCCTCGTCCACCGGCCCGAGATGGTGATCTCGACGTATCCCCTCGTCACCCAGGCTCTCGGGAAGCTGCGCCGCCGGAACCTGGCTCCACCGGTGATCGCGGCCATCGCGGACTACGGCGTACACCCGCTCTGGGTGCACCCGGACGTGGACCTGCACCTGGTCGTCTCGAAGCACTCGGCCGAGCTCGTCCGGCAAGCCGGGGGCCGGGCGGAGGTGGTGCGTTTCCCGGTGAGACTGGATCTTCACCAGAACCTCGACCGGAGGGAGGCCCGGAAGACGCTGAAACTCCCCCCGGAGGGCAGGCTGGCGCTGATCGTCGGTGGAGCGTGGGGGATAGGGGACCTGGAGACCGCCGCCCGGTGTGTGGTCGGGAGCGGGGTCCACACCGTGGTGGTGACCGGCAAGAACACCGCCCTCAAAGAGCGGCTCGGGCGGGCATTCTCCGGCCGGCGGGACGTCACGGTCTTCGGCTGGCGCGAGGACATGCCCCTGCTCATGGCCGCCTCGGACGTCCTGGTGCAGAACGCCGGAGGGATGACCTGCCTGGAGGCAAGGGAAGCCGGGCTCCCGATAGTGATGTTCGACCCGGTGCCCGGCCACGGCGAGTTCAACGCGCTCGCGATGGAGCGGGCCGGAGCCGCCCTCTGGCCCCGCACGGCCGAAGAGCTCGTCTCGATCCTCGAGAGCGGCGCCTACCGTGAGCTCCGGGCACCGGAACCCTCCCGAAACACGGATCCCGAAGACGTCCTCCGCGAAATCCCCCGGGAGCGCCCACTCCCCACCGCGGGCTCCACGCCCCTGCGCCCGGTTCTCGCCCCCCTCTTCGCGCTCGGGATGCTCGTCTGGCTCGTCTTCGCCTCCCCCGGCGCGGCGCTCGCCGTCGAGACGCTGCACCTGAAGATACCGGGGTACGACCCGCCCCCCGGCGAGATGGCCCTGGGGATAGAGACCTCGAACCCGGCCACGGCGAGCGCCGCAGAGAGCTTCGCCCGGCGGCACGGTCTCCCGCTCACCATCTTCGTGCGAGGGAAGGCCGGGGAGGGTCTCGTCCCGGCGCGCGGGGTGAACTTCGGGCTCATCGCCAGGAGGGGAGAAGGGATCACATCACCCTGGCGCAGCCGGGCGGCGCTGAAGCGCACGGCGGAGAAGCTCCGCCGCGAGCGGGGCATCCGGGTGCGCTATCTCCTCCCCGTCCCCAGGACGAACCTGGCCTCGCTCGCCACCGCCCCGCGGGGGATGCGGCCCGTGGCCCCGGAGAAGCCGGGCATGGTGGGCAACGGTCTCGTCGTGATAGACGCCTCGGGGATGAGCCCCCGGGCGGCGAGGGAGGCGCTGCGGGACGCGATGGCGCAGGCGAAGACGAAAGGTCTCGAGTGCGTGCCGCTCGGAAAGCTGTAGGGGCCGGGCTGGCGCTCGCCGCGGCCTACGCCGCCCCGGCAGCCTTCCGGCTTCCGCCGGCCGGGGTCCTCTTCCGACCCCTGACCCGGGTGGAGGGGAACCGCGTGGCGCTGACCTTCGACGACGGTCCGGCTCACTCCACGGAACGCTTCCTGGAAATCCTGCAGGAGCGCGGGGTGCGGGCCACGTTCTTCGTCGTCGGAGAGCAGGTCGAGGCCAACCCGGGCATCCTCGAGGAGATCGCTTCCTGCGGGCACGAGATCGGACTGCACTGCCACCGGCACCGCAACCACCTGCGCCTGGGCCCGAAGGCGACGCTCGAGGACCTGCGAAGGGGGGCCGGGATCATCGAAGAGGTCCTCGGCCGGCGGGTCGCACTCTACCGTCCACCCTACGGGGTCTTCAACGCCGCCTCGTGGTCGTGGTGCGGCAGGAGGGGCTACCGCCGGGTGCTCTGGTCGCGCTGGGGGAAGGACTGGGAAGAGGGAGCCACACCGTCGAGCGTGCTGCGCAACCTCGGATCTCCGGAAGCAGGAGAGATCGTGCTGCTGCACGACGCCGACCGCTACTCCGCACCAGGCTCCTGGCGCAACACGCTGGCCGCGCTGCCGGAACTCCTGGAACAACTCTCCGAGAGAGGCATCGGGGCGGGGCCGGTGGGGAGGTCGAGCTAGTGCATACCAGCCTCCTTCTGGGCATCGCGCTCGCGCTCGCCTCCACCTTCGCGTACAACGGCTCGGCGGTGCTGCTCGCGGTGGCGGCCCGCCGCCGCTCGCGGGGCAAGCCGCTCGTGCTGGAGGCGGGCAGGGACACCAGCGGCGTGGGAGGGGTGCTGCTCGACGCCTCCGGATGGGTGCTCGAAGCCGCCGCGCTCGCGCTCATCCCGCTCACGCTGGTCCGGGTGTTGAGCTCCGCCGGGCTCGGGATGCTCCTGGCCCTGAGCGGCAGGATGCTCGGAGAACCACTCGGGCGGACGAAGCTCACCGGAGCCGCGCTCGTCGGGGTCGGGGTGGTCGCGGTCGGCATCTCACCGCCCCGCTACGGCGGGGCGGCACCCGCCGCCTGGGAATGGGGGGTGATGGTCGCGCTGGTGGTGCCGGTCGCCCTCTGCTACTACGTGCTCCGGGCGCTCGGCCAGCCCCAGGCCTCCCGCCTCTTCGGCGCCGTCTTCGCCGGGGTGGCCTTCGCGACGAGCGGCATCTTCACCAAGGGGGCGGTGGACCTCTTCTCCTCCGGAGCCCCCCTCTTCTCCGCGAGCCCGGACCATCCGCGAGGGCTCGCCCTCCCGCTCGCCCTGCTCGGAGCCGGGATGCTCGCGAGCGGGGTGCTGGCCTTCGAGGCGCAGATGAAATCGCTGCGCCACGTCCACGCCTCGGTCGTCACCCCGGTCGTGCTCGCGTTGCACACCGTGATCCCGATAGCCGCGGCCCCCTTCCTCTTCGACGAGCGGTGGCCGTCGAGCCCGCTCCTGCAGGCGGTGCTCGGCCTCGGCGTCTTCCTCACCCTGCTCGGCACGCTCGTGCTCTCCGCGGACGGCTCGAAGGAGCTGGAGGTCCCCTGAAAGGTATTTCTCTCACGAACCTCTCAGGAAAGAGAGGGAAAATCCCGGCGTGGCACGGATGAGAAGGGAGTTCTTCGCCAGCTACGCCCGGTTCTCGCTCGTCGGGCTCTCCAACGGCGTCGTGGACTACGGAGCGCTGAACCTGCTCATGCTCCTCTTTCCCACCCGCCACCCGGTCCTGCTCGCCTCCTACAACGTCGTCGCGCTCATCCTGGCCAACGCGAACAGCTACGTCTGGAACAGCCGCTGGACCTTCCGGGGCCGCAGCGACCGCTCCCCGAGAGAGCTCCTGCTCTTCTCCAGTCAGGCCGCCCTGAACATCCTGGTGGCGGGCGGCGTGATCTGGGGCGTCTCCTCGCTGCTCTTCGCGGACACCAACCTGCCCTCCCTCGTCGTCGGCGACGCGGCGAAGGTCACCTCGAGCGTGGTCGCGACGACCCTGAGCTTTCTAGTGCTGCGCTACGTGGTCTTCCGGGAGCGCCCGCGGGGCGAACGGATGCCGGACCTGCCGGAAGCCACCACGCCACCCTGCCGGAGCTCCCGCTAGAGCTCCCTCGAGAGGTAATCGGAGAGCGCCTCGCGCCAGTGGCGCATCGCCGGCCCGTCCGGCGAGGACAGGACGCCGTTGGCGGGCCGGGCGGCGGGGAGGGGGTACTCGGAGCTCTTGATCGGGGAGAGGTCGGCCTCGATCCCGGCGAGGGTGAAGATCTCGCGGGCGAAGTCGTACCACGAGCAAGACCCGGAGTTGGTCGCGTGGTAGAGCCCGTAGAGGCCGCGCGAGACGATCTCCGCTATCGCCCCGGCGAGGTCGCGGGCGTAGGTCGGGGAGATGTACTCGTCGTCCTTCACCTTGAGCGATCTTCCCTCCCCCGCGGCCCGCAGCATCGTACGCACGAAGTTGTGTCCCTCGCCGTAGACCCCGGCGGAGCGGACCACGTACCAGCGGCGGCACAGACGCATCACGTACTCCTCCCCGGCGAGCTTGGTCCTCCCGTAGACGCTCAAGGGGTTGGGCGGGTCGAAGGGTTCGTAGGGGCTCTCCGAGGTTCCGTCGAAGACGTAGTTGGTGCTCACGTGCAAGAGCTCGATCCCCCGCCGCTCGCAGAGCTGGGCCAGGTTGCGCGGCCCGAGCGCGTTCACCCGGTAGGCGAGCTCCCGCTCCGTCTCGCAGCCGTCGACGTTGGTGTAGGCAGCGGCGTTGATCACGAGCTCCGGGGCGTGCTCCTTCAGCGCCGCCTCGACCGCCGGATAGTCCGCCACGTCGAGCTCCTCGTGCGAGAACGGCACGACCTCCCTCCCCTCCTCGGGCAGGACGCGGGCGAGCTCCCGCCCGAGCTGTCCCGCTGCACCGGTAAGAAGCACCTTCATCCCGTCTCTCCTCCTCTAGCCTCCGGCGAGTGAATCGTAGAGCGCCTCGAGCTCGGCGGCGTACTCGCTGGTGGTCTTGACCGGTCCTATCCCCTCCCGCAACCTCGCGAGCAGCCCGGGCTCGGAGGCGAGCCGGCGCAGCTGCCGGCCGAGGTCTTCGGCGTCGTCCGCCGCGAAGAGGAGGCCGTTCTCTCCCGGACGCACGAACTCGGACATCCCGCCGAGGTCCGCGGCGAGGACCGGAATCCCGGCGGCGAACGCCTCGAAGACGACGCCGGGGGCGTTCTCGTACCAGCGGGAGGGAACCGCGAGCACGTCCATCCCCGCGAGGACCTTCCCGATCTCCCGGCGCACGAAGGGACCGGCGAGCTCGATCCTGCCGTCCGGGGCCGCGAGCTCGCGCAGCTTCCGCACGTACCCCGCGTCGGGGCCGGGGGAGCCGTGGAGCCTCAGCCCGGCCGGCAGATCCGGCGCCCGGAGGAACGCCTCGATCAGGAGATCGGGGCCCTTGTGCGGCGCGAGCGTCCCGACGAACCCGACCCGGAGCGGGGGCACCTCGCGCGGCGGGACCTTCTCTATCCCGCCGGTGTCTATCCCGTAGACCGAGACCGAGATCCTGCCCCGCCCGAGGCCGTTGGCCTCGAGCAGCTCGCGCGTGAGCCGGGTGTAGGCGAGGATGTGGTCGACGAGAGCGAGCTGCCGCCGGACGTACCCGGCCCGCTCCCGCAGGTCGCGCACCTGCCCCAGAGGAAAGATCCTCCTGGCGAGCGGGGTGCGCGAGGCCAGCCCCACGGCCCGCAGGGCCGCGTCCGGCATCAGCCCCACCGCACGCGAGAGCCCGCCGTCCGGGCTGCGCGAGGCCAGGCACCTCAGGCAGTGGTGGAGCTCGGGTCCCCGGCAGAGGACCCCGTCGTGGCGGTAGAGGTCGACCACCGGGCAGATGCTCCAGAAGTCCGCCGCGGTAAAGACGACCGGTATCCCCAGCCCCTTGAAGGCCGGGACGACGGAGGCCGAGAGTCCCTGCAGGTGCATCGCGTGCACCACGTCCGGTCCGAACTCCCGGGCGCAGGCGCGCGCCACCTCCGTCATATGCGGGTTCTCGTAGTTGAGCCGGTAGGGGCGGGAGAGCCCTTCCCGGGGCCGGCCCACCCTGCGGACGGGCACCCCCTCGTAGACGTAATCGCGCACCTCCCCGGGCTCGATGTCGCCGTGCGGGGCGCTGCGCCGTGCCGCCAGGACGAAGACCTCGTGCCCCCGGGAGCGCAGCTCGCGCGCCAGGTTCAGCGTCACCACCTCGACACCGGCCGAGCTCTCCGGGAAGAACTGATGGGCGCAGAAGAGTATCCTCACAGACCGCCCCCGATCAGACGCTCCAGACGCGGGCCGTCCGACGCGGCGAGCAGAGTCCCGAGGCCGTTCGCCGCGGCGTACGAGGCGGCCCGGGGCGCGTGCCGCAGCGCCCCGAGGGGCCCCGCCTCGCACCAGAGCCCGCGCAGGAGGTGGGCCAGATCCGCCGCCCCCGAGAGGAGGGCCGCCGGGGGGGAGACCTCGACCCCGAAGAGCTCCCGCAAAAGACGCGCCTCGGTGTAGCGTCGCCTCAGGTCGTAGCGAAATCCCCGCTCGTGCGAGTGGTAGACGACGGAGCGCGGCTCGTAGACGAGGGCGTATCCCGCCTCGACGACGCGCCGCCCCCACCGGAGATCCTCCCCGAAGCCGCCCTCCTCGAACGGGATCTCCTCCCAGACCGACCGCCGGATGCAGGAGCTCACGTCGTCGAAGGCGGCGGCGAGCCGCCGCTCGGCCGGAGTCAGCGCCCCGAGTCCCCGCGGGGCCCGCTGCACCCTGCGCCTCTCCGACGCAGCGAGGGAGCCTCGCGCCAGTACCCGGGTGAGCGGGGTGGCCTCCGGACGCGGTAGCTGCCTGCCGTAGACCCCGGCGACCGAAGGGTCTCCTTCGAGATCCTCGACCATCGCGGAGAGCCAGCCGCCGTCCGCCGGGAGCGCGTCCTGCACGACGAACGCCACGTACTCGCCGCGCGAGAGCGAGACCCCGAAGTTGCGCGCGGCCCCGTGGTCGAAGCTCCCCGGCGGGATCTCGTGCACCAGCGCCCCGAACCTCCGGGCCGTCTCGACCGTGCCGTCGTCGGAGCCCGAGTCGACCACGACGACCTCGACGACGAAATCTCCCCTCTGCGCGGCCATCCTCTCGAGGAGCAGCCCGAAGCCCGGTCCGGCGTTGCGGGTGAGCACCACCACCGAGACCTCTCCTCTCACCGGGGATCACGCCCCCCCCCGGGCATCGCGGCCACGCATCAGGGAGGCATTCTATCCTCCCGGTGTGGATTTCACACCGGAAGACGGCTCTCGGGGCTTAAGTTTCGTTCGCTTTTGTCCGATAATTCTTCCAGTACTTCGCAATGTTTCGGAGGGGGAATATGCGATCGAAGACATCCATCCTTCTTGCTCTCTGTGCGGCGGTCGTATGCCTCACCGCCGGCAGCCACCCGGTCGGGGCCCGGCAGCAGGGCACCGCGGCCCGGACGATCTCCGGTGAGGTGAGCGCGGCCTCGCACCGCTACGGCGTGCCGGAGAGGCTGCTTCTGGCGATGGGTTACGTCAACACCCGCTGGGAGACCCCGCCGCCGAGCCCGTACCGGAAGGGCGACCCGGAGGCGAGGGGAACCTTCGGGGTGATGCAGCTCGCCGACAACCCCTACCAGCACACCCTGCGGCTGGCATCGAGGATCACCGGGATCTCCCAAAAGCGCCTCGAGCAGAACCGAACGGCGAACGTGATGGGGGCCGCGGCGGTCCTCTCCCGCTACGCCGGCAGGCCAAGACCGCAGAACATAAACGGCTGGCGCGGAGCCGTGGCGCGCTACGGGGGCGGCGAGGCGTACGCCGAGCAGGTCTACCAGACGCTCAGACAGGGAGCGAGCACGAGGACTTCCTCGGGCGAGAGGGTCGTCGTCCCCCGGACGCCGGGGGCACGGGCACCCCAGGCCTCCTACGCTCCCTCGGCGGTGCGGGCGGACTACGCCCGGGCCCGCTGGTACGGGACCAACGGGAACAACTTCACCCCCGCGAACCGGCCTCATGACCTGAGGATAAACAGGATAATAATCCACGTCACGCAGGGCTCGTGGGCCTCGGCGATAAACTGGTTCAAAGATCCGAACGCCCAGGTCTCGGCCCACTACGTCATCCGCTCGAAGGATGGCTACGTCGCCCAGTCGGTGAGGGAGAAGAACATCGCCTGGCACGCGGCCAACTGGAACTACAACCAGCACTCCATCGGCATCGAGCACGAGGGGTACATCAACGACCCCAAGTGGTTCACGGATGCGATGTACCGCTCCTCGGCGAGGCTGGTCGCCCACCTGTGCCGCAAGTACCACATCCCGATCGACCGCAAGCACATAATCGGGCACAACCAGGTTCCCGGGGCAGACCACCGGGACCCGGGACCCTACTGGAACTGGAAGAAGTACATGCGCTACGTTCGACACTACGCCGGGGCGAAGAGAAAGCTCGTCTACCAGCAGGTGGTGGACAACGCCTCGGGCCGCTTCCAGGCCTCTAAAAACTGGTACTACAACACCTGGAAC
>JAIMBO010000147.1 GCA_023511405.1 Rubrobacteraceae bacterium
GGGCTCGGCCTCGTCCTCGACGCGGCGCAGCGGCTGCGGGGGCGGCCGGAGGTGCGCTTCGCGCTCGTCGGGGCCGGTCCGGCGCGCGCGGCGCTGGAGAAGGCGGCGCGGGAGCGGGGACTGCGAAACGTGCGCTTTTGTGATGTCTGGCCCGAGGAAGACCTGCCGCGGCTTCTCGCCGCGGGGGACATCCACCTCGTCGTGCAGCGGCGCGAGGCGGCGGACCTCGTGATGCCCTCGAAGCTCACCAACATCCTGGCCGCCGGGCGGCCCGCCGTGGCGACGGCCGCGCCCGGCACCGAGCTGCACCGGGTGGTCGCGGGGGGCGGGTGCGGGCTCGTCGTCCCGCCGGAGGACGCGGCGGCTCTCGCCCGGGGGATAGCCGACCTCGCGGGTGACGCGGCGCTGCGCGAGAGGCTCGGGGCGGCGGCCCGGCGCTACGCGGAGGAGAGGCTCGACCGGGAGGGCATCCTCTCCCGGTTCGAGGCCGAGCTCGCGCGCCTGGCGGCGTGATGTTCGCGCGGGAGATCCCGGGGCGCCAGGCCGTCCGGCCGCGCCGCCACCGTCGTACGGGTGCCGCGCCGGCTGGTGTAGACTCTCCGCGGGTGCAATGGCTCGAACAAAGCCGCCATCCTCGAAGGCCGGCTCTCCGACCTGCGGGGCTTCGCCCGGGGCGTGGAGGCGGGGGAGGCCCGCCGCTACGACTGAGCAGCGGCGGGCTCATCCTCGTACTCGCTGTCGTCGATGGGGCTCGTCGGCCGGGAGCCGAGGAGGTAGGCCAGCCCCGTGCCGAGGAAGACCACGACCATGTTCGCCACCCAGGCGGAGAGGGCGATGTAGACCGGGGTCGAGCCCAGAAAGCCTATCGGGTGCAGCGAGCTCGCGAACCCCTCCTGGATGAGCTGGTAGGTCCCCCAGCCGATGCCGACGACCCACCCGGCGACGATCGCCCAGCGGTGGAGCCACTTTATGAAGATCGCCAGGAAGACCGCCGGGAGCGTCTGCAGGATCCAGACCCCGCCCGCGAGCTGGAAGTTTATGACGAACTTCGTGGGGGCCCCGATGATGAACGCGAGCGAGGCGAGCATCACCAGAAGGGTGACGACCTTGGAGACGGTCGCCTCCTCGCCGGAGGGGGCGTGGGGGCGGAAGAACTCCTTGTAGATGTTGCGGCTGAAGAGGTTCGCCGCCGCGATCGACATCACCGACGCCGGGACCAGCGCCCCGATCCCGATCGCCGCGAAGGCGTAGCCGGCGAACCAGCCCGGGAAGCTGTCGAGCAAGAGGCGTGGAACGATGCCGTTCGCCCCGTAGGCCCCGGAGGCTTTTATCCCGGCCGCGATCGCGATGTAGCCCAGAAGCGCGATCAGGCCGAGCAGGAACGTGTAGGCCGGCAGGATCGACATGTTGCGCCTCACCGTCTTCGCGCTATTGGAGCCGAAGACGCCCGTTATGGCGTGCGGGTAGAGGAAGAGCGCCATCGCCGAGCCCAGGGCCAGCGTCGAGAACGCCGCGTACTGCTCGGGCGGGATGGACTCCTTGGAGTTTGGGATCTGGGCGAAGATGTGCCCGAAGCCCCCCAGCTTCACCGGGATGTAGATCACCGCGATTATGAACGTCGTGTAGATCAGGATATCCTTCACCAGCGCGATGAGCGCCGGGGCCCGCAGGCCGCTTATGTAGCTGAAGGCGGCGAGGATGATGAACGCGGCGATGAGCGCCGCCCGGGCCGGGATGCCCATCAGCCCGAGGACCACCTCGAGCCCGTACATCTGCAGCGCGATGTAGGGGATGGTCGCGATGATCCCGGTTATGGCGACGAGCAGCGCCAGCAGCCGGCTGTCGAAGCGCTCCCTGACGTAGTCCGAGGGGGTGACGAGCCCGCGGCGCTTCGCCACCTGCCAGAGCTTCGGCATCACCAGGAAGACCATCGGGTAGACGATGATCGTGTACGGCAGCGCGAAGAACCCGATGCCGCCCTTGCCGTAGACGAGCGCCGGGACCGCGACCAGCGTGTAGGCGGTGTAGAGGTCGCCCCCGACCAGCAGCCAGGTGATGATCGTCCCGAAGGTCCTCCCGCCGAGGCCCCACTCGTCCAGCGTCCCGAGGTCCGCCTTGCGCCAGCGCCCGGCGTACAGCCCGATCACGGTGACCAGGATGAAGAGGACCGCGAAGACTATGATGGTCGACCAGTGGATCATCGCGCCATCATCCCCTCATCCTGTAGACGATGCTCGTCACCGCCACCCCGACGATCACCCAGACGAACTGGTACCAGATGAAGAACGGTACCCCGCCCAGCCGGGGCTCCAGGTGCGCGTAGAACGGCGGGTAGAGCAGACCCACGAACGGGACGAGGAGCAGCAGGAGCCACAGGTCGCTCTTCCCGCTCCTCTCGCGTCGGGGCCGGCCGCGCGGGGAGGGTGGTCGGTCGCTCATGCGAAAGCCTCCTTTCTTGCTTGCTTCGTCCTGCTCGCACGCGAAAGCGCTCCCCGATCACGCCGGGGAGGGAAGTGCGCCGCTCAGAGGGGGGAGAGGTCCTGCGGGTGGTGCGCGGGGTTCGAGGGCACCCGCGCCGAAGCCTCTCCGTACGCCGGGGCGAAGCCGCCCGCGGCTAGGTCGTCTTCGTCAATGTCCCTTCTCGAATCCACCATCTCAAAGATCTCCTCTCGCGAATATATTTCTAAAATACTACGGATCCTCTCGCCCGTCTCGGAGAAATAATGGCCACCTGGGTAATGTGGGCTCGCCGGGGATGCCTCTAGAATGGCCGGTGCGAAGCTTGCACGCTGATCTCCGGGAGGCGGGACAACCTGTGAAGAGGGCGCTCATAACCGGCATCACGGGGCAGGACGGCTCTTACCTCACAGAGCTTCTGCTCGGCAAAGGGTACGAGGTGCACGGCATCGTCCGGCGGGCCTCGGTCTTCAACACCGACCGCATAGACCACCTCTACCAGGACCCCCACGACCCGGAGAGGAGGATGTTCCTGCACTACGGCGACCTCTCCGACGGTGGCACGCTCAGGACCGTGCTGCAGAAGGTCATGCCGGAGGAGGTGTACAACCTCGGGGCCCAGTCGCACGTGAAGGTCTCCTTCGGCCAGCCCGAGTACACCGGCGACATCGACGGCCTGGGGACGCTCAGGATCCTCGAGGCGGTGCGCGACGTACAGGAGAGCACGGGGCGTGAGATCCGCTTCTACCAGGCCGGAACCTCCGAGATGTTCGGCGCGACCCCGCCGCCGCAGTCTGAGAGCTCGCCCTTCAGGCCCCGCAGCCCGTACGCCGCGGCGAAGGTCTACGCGCACTGGATGACCGTCAACTACCGGGAGGCCTACGGGCTCTTCACCTGCAACGGCATCCTCTTCAACCACGAATCCGAGAGGCGGGGGGAGACGTTCCTCACCCGCAAGGTCACCCGCGCCGCCACCCGCATCAAGCTGGGGCTGCAGGAGAAGCTCTACCTGGGCAACCTGGACGCGAAGCGCGACTGGGGGCACGCCGAGGACTACGTCGAGGCGATGTGGCTGATGCTGCAGCAGGACGAGCCGGACGATTACGTGGTCGCGACCGGCAGGATGTACTCGGTGCGCGAGTTCGTCGAGCGGGTCTTCGGCTACCTCGACCTCGACTGGGAACGGCACGTGATCGTCGACCCCTACCAGTTCCGCCCGACCGAGGTCGACGCGCTGCAGGGGGACGCGAGCAAGGCGCGGACGAAGCTCGGCTGGCGGCCGAAGATAGACCTGGACGAGCTGATCCGGCGGATGGTCGAGAACGACCTGGAGCTCGCCGCGCAGGAGCGCACCCTCACGGACTACGGGCACGCCGTGCTGCGCAGGGGGGCGGCGAGCATTTGAACCGGGAGAGCCGCATCTACGTGGCCGGGCACCGCGGGATGGTCGGCTCGGCCATCGTCCGGAGGTTGCGGGAGGAGGGCTTCGAGCGGATCGTGACCAGAGCCCGCACCGGGCTCGACCTCACCGACGCCAGGGCGGTGGACGCCTTCTTCGCGGAGGAACGCCCCGAATACGTCTTCCTCGCCGCGGCGAAGGTCGGCGGCATCCTCGCCAACGCCACCTGCCCGGCCGGGTTCATCCGCGAGAACCTCGCGATAGAGCTCAACGTCATCGAGGCGGCCCACCGCCACGGGGTGAAAAAGCTCCTTTTCCTGGGCAGCTCGTGCATCTACCCCAGGCATGCCCCCCAGCCCATAAAGGAAGAGTACCTCCTCACGGGAGCACTCGAACCGACCAACCAGCCCTACGCCATAGCCAAGATAGCCGGCATAGAGCTGTGCAGAAGCTACCGCAGGCAGTACGGGGCCGATTTCATCTCCGTGATGCCGACGAACCTCTACGGCCCGAACGACGACTTCGACCCCCGGACCAGCCACGTCCTTCCGGCCCTCATCCGACGCTTCCACGAGGCGAAGGAGCGGGGGGACGAGGCGGTGGTGGTCTGGGGGAGCGGCAGGCCGCGGAGGGAGTTTCTGCACGTCGACGACCTGGCCGACGCCTGCGTCTTCCTGATGGAGCGCTACTCCGCGGAGGAGCCGATCAACGTCGGGGTGGGGAAGGACATGAGCATAGCCTCGCTCGCGGAGCTCGTCCGGGAGGTGGTCGGCTACGAGGGTGAGATACGCTTCGACCCGTCGAAGCCCGACGGGACGCCGCGCAAGCTGCTCGATGTGGGCCGCCTGCACTCTATGGGCTGGCGGGCGAGGATCCCGCTGCGGGAGGGCATCGAACGGACCTACCGGTGGTATCTGGAGGACGCCGTTCCGGCGCTCTGATGAGCGGTGGGAGCCACCACCCACCGTGATAAAATCTCCGATGAGATGAGGACCCCTCAGATCAGCCCGAGACAGCACGAGATACTTCTGAAGACGCTCGAGATGTACATCTCGACGG
>JAIMBO010000148.1 GCA_023511405.1 Rubrobacteraceae bacterium
GACGAAGACGCGCTCTGAGTTGCCACCCGAGACGACGCGGTACTCGTCGCGGCCTGGAAACACGGCTATGGCGCGACCCGGCCAGAAGAGCTGGACGCCCCCGAGCGTCATCATGTCGGCGAAGAGGTGGGAGCCGTAGCCCACCCCGACGGAGATCATCGTGGCAGGCTGGCCGGTAATCCACCACAGCAACAAGCCGACGGTAGCGGTGACGAGCGCGAGGGCGAGCAGGGAGTGCATGAAGGAGCGGTGTCCGAAGAGGCGGTGGAGATCCTCTGAGACGCTGCCGAGCTGGTGGCCGAGCCAGCTTTTCGGGTAGTCGGCGTCGGGCAGGACGGAGCATAGCGCTGCGGCCAGGACCGAGGGCGTTTCGTAGTGGAAGTCGAATACAGCAGAGGCAGCGAACAGGCAGCACTCGCCGAAGACTATGTGGGTGGCTACCTTCACCCGTCCCTCGGGCGCTGCATCTTGAAGAAGAAGGGCCTGAGTCCGTACATGAGGGCGAAGGCCATGCCTGCGAGGATGTAGAGGCTCTGGTCGTCGAGACCCAAAGAGACGTAGCGGACCGCCATGGCTACCGCGGCCACGACGAAGATCGCGGGCGTCATGTCCACGTAGCGCCTCTCGTCTTCCAGGCGCAGCTCCTCGACCCCGGCGCCGAGCCTCTCCAGGGCGGTGCGACCCGTGCCGGCGAGACGGCCTTCCACGACGATACGCCTGCCCTTCACTATGGGACCGAGCACGTGCTCTATCTCTCCGATGGAGGAGCGGTAGAGGGCGCGCTGTAGCCCGGCCTCGTCAACAATTCTGCCTCTCACCTCGCCGAGCTCCTTCGGGTCGAGCAGGCCCTTCCTCCACGCTTCGAGCGCGAGGTGCACGAGGGCGGCCTTGCGGGATCCGGCGGGGATTCTGAAGTCCCCGTCCTCCAGCGCACGAGCCTTCGAGGAGTCCATCCTCGTGGCCGTCGAGAAACCGGGGATTCCACCGGACCTGTGGCGATGTTCGCGCCTGCCGCCATTCTTTGAGGTGTCGAAGTCCAAGCGTCTCTTCTTCCTCGCATGCGTGTGATCTTCTCTTTTATACAGGGTTTCTCACACATCTCTTATCTTTGTCCGTCAGCAATGGCCTTCCCTGCGAACCGCGTCGAGGTCGGGGTCCCGCCGGTCGAGGAGCACCCGCACCAGCTCGTCCTCGTTCTCCCGGATGCGCCGGACGAGAGGGCGGGCGCGGGCCTCGGGGAGGGAGCGCAGGCCGCCCACGGCGATGCCGTAGTCGAGGGGTCCTCCGTCGGGGGCGTCCTCGACCCAGAGCTCGAGGCCGAGGGCCCGGAGTTCCAGGTACAGGGCGCGGGCGGTGCAGGGGTGTCCGTTCATCGTCTCTCCTCGCGTCGCCGGCGGTGGGCTCTGGCGTCTTCGAGGACCCAGGGCGGGCAATCGGAGATCGCAACCTCGTGCCACTCGCCGGTGGTGGGGTCGTGGAGGGAGACGTATCCTCTCTCGCGGGAGAACTTTATGACGAGGCCGCGGCGGTCGGCCTCTTCGAGCCTCTTTCGCTCGCGTTCGAGGTGACGGATCAGGGCGCGCCTGTGCTCCCGGAGGACGGCGCGCAACTCTTCGGTGACGGCACCGGCCGGGGCGTCGACGTGGAGCACGAGGCCGTCGGCCTCGAGGCGGATGTCGCGCTCGCGCAGCTCCGCGAGCAGGGCGCTCACGTTCATATGGTGAACCTCTCGCGCCCGTCGTCGGGTACTCCGGGTTTTGCGTCGGTTGCGTCGGTAGCGTTGGTGGATCCCGCACCCTTGCCAACGCTACCAACCCTACCAACGCTGTTTTCTGCGAGCTCGAGCCTCACGACCTTCTCCCTGCCGCGCCAGCCGAAGGAGGCGCGCAGGGCCGGGGAGCGGGTGGCGAGGGCCCTGACGGCCTGGCTCAACTCCTTGGGCCTGGCGGGGAGCGCCTCACAGCCCGCCTCCTCGAGGGCGCGGTAGAGCTCGGTGGCCGTAGCCTCCAGGTGCCCGCCGCCCTCCTGCAGCAAATCCTCGAGGCCGGCGCCTAAAGTCTCCAGGGGATCAGGCGCGGAGAGCCCGGAGTAGACGCGCCTGGCGTGGGCCTTGAAGTAGTCGAGGAGCCGGGAGGCGGCCTGGACGTCCTCCGCCTCGACGCGCTGCTTGCGGTCTCCGGTCTCGCAGTGCCGGCAGACGGCGAGAAGGAGCGAGAGCCGAGCGAGGTAGCCGCGCAGCTTGGCCCACACGCCCTCCAGGCGCGCCGGAAAACCAGGGGCGAGGACCTCCGCTCCAAGGGCGTCCACGGCTTCGGCGAAGAGCGCTCTGGCTTCTCGGGAGAGCCTGAGGGGCTTCGGGTTCGGGTCGCCGTGCTCGTCGGTGGCGAGGGTGAGGTTCGCGAGCCTCTCGTAGAGGGCGGCGTAACGCTGCTCGGTCCCGGCGCTTATCTCATCTTCGGTGAAGCGGACGTGGCGCGGGTCGGGGTAGGCGAAGAGGAAGCGGTCCATGAGGCCGTCTTCGGCTCCGGCCCCCAGCTCGCCGAGCGCGGCGGGCTGTATGCCGCCGGAGAGGGAGACGAAGGGCCTGGCGACGATGATGGGCTCTCCGTGGCGGCTCTTGCGGTCCACGACGACCTCGTCTGTGGACCAGAACGAGAGCCAGTGCTGCCTGTCCGAGCCCTTCCCTCCCTTGTACTGGTCCATCGAGCGCACCCAACCGGCGAGCTCGTCGCGGTGGACGAGCAGGCCGCGCGGGTTGTCCTCCAGGATGGAAACGAGCGCCTCGACGGTGGTATCCGAGGCGACGCAGCGGCTCATGGTGGGCGGCTCCGGCTCCTCGGGGGCCGGCTCACCGGCCTTCTGGGCCTCGCGCTTACGTACCTCCCACTCCCGAAGCTCGCGCTTCCATTCTTCTTTCTCTCTGGCGTAGGCCAGCGAGAGCACGCGCTGGCGCTCGAAGGCGGGCTTTTTGGCGACCCTGGCCGCCGGGGTCTTCATCGCGCCGGGGGAGGCGACGACGGCGACGAAGAGGGAGGCCCACTCGCGCCAGCCGCCTTTGATCTCGACGACGCGGCTCGTGCCGATGGCGCTCGAAAGGACGGCGAGCATGGGGAGGGCTACGAGCTCGGGTGCGCACCCCAGGGCGCTCTCGGCCTCCGAGATCAAGGGTCGACAGGAGGCAGGCATGGCGTCCGTGGGGAACGCAGCGGCCTCCGGGAGCGCCGATGGGGCGGCCGGGTATCCGCGCTCGTCGGCTCCCGTGCCGCCTGCGGCATCGCCGGGCTGGTGGAACTCTGCGCCTTCGAGGGCGCGGGCTATGGTGCGTCGGCGGTAGTCTTCGCGGTTCCACTTCTCGCGCATGAGGCCGGAGCGGGCGAACAGGGAAGCTATCCGGTCCTCGTCGGGGCCTACCCAGAAGGCGAGCATGGAGCAGAGCGCGAGGTCCGCCTCGGAGTCCGAGGGGTAGCCGGAGCGGTCTCCGGCCCAGAGCCTCGCGAACCTCTCGCCGCTCCTTGCGGAGGAGGCCCGGCGCAGGACCTCGGCGTCGGAGAGGCCGCTCCCGGGTCCGGTTCCGTCGGTGGAGGGCGGTCCCTGCTCTCGCGGCGGGAAGAGGCGGGCGTGGAGAGTGGAGATCCGCTCCTGGCGCTCCGCAATCGGGCGCGGGGTTCCGGGCATCCGCCGCCCCGTGACGGTGAAGAAGCGGCCGCGGTCGTACATCTCGACGCGGCCCTTGCGGTTGCCGCCTTCGGGCAGCCTCGCGCGCACGAGGATGTGCACGCCGGCGCCCGACGGAGAGATCTCGGTGTAGGAGGAGAGATGCTCTACTATCTCCCGAGCCCAGGGTTCGACCTCACCCGTGTCCGGGTCCACGCAGGAGTCGAGGTCCACGCCGCAGAAGGGGTCGGAGGCGGTGAAGACGAAGCCGATGCCGCCGTAGCCTCTTTCGCGGGCGGCCTCTCGTGCCTCGGAGAGGGTGCCCCACGTCTCCGGATCGTCGGCGCGGGCGCGGGCTCCGGTGGATGGGGAGTACGGGACCTTCGTCTTCCTGCCCATCCGCTCCTCGGAGCGCCAGCACACCCACTGGCGGAGGTCTCTCAGCCTCGGGGACGGGCTCATCTCAACCTCCTCGCAACGGTCCGGTGATGGGCTTCCCCCGGCGCCAGCCTCTCGATGGCGGAGCTCCCGGCCGCAGACCATTCGAGCCTGCGTACGACGTAGCCGGAGAAGGGCGCCCGATCATCGTCCATCGCCGATCCTCTCGACGCGCCGGCTACGCAGCCGCTCTCCGGGTCGCGGCGAGCGGGCAGGAAGAAGTCCCGCCCTCCGCCCTTCCCGAGCCACTCGGCCGGGTTGCCGTACGTTCGCCCGTTCTCGCCCATGCCCTCAAGGTAGAAGACGGACGGCTACCCCGGTACCGGAATCCGAAGGGTCGTCGAATTCCGGGTGAAGCGGAGGTTCAGGCCGGTCCGGACTCCTCTTCCCTCTTCCGGCCCCGCTCCTCGATGCGTCGGAGGGCGTCCTCGTAGGGGATGCCGAAGGCCTCGGCGAGGTCCTCGGCCTCGCGCTCGGTGGCGCTCATGGCATGCCGGCGCCTGGCCTCTTCCTTCATGGCCTCGACGTGGCTCGCGTAGCCCTCCTCGCCCAGGGCCGCCCTGAAGAACTTCCTGCCGCGGCCGACCATCTTGCGGACGGATGCGTGATCTCCCTTGTAGCCGAAGTCGGCGGGAGGCGGGATGCCGAGCCTCTCGCCGATCTGCCTGTAGGTCAGGCCTTCTACGTCTTTGAGGACGGCGGCCTTTATGTCGCGGGCGATGGTCCTGGCGACGGGCACCGCCCCGCGGCCCGGGACGCCGTACTCGACGAAGGCCATGAACTTACGCAGGGCTTCGAGGGAGTCGTT
>JAIMBO010000018.1 GCA_023511405.1 Rubrobacteraceae bacterium
CTCGGGCGGTTCGATGTGGGAGAAGGTCACGTTGTAGCCGCTCGCGAAGACGAGCGTCTTCCCGGGGGTGAGGTGCGACCCGATATGCTCCTTGTAGACTTCCGGAGCCACCTCGTCGGGGATGAGCAGGAGGATCACCTCTCCCCTTCGTGCGGCCCCTGCGATGGGCATGACGGGGAAGCCGTCCTCCTCCGCCCGGTCCCAGCTCTCGTCGCGGACGTTGCCGACGATGATGTCCTCTATCCCCGAGTCGCGCATGTTCAGGGCCTGGGCGCGGCCCTGGTTGCCGTAGCCGATCACGGCGACGGTGCGCCCCGCGAGCCTCCCGATATCCGCGTCCTGGTCTGTGTAGATGCGGGCCAACTTTCCCTCCTCTCTTTCCCGATGAGGCGATGGTAAGCCCGGAGAGGCTCGAAGTGAAGCCCGGTGTACCGGGGGATGAAAAAGGGACCCCGAAAGGGGCCCCGGCGAGAGGAGGTCCGCGGTATCCCTACCGCGGGCAGGAGGTGATGAACGGCGAGGCCTCCTTCAAGACCTGCTGCTTCGACTTGGGTTTGTCGAAGGAGGCGGGGAAGGGGACGTAGCCGTTTATGAGGTTGAGGTAGGAGGCGTGGCGCGCCTCGACGGTCGCTATCGTCGCGCCGGCGGTCAGCAGGTCGGGGTTCTTTATCTTGTGGATCGCACCGTCGTAGGCCGAGACGCCGAGGTTCTCGAAGATGCGGGCGAGCTGCACGAAGCCCTTCACGTTCTTGTACGGGAAGCGGTAGCGGCACTCCGGCACGGGTTTGCCGCCGAGCTGCCGGATGACGGCCGTCAGCGTCTTGACGTGGTCGTGCTCGTGCTCCCGGATGAGCTCGAAGTACTTCCTTACCTCGGCGCCGTCGAGGATGCGTATCCCCGCCTTCTGGTAGCGACGGTACCTGAGGAACGCGAGCCGGAAGTCCTGGGTGGTGAACCTCTTCAGGCCCTCCCTGTAGAACGTGTACTCCAGATGTTCCAGCGTGAGCGCGTAGTTGAGGACGGCGATGTCCCCCGCCGTGTTCGCGGCCTCGGCGGTCTTCGGGAGCAGGGCTCCGCCGCCGAGCGCGAGCGCCAGCGCCCCGCCGCCGAGCAGCCTGCCCGAGCCGGAGAGGAAGCCGCGCCGCGAGAGGGCCTCCTCCGTGAACGACTGCTGGACCATTACCGCTCCTTTCTCCAGAGACCGGTTTCGGATACGCCGTATACGGCGCCTGCGGGGTCCCGGATCACAGGAGTCGGCTCGATTCCGCCAGCGGCCTCAGGTTCCCCGATCCATCGAAGCTCAGCTCTGCGGGTCCATCCACGATCTCCGCGTCGCCCGCCGCGAGCACCTCTTCGAGCAGGTTCTCCGAGACGAGGGCGTATCTGAGGTCGAGCGTGTTCGGGATGCGCACGAAGCGCGCCCTCTCCGGCGGGACACCCCAGTTGCAGCGGACGGCGGCCTCGAGCGCCTCGCGGTCGTTCTCCAGGATCAGCGGGATCTTACCCCGCTCGACGAACGTGCTGGTGAGGACGTTCTGGTTGGTCGCGGCGAAGTCCATCTTCTCGAAGAGCCGCTTCGTAGTGAAGTCCGCGAGCCCCACCCCGAGCGCGTTGCCGTGCGAGGCCTCGCTGAGGTCACCCACGATGATGTACCTGACCTTCGGGCTCTCCGGCTCCTCGACGCCCGGGATGCGGTAGCGGCCGATGACGTTGGTGTCCATCCCGGTCCCGCTGTAGTTCTTGCCGAGCTCGTCGACGAAGAGGACGTCGATCTCCTCTGCGGGGAGCTTCGGGGCCAGGTTTCTCGCCCGCCGCAGCAGCGCCTTCTCGCGTTCGATTACGGCCTCCGGCAGGATGACCTCCAGGATCGCGGTCTCCTCGTAGGCGTTCTCGACGAGCGCGACCCCGAAGAGGATCTTGCCGGAGGAGAAGACGAAGCTTCCGGCCTCGACCATGTGGTCGCGGATGCCTGGGATGCCGCGGGCGTGCAGCTCCAGGGCCCCGGCGTGCTTGCCGAGCCCGATCGCGGCCATCTTCAGGAGCCCGCTCTCTATCTCCGAGTGGAAGTCGGTGTGCTGCTTGATCCGGCCCACGACGACCACGCCGTCCGCCTGCGCGGCCAGCCGGTCCATGTAGACCGGGATACCGTGTGGGGTGCGTCCGATCTCAACGGTCTCCATCGAGGAGCGGATCGGTGCTCCGACGCTCCGTTCGGTGACGCCCAGGCTCTCGAGCACCTCGAGCTGTCCCTCGGCGGTGGCCCCGCCGTGGCTGCCCATCGCCGGGACTATGAACGGCTCCGCCCCGGCCCCTCGCACGATGCCGACGAGCGTCTCGAGCACCTTCGGGATGTCCGAGATGCCGCGGCTCCCGGCGGTGATCGCCACCCTCATCCCCGGTCGGAGCTTCTTCCGGATCTCCGGGCGCGCGCACTGCCTGCGCAGCTCATCCTCCACCTCCTCCACCCGCGGCCGTGGGAACTCGCGGCGCACGAGCGCCACCTTCGGAAACTCCACCTCCATCACCTCCTCGCCATCCGGCCGCTCAACTCGCGGGCAAGCTCTATCGCGGCCTTCATGCTGCGGTGGTCCGCCATACCCGTACCCGCGATATCGAAGGCGGTCCCGTGGTCGACGCTGGTGCGGAAGAACGGCAGGCCCACCGTGACGTTCACCCCCGTTTCGAATCCAGAGAGCTTCACCGGGATGTGGCCCTGGTCGTGGTACTGCACGACCACGATGTCGAACTCCCCCTTCCTGGCCCGCGAGAAGATCGTGTCCGGCGGGTAGGGACCGCTCGCGTCGATCCCCTCCCTCCGTGCCCGTTCCACCGCCGGCCTTATGAGCCTTTCGTCCTCCTCGCCGAAGAGGCCGTTCTCCCCGGCGTGGGGGTTGAGGCCCGCGACGGCTATCCTGGGTTCCTCGATGCCGAGCCTCTCCAGCGTCCTGTGTGCCAGCCGGATGACGGTGAGCTCCCGCTCCGGCTGCACCAGCTCTATGGCCTCTCTCAGTGGGACGTGGGTCGAGACGTGGATGACGCGCAGATCCTCCGCGACGAGCATCATCGCGTAGTCTCTGGTGCCGGTGAGCTTCGCCAGGATCTCGGTGTGACCGGGGTATTCGTGCCCGGCGAGGTGCATCGCCTCCTTGTTCAAAGGCGCGGTGGCGACCGCGTCCACCTCTCCCTCCAGCGCGAGGGAGGTCGCGTGGCGGACGTACTCGAAGGCGGCGTCCCCGGCCCGGGCGTCGAGCTTGCCGAACGGGAGGTCCATGGGCAGCTCGCTCCGGGTGATGACGTCGGCGATGCCCGGCTCGAAGCGGGCCTCCGAGACCCCTCCTATGACGTTCATGCTCAGGGGGAGCCCGAGGAGGCTTATCGCGCGCCCGAGGATGCCCGCGTCCCCGACGATGACCGCGTGGTTTTCTCGCTGAAAGTCCTCCTCGGCGAATGTCCTGGCGACCACCTCCGGGCCGACGCCCGCCGGGTCTCCCATCGTGACCGCGACGATGGGAAGTGTTCTTCTGTCCTCGGTCATCGTCCTCCTCCGGTCAGGGTGAGAAGCGCGTTCCAGAGCGTCTCGGGCCCGCCGAAGCCCCCTGCCTTGGTCACGACCGGGTACGGGCGATCCCCGATCAGGGTGCCCGCTGGAACGCCGGGCTCCACCTCTCCTCTCAACAGAATACCGCGCTCTCCGAGCGCCGAAGCGATCCGGCGGGCCGTCTCCCCTCCGGTGAGCACCAGCGCGTCGAAGAGGTCTTCCCCGGCCAGGTTGACCACGACCCGCGCGAGTGCGGCGGATATCCTCTGTTCCGCCCCCGCGCTCCTCTGCGGGGCGGAGCACAGAGCGGCGCTGCGACCGGCCGTGAGGACGCGGCGCAGGCCATCGGTCGCGTCTTCTGCGAGCGGGACGACCTCCAGGCCGCGTTGCTTGAGGACGTCGAGCTGCTCACGGGAGGTGGCGCTGGTACTCCCCACGACGACGAGCACCCTGCGGGCGGAGAAGGTGGGCGGGCCCGGCACCTTCCGTGGGCCGGGATGGACCGAGCCGAGCGCCCGGGCGAGCCCCGCCGAGCCGGCCCAGAGTACGGAGGCGGGGTCTCGAACGCAGCGTACCAGGTGCTCGAGATGTTTCTGCTCTTCCGCGTCCGCCACGATCCATCGCGCCCGCGCGAGTGACCGGACTGCGTCTTCGCGGCGGGCTCTTGCCGCCAGCACTTCCACCGGACCGAGCCCGGCTCTCTCGAGCAGGGTCGGGAGGTGCCCCCCGGGTAGCGGCTCTCCGTGGAGAACCTGCGTCCCCTCACGGGTCGTGCGGCCCATCTCCGGGAAGGCGGGGGCGAGGAGGCAGGCCCGGCGTCCCGAGGTCTCGAGCGCGGCGCCGAGCTCCGCGGCGACGTTGCCCCGCAGGGTGGAGTCGAGTTTCTTGTAGAGGATGGAGGCGTGCCGCACGCGCCCTGTAGCCTCGGTGGTTCTGCCCGCGGCTCCTTCTCTCCCCAGTTCCCTGGAGCCGGCGTCCAGCGCCAGGGCGTCGGCCTCCGGCAGGGTGGTGCTGTCCTGGAAGAGCACGGCCGTACGGTACCCGGAGCGGGCGAACTGCACCCCGCAGTCCGCCGCCCCGGTGAGGTCGTCGGCGACGATGGCGACTGCCGGTTGCGCGGGCGGTCGCATTTCAGGTGCTTATCGCCTCGAGCTCCTGCCCGGGCGGTATCCTGCGCAGCGCGAGCGTCAGCAGCTGACCGAGAGCGAGCACTACGGCCACCACGACCCAGGCCGTGGTCTCCGTGGTGAAGGTGGTGAGGATGGTCCAGATGCCGGCCCCGATCAGGAGCCCGCCGGCGAAGATGGCTCCGAGGAAGCCCACCGCCGTGCCGCGCACGCGGGTGGGGAAGCTCTCCGCCTGGTAGGCGTAGCCTGCTCCGGACCAGGTTCCGTTGGTGACCTGGTAGATCAGGAAGTAGATTATGCCGGCGAGCACGGTGCCGTGCACGAGCAGGAAGATCAGGTTGAGCGGTGCCACGAGCATGGCCGTCCGGATCAGAACCTCCCTCCGGCCCCATTTCTCACCGAGCCATCCGCCGAGGATGTAGAAGAAGAACCCTATCCCCCCGGAGATCAGGAGCAATACCCCGGCCTCTCCTCCGGTGAACCCTTTGACCCGGGTGAGGAAGTCGGTGATGTAGAGGTTCGAGGCGGCGAAGGAGCTCGAGTAGAACAGCCAGACGACCGTGAGGAGCAACAGCTGGCGGCGTACCGGCCCGGGGTGGGCGAAGAGCTGCTTGAGCGTGACCTCCTCGACCTCTTCGACGTTGACCTCGTACTTCTCGAGTAGACGGGCGAGGCGTTCTTCGTCCCCGGCCTTCTTGGCTCGCTTGACCTCCTGCAGGTGCCGGAAACGGTCGCTCTCCCTTATGAAGGCCCGGCCGATGATGACGACGATGATCGGGATGACGCCGAACAGGAATACGAAGCGCCAGCCGTAGCCGACGAACAGCGTGTAGACCGCCGAGGCGAGGAAGACACCAAGCGGCCAGCCTCCCTGCACGATGGAGTACAGGAGCCCCCGCCGACGCGCGGTAACCTGCTCGTTCACGAGCGTGATCGAGACGGCGAGTTCCGACTGGGCGAAGGCCGAGGCGAGCATCCGGATCACGACGAGCTGCCAGAAGTTCTGCACGAAGAAGGTGAGCCCGGTGAAGATCGCCGCCGCAGCGAGGCAGATCATCCACATCCTCTTGCGTCCCAGGGTGTCCATCCCGTAGCCGACGAAGAGCGTGACCACGAACTGCGCGGCCGAGACGAAGAAGACCAGGGTTCCCACCAGCGAGGCCGAGAGCCCGAGATCCTGTGAGATGTTCGGGATCGTGAGGACCAGGAGGTTGAGGTCGTACGATGCGAGCGACCAGCCGGCGAGCGCTATTGTTATCAGATAAAGGGTGTATGCTCTACCTCCTTCGGTGCTGCCGAGTATGCTTTCGTTTTGCATGGTCATCGGTGTTCATCCTCCTTACCCTTTCCCCGTTTGTTTTCGTGGAGCCTACCCCACGCTTCATTCACACGAGATGTACTTCCAATCCTCCGATCTTCGAGATCTCCCGCAGCTTCGCTTCTGACAGCGAAGAGCCGGTTACCAGATCGTCCACCTCCTCCAGGGCGCACACGTCGAAGAAGGCCGGGGGCCCGAACTTGCTGTGGTCGGCGAGCAGCACGACCCTCCGCGCGGCGCGGATGATCGCCCGCTTGACCGCCGCGACCTCCAACCCGGCCTCGGTGAGCGTCGTGCCCGCGATCGCGTGTATCCCGACGAGCGCGACGTCCGCGTGCAGCCGCTCGAAGAACGCCTGGGTCTCGGGCCCGAGCAGCGTGAACGAACGTTCCCTCACCACCCCTCCTGAGACCAGGACCTTCACCCCGGAGACCGACGCGAGCAGCGAGGCCGCATACACGTCGTTCGTGACCGCGGTGATCCGGAGAGGTCTCCTCGCGAACGCCTCTATCGCCGCGACCACCGTCGATGAGGAGTCGAAGATGACGCTCTGACCCTCCTCCAGGAGCGAGACGGCATGCCCGCCTATCCTCGCCTTCTCCTCCGCGTGGCTGCGCCGCCGGTCCTCGAAGAGGGGCTCGAAGGTCGCCCTCTCGGACGTCACCGCCCCCCCGTGCGAGCGGCGTATGCCACCTTCTTCTTCCAGCAGCCTGAGATCCCTGCGCACCGTGGACTCCGAAACCCCCGTCTCCCGCGCGATCTCGGCCACCGACGCCGCCCCCCGCGACCGTAGCAGGCTCAGAACCCGCGCCCTGCGCTCCGCCGGTATGCTCCTGTCCCCGCTCTTGCCCTTCATCCGCTTCTCCCCACCAATAAAAACAATTTACCAGTGTCGGTCATATATTGTCAAATAAAGTCGAATATGAGCAAAAATGAGCGAAGGATCGGGAAGGACTTTACGGTGGGGTGTTGTTTTAATGGCCTGTGTGGGATATACGCTTTTAGGATGTTTGAAGGCAGAGGAGGTTTTTGAGGGTTGATCTTTGCCGGAGGGTTTGACGAGAGCGGAAGGGTGTTTTGAGTTTTGATCTGTGGCAGGGGGTGGTGCTTGCGGGTGCGGGGTTTCTCTCCGGGGCGCTCAACGCCGCCGCTGGGGGAGGTTCTCTGATCAGCTTCCCCGCTCTTTTGTGGGTGGGGTATCCACCGATAGTCGCCAACGTCACCAACAACGTCTCCGCCGTGCCGGGATACGTGGGTGGGGGATGGGGATATCGCCGCTACCTCTCGGGGCAGAAGGGCAGGATCATCCCTCTCTCCATAGCGAGCACGGTGGGCAGCGCCATCGGGGTCTTCCTGATTCTGAAGAGCTCTCGGGCCCAGTTCGAGGGGGTGGTGCCGTTCCTCGTTCTGCTGGCCTGCGCTCTTCTTGCGGTCCAGCCCTATGTGGGGAAGTTGCTCGCCCGCTTCCAGAAGCGCCGGAGCACGCGGCCGGGATTGGGCGTCCTCGCCGCTCAGACCCTCGCCGCCGTTTACGGAGGATACTTCGGGGCTGCGCTCGGTGTGGCCGTGCTGGCGCTGCTCGGGATAGCCATAGACGACAGCCTGCAGCGGATAAACGCTCTGAAGGCATTTTTGCAGATCGTAATAGGCGGGGTCGCAGCGGTGGGGTTCATAATCCTCACGCCGGTCGCCTGGGGAGCGGTGGCTATCGTCGCACCGGCCTCGATCGTCGGGGGGAGGTTCGGGGCGTGGGCGGCCCAGCGGCTCAGCGACCGGGTGCTCAGGATTGCCATCGTGATCTACGGCGTGGCGATCGCGGGCTGGCTGTTCGTGCGTTAGGGGCCTGGTAGGCTGTAGAATGCCGTCCCGTGAATCACGGTAAGCTCTGGAGAGAGGCCGCTCGTGCCGGCGTACGGTGGGGGATAACCGGCGGCGTCGTCGGGTTCGTAGTCTCCCTTCTCGGCGCTTTGGCCGGGGTTATCGCTGCCGGTTTCGTCGGCGTGCTCTGTGGACGGCGGGTGGCTCGATCCACGGAACACGGCGGCCGGCCCGCCGATGGAGCCAGGGCCGGGCTCGCCGCCGGGCTCGTGGCGATGCCCGTCTTCGTCGTGGGGAGCGCCGCGGGGGCGCTGCTCTCCGCGAGCAGCCTGGGCTCCCGCAGGATCGCCGCAGCACTCTCCGACGCCACCGGCCTGCACCTCACCCCCGGCGAGGCCTGGCAGATCTTCCTGCTCTCCATCGCCCTCGCCGCGTTCTTCGAGGCCGTGATCTTCCTCGTCGCTTCGGTCGCCGCCGGAGCCCTCGCCTGCAGGAGGGGGTAGCCTCCTATCTCCCGGCGGAGACCGGGACGCTCACGCCCTCGAACTGGCCGGTCTTCGCGCTCGCGGAGCCTACCTCGAGCGTTCCGCTTCCGTTGAAGGCCGGGAAAGTGAGGGTCGTTCTGAAGTAACCCCAGGTGCTCGACCAGTCGTTGGCCTTCGTGCTCTTGCGGGCGATGACGGCTCCGCTCGAGTCCTTGAGCAGGACCGTGACCTGACCCTCGAAGGTGCGGGCGTAGCCCTCCACGGTGAGCGGGCTCGAGACCGACTCACCCTTGCGGGGCTCCATGACGACGACCTGCTTGCCACGCACCGGGAGCGGGCGTCCCAGAGCAGAGCCCGACGGCTGGTAGTCGATCACCAGACGTCCCGGGTTGTCCAGGCCGAACACCCGGTAGCGGAACCCTCCGGTCGCGAACACGTCTACGAAGAGCCCCCCGTTCGGGGCTCGGACCACGTAGTAGTCGTCCATGATGGAGCCGCCCAGATTGCTGCCGGAGGCGGAAGTGGACCTGACCCCGGGGAGGTAGATGCGGCTGTAGCCCTCACCCGCGGGGCTCGAGAGCCTCCAGCGTGGGACCGAGGTCGCCGCCCCCCCGTTCTTGCCGAAGTCTATGACCAGACGCTCGTAGTTCCCGTGGCGGCCGAACCTGACGTTTCGGATGCTGTCGGCCGCTCCCGGCGTACCTCCCTGCGCCTGCGGCGCCGCAGTGAAGCCCGGGAGGTTGCCCCGCTCCGTACCGGATGACCGCTTCGCACCGCCTTTCGTGGGCTTGGATTTCGCCGCGGTGCCGGAGCTCGCACGATCTCCGCCGGGTTTGCCGGAGCTTCGCCCCGAGCCCGTGCTCATGGAGGATGCCGACGAAGAGGACACGGCTTGCGTGCCGGTCGAGCTCCGCTGTTTGCTGCCCGTCTGGCTGCTCTGACCACACGCCGCTACGATCAGAGCCAGCCCGAGGACGGTAAGGACCGTCAAAGCAAGCCTTCTCATCTGTTCCTCCCCGCTCAGACTCCATGGACGGACCGCTGGTGCGGTTCGTTCTCAGAAGTAAGGATAAAACAAAAGAGCGCTACTTTCTGCGGGCCGCCTCCTCGGCGCCCTCGCCGAAGACCAGCCCCTCGCTCTCCTCGCGGCCGACCCCCGCCGCGTCGAGCCGCCGGTCTCGCTGGTAACGCCGGATCGCGGCTTTGAGCGTACCGAGCCCCAGGGTGGCGCACCTCGGGCGGGAGGCGACGATCTGGCGGCCGAGTTTCTCGATCATCTCGTTGTAGTCCATCTCGAGGATCTCGTCCATCGTCAGGTTCTTCTCGTGGACCTCCTCGAGGAGCATGCTCGCGGCCGCCATGCTTATCGTGCAGCCCTCTCCCTCGAAGGTCACGTCCTCGAGGTGCTTTTCGTCCTCTGCGCCTTTCAGGTAGATCGTGACGACGTCGCCGCAGCCGGGGTTGCCCCCGGGCATCGTGACGTCGGCCTCTTCGAGGGGTCCCCGGTGGCGCGGCCTCTGATAGTGGTCGGTGAGGATCTGTATCTGGAGCTGCCTGTCCAAGACTCCCTACCTCTTCGCTGCTCGCTCTCGCAATGCACGATTTTACCGCGCTCCGAGCGGGCGTGCCGCGGCTCGTTTGCGGATACAATAGGTTCATGAAAGTAGGGATAGTAGGTCTTCCCAACGTAGGAAAATCCACGCTTTTCAACAGCCTCACCCGGGCGGGGGCGGAGGCGCAGAACTATCCGTTCACCACGATAGAGCCCAACCTGGGCGTCGCCGCCGTGCCGGACGACAGGCTCGACGCGCTCGCCGGGGTCATGCGGAGCCGACGGAAGGTCCCGGCGACGGTCGACTTCGTCGACATAGCCGGGCTCGTGCGCGGGGCGAGCCGGGGTGAGGGGCTCGGGAACCAGTTCCTCGGACACATCCGCGAGTGTGACGCGATAGCGCACGTGGTACGTTGCTTCGCCGACGAGAACGTCTCCCACGTGCACGCGGGTGTGGATCCCGGGAACGACATAGAGACGATAAACACCGAGCTTCTGCTCGCCGATCTCGCGACCGTGGAGCGCAGGATCGAGCGCGTCTCGCGTGCGGCCAAGAGCGGCGAGAAGAGCCTCGTCGAGGAGGCCGCCGCGCTCGAGCGGCTGCGCGAGCACCTCTCCGAGGGCAACCCGGCGCGCACCTTCCCGGAGCGGGAGCCCGTCGAGGAGGCGTTAAGGACGCTCATCACCGCCAAGCCCACCCTGTACGTGGCCAACGTGGACGAGGATTCGCTCGCGGAGGGGGATGCCTACAGCGCCGAGGTGGAGAAGGTGGCGGCGCGCGAGGGTGCGGAGGCCGTGCGGCTCTCGGCGAAGCTGGAGGACGAGATCGCCGGTCTCTCGCCGGAGGAGGCCGGGGAGTACCTCGCGATGCTCGGCGTCGGATCCAGTGGGTTCGAGGAGTTCGTGCGGGCGGCGTACCGGCTGCTCGGCCTCATAACCTTCTTCACCGCCGGGGAGAAGGAGAGCCGGGCCTGGACCGTTCGCGAGGGGGCGACCGCCAGGGAGGCCGCAGGCAGGATCCACTCCGACATGGAGAAGGGCTTCATCGCCGCAGAGGTCGGTCGTTGGGACGAGGTCGTCGAGGCCGGCTCGTGGGCGAAGGCCCGCGAGGAGGCGAAGGTCCGTCTCGAGGGCCGCGACTACGTCGTGAGAGACGGCGACGTGATGCTGGTTCGCTTCAACGCGTGATGGTGCCGTTCGCGCGGCCGGAGAAGCCGCTCTCCGAATGCCGGGTCGCTCTCGTCTCGACCGGCGGGGTGCACCTGCCGGAGCAGCCCCGCTTCGACATAGACGACCCCGCGGGCGACTGCTCGTACCGCGAGATCCCGGCCGGGGCAGAAGAGCTCACCTGGACCCACGCCTACTACCCGCGTCCGGGACGGCCCGCGGAGGACCTCGACAGCGTCTTCCCGCTCTGGACCCTGCGGAAGCTCGCGGAGGAGGGCGTGGTGGGAGAGCTCAACCGGAGACACTTCAGCTTCATGGGGGCGATCCACGATCCCGCACCGCTCGCGGAGGAGACCGCTCCCGAGGTAGCCGGGAGACTGCTCCGGGATGCGGTCGACGCCGTGCTCCTGACCCCTTCCTGACCGCTGTGCCACCGGTCCGTGGGGCTGGTAGCTCAGACGATAGAGGGGCGCGGGATCCCGACGGTCACCCTCGCGATGGAGGACGGGGTCGAGGCCCCCAGGGTGGCCCGGGTGCCCTTCCCTTACGGGTTCCCGGCGGGGGAACCCCACGACGCGCGCAGGCACCGGGAAGTCGTTCTCGCCGCGCTCGCCCTCCTGCACGAGCTCGACGTTCCCGGCGAGGTCCGGCTCCCTTTCCGGTGGAGCGGGCCGTGAGAACTTTACCGTCCCCCGGCGTGGCGCGGGAGTATACTCATTGCCGGACGTAGATGCGTAGCGCAAAGGTGAGAGTGAGAAGGTGAGCATAATATTACTCTTCTTCGTGGCCTTTTTGGCCGTGTCCTTCCTGTTCTTGCTGCCCGTGATCTTCTCGCTTCAGGCCCTGGGCAGCCTCTTCGTCTACCCCAGACAGCTCGCCGCGATGTTCGGGAACAGGATCCTGAGGCGCAACCACGCCCTCGAGCACGCCACGATAGCGGTGATGATGGAGCGCGAGCCCGGGCGCAGGCTCAACGGCTTCTCCACCGACGAGGGGTTCTTCGTTCAGGGCGTGCGCTCGATCGAGGAAGTCGAGAGCGCCGCGCGCGAGGCGCTCCAGCGCCTGAAGCGGGGCGAGAGGAGGCTCGCCATCCACCGCAACTGCGGCACTACGATCGTCGCGGCGAACCTGCTCGCCGCGGTCTTCTTCCTCATCGCGCTCGGCGTGGGCATATACCTGGGTGGCCAGGGACTCTACGCCATGATCGTGCTCGGGGTCTTGCTCTCCTTCCTGCTCAGGGTTCCGTTCAGCCTCTTCCTGCAACGGTTCGTGACCACCGACGCCGATCTCTCCAACGCCGAGGTCGGCTGGGTCGAGCCCGCCCGCCCGCAGGATCTGCACGCCGGGATCCTCGGGATGCTTCTCGCGGCCACCACCGTCAGGGTCCGGGTCTTCCATACTGACCCCGAGGCCGTCGAGTTCGTCCCCGACGACGAGACGATAACCCGCTAGAGGACACCCCTCAGCGTTTCGGCGACCACGAACGGGTCGGAAGCGACGACCGGCGCCGCATAGAGCTCCATCGCCCCGACGTCCGAGGTGCGGTTCGCGGGCGAGCCCCGGTCCACCAGGCGCACCACGGCCGGAAACGAAGACCAGTCCTCCTGCACCGGGGCCAGGGGGGGCAGGTAGAAGGCGGCGTTGAAGCTGCTCACGCCGAGCTCCCGCGTGAAGGCGGTGAGGAGCCGGGCGAAGGCGCGGCGCAGGCTGCCGTCTTCCAGGCTCTCTCCGAGCAGGATCACCTCCTTCTCCTTCACCGGCGTGAGGCTCGCGAAAGCCCGGGCGCCCGCCGGTACCGAGAGCCCCAGAGCGTCGTGGACGCGGTAGAGGTCGTCGAAGTAGGAGGGGCCGTAGGCCAGCGCCGACCTTCTCAGGTGCTCGACCTTTGGGTAGTGGGAGAAGCGGGCCGCAATCACCTGGGCGTGGCCGTGGATGATCGAACCCCCGGCGCGCCACAGGCAGTTCCACATCAGGAAGAAGTAGCGTGCCTCCGGGTCGGTCCGGAGGGCGCTTTTCCCCCACTCCATCCCGACCTCTAAGTAGTCTTCGACCCTCTCGGGCGTGAGCTGCAGCGGGTCGTGCTCGTCGAAGACGATCACACCGTGGAACGCGTCGTATTTGGCCACGTTCGAGGCGGTTACCGCGTGATCCCCGTGGATGCGTCCGAAGACGTCCTTCGGCGTACCCTCCTCCGGACGGCAGAAGGGGTCACCCTCGGTGCGCGCTATCTCCTCGGAGAGGCGTGGGTCCACGCCCGTATCCAGCGGGCGGGAGGCGCGCAGGCCGTTGAAGAGCGTCCCCTCCAGCGTGACCCTGTTCGTGACCCGCACGATGCGCTGCTCTTCGACGGCCTCCACCGACCCGAAGGTCTTCTCGACCCACGCTCGCATTCCTTCGGGGACGATCAGCCTCCCGGTCGAGACGTCGACCTCGAAGATGCGTCGGGCCAGATCCCGCTCCTCTTCGGGCAGCCCTTCGATGAGGTTCTGCAGGTTGGTGATGGTGTGTTGCGTGCTCACTGCGCCAGTCTCCCCGAGCAGAAGGCCTTCGAGGAGCTTTGATCCTGCCGTGGTCCGGCGGTGGGTACGGGCTTAGGATCCCGCAGGCGAAGCACGCTCATATGTTTCGTGTGGACGGACCGTTCATTCGTGCTCCTCCTGGCGCCCCAGCAGCTTCGCCATGTATAGCTCGTCCACGAACGAGCCCTCGACGAAGAGCGATTCCCTCCTGCGACCCTCGATGGCGAACCCCATCTTCTTGTACAGCGAGATCGCGGCCTCGTTGTGCTCCATCACCGTGAGCTCCAGACGGTGTATCCCGTGCTGGCGGGCCCAGCGTTCGGCCTCAGACATCAGGGCAGTCCCGATCCCGCGCCCGACGAATTCCTGGAGGATGCCCATGTTTATGCTGGCCGTGTGTCTGTTGCGTCGGTAGTCTCCGCCACGCGCCTCCAGGTATCCGACCATCCGGCCGGAGGCCTCGGCGACGAGGATCGTGCGGTTGCCCGTGTCGAAGGATCGCCTTATCTGTTCGGTCTCCTGGCGTACGGTGGTGGTTCGTTCCCCGGGTTCTAGGAGCATGAAGGCGGTCTCCCGGTCGAGACGTCTCTGGAGCCTCAGCAGATCTTCCGCGTCACCCTCCCAGGCGCGTCTTATGCGTACCTTCTCCTGGCCGGTCTCTTTCACCGTTCGGTGCGCCTCTTCACGACGAGGTCACTCCCTCCGTCCTTCAGGGGTCCGAGCAGTCGCGACGGTAGCCGCAGTTGGGGCAGACGAGCTCGCAGTGGAGCTCGTACATCTCCGTCCCACAGACCTCGCACCGGATCTCGTCGGCTTCCTCCCGGCCCGAGGCCCCCTCGATCTGCTCCCGGTCTCTGGCCCTACGACCCTGCTTCAAGATCCTTCCATCCTTCGTGTGTACGCGGCCTCTGAGACTTTACAAACCCCGCCCCGATGATAAACTATCTCCCGCGACGCGGGGTGGAGCAGTCTGGTAGCTCGTCGGGCTCATAACCCGAAGGTCGCGGGTTCGAATCCCGCCCCCGCTACTACACGGCCCCGGGCGATCCCCGGGGTCTTCGTCTACCCCGTATACTCGTTCCGTGAACGACAGTCTCCCCGACCATTTCGCAGACAGGGTTCGCCAGACGGCGCGACGCTACCGGATGGACCTCTCGCGCCCGCTGGTGCTCGTCTCCGGGGGGCCGGACTCGGTGGCGCTTTTGAGGGTCTTGCTCGATCTTGGAGGAGACCCGGCCGTGCTGCACGTGGACCACGGGTTGAGGGGTGAGGAGTCGCGGGCGGACGCGGAGTTCGTGCGCGGGCTGTGCACCGAACTTGGGGTGCGTTGCGAGGTGAGACGCCTGCAACTGCGCGGCGGGAGCGGCATCGAAGAGCGGGCGCGCAGGGAGCGCTACCGGCTGGCCCGGGAGGTGGCCGCGGAGCTCGGGATGCGCACGATCGCCACCGGGCACACGGCGGACGACGTCGCCGAGACGGTGCTGCTCAACGTCTCGCGTGGCGCGGGGTTGCGCGGGCTCGGCGGCATCCCGCCGATCGCGGGTCGGGTCGTGAGGCCGCTCATCGGCTGCCGCCGCAGCGAGGTGCTCGCCTACCTCGAGCGGCTCGGGCAGCCGTACCGGACGGACAGCACCAACCTGCTCCCGGAGTACGCCCGCAACCGGGTGCGCCTGGAGGTGATGCCGGTGCTGGAGGAGCTGTACCCGGGCGCGGCCGCGAACATCGCCCGCATGGCCGCCCTCGTCCGCGAGGATCTCGAGGCCCTGGAGAAGATCTCCGGCAGCCTGCTGGAGGTGCGCGGGGAAGAGGTGCTCCTGGTCCGGGAGGAGATCGAAGCCGCCCATCCCGCTCTGCGGCGCCACGCGGTCAGGATGGCGTACGCCCGACTCCGTCCCGGGTCTCCGCCCCCGGAGGCCAGGGCGGTCGAGGATGTACTCAGTCTGTCGCGGTGGGGAGGGCCCACGAAGACCCTCGATCTCCCCGGTGGTATCGTGGCCGCCAGCCGTCCCGGTGGAGATGTGGCCCTCTACCGCAGGCCCGTGCCGGACGAACGAGAGGAAGCGCTGCGTCCCGGCATCGTCTCTTTCTGCGGGTGGACCTTGGAAGTGAGGGAAGATTCCGGCTTTAATGTAGAAGATGCCGCCCGTCCGGAGGTCGCCTACCTGGACGCCTCCCTCGGCCCCTACAGGCTGAGGATGGCACGCGAGGGAGACGTCATCGAACCGCTGGGGCTCGGGGGGAGCAAGAAGGTCATGCGGGCCATGATGGACCGCAAAGTGCCCAGAGATCGCAGGCGCAGGACCCCCGTCGTGGTCGACGAACGTGGGGAGGTGGCCTGGATCTTCCTCGGTGAGCTTGGTGAGGAGTTCAAGGTCGGCCGCAGGACACGCAAAGCGCTCAGGCTGGAGGTGAAGGGGAGCCCATGGAGATGAAGAGCATGATGCCCGACGTGGAGAAGATCCTCATCCCTTCCGAGGAGATCCAGCAGAAGGTGCGCGAGCTGGGGGAGAGGATCACCGAGGATTACCAGGGCAAGAGCCCGCTGCTCGTCTGTATCCTGCGCGGGGCGGTGATCGTGCTCGGGGACCTCATGCGCTACATCGACCTGCCGTGCGAGATAGACTTCATGGACATCTCCTCCTACGGGACGGGCACCTCCTCCAGCGGGGTGGTGCGCATCCTCAAAGACCTCGAAGAGGATATAACCGGCCGGCACGTGCTCATCGTGGAGGACATAATCGACACGGGGCTGACCCTCTCCTACCTGAAAAGATCGCTGCTTGCGCGCAACCCGGCGTCTTTGGAGATCTTTGCGCTTCTCAGCAAGCCGAGCCGCAGGAGGGTTGAGATAGAGGTGAAGTACCTGGGCTTTGAGGTGCCGGACGAGTTCGTCGTCGGGTACGGACTCGACTACGCCGGGGCGTACCGCAACCTCCCCGACATCTGCGTGCTCAAGCCCGAGGTGTTCCAGGGAGACGGGGAGCGCTAGAGTCGCGGAGAGCCTCCGCTTGCCGGAGCGGGCCGGGTAGTATAATTCCGGTGTCCCTTGCCGTATTTCGTGAGAGGTTAGAGAGTTGGGCAGATTCTTGAGAAACGGCGGACTACTGTATTTCATCATACTGCTGGTCTTCGCCGTTATCCTGGTACGGGTGCTCTCCACGGGCAACCAGAACGTAGAGACACTCAACTCCCAGCAGTGGATCAAGGCCGTCAAGCAGCACGAGTTCGTCACCAACGTTCCGAACAACAGCAGCAACATGCTCACGGTCCATGACCAGGAGCAGAAGGTGACGGGCAAGCTGAAGAACGGCCGGCACTTCCAGTACTCCTACCCGAGCGGTTACGACGTGGCGCACGTTCTCAACCAGAACGGCATAGCGTTCGTCACCGACGTGCAGAAGTCCGGCTTCTGGCTCAACCTGCTCAGTTACCTCGCTCCTGCGATTCTCATCCTGATCCTCTTCGTCCTGTTCATGAGCAGCATGCAGGGCGGGGGCAACCGGGTGATGAGCTTCGGCAAGAGCCGGGCCAAGCGGATGAGCAAGGACCAGCCCAAGGTGACGTTCAAGGACGTGGCCGGGGCCGACGAGGCGGTCCAGGAGCTCACCGAGATCAAGGAGTTCCTTGAGAACCCGCAGAAGTTCCAGCGGCTCGGGGCGCGCATCCCGAAGGGGGCGCTCCTGGTGGGGCCTCCGGGGACCGGCAAGACGCTGCTCGCGCGGGCCGTCGCCGGGGAGGCCGGCGTGCCCTTCTTCAGCATCTCCGGCTCGGACTTCGTCGAAATGTTCGTCGGCGTTGGGGCGAGCCGGGTGCGCGACCTCTTCGAGCAGGCCAAGCAGAACTCCCCGTGCATAATCTTCATGGACGAGATCGACGCCGTGGGACGCCAGCGTGGGGCCGGGATGGGCGGCGGCCACGACGAGCGGGAGCAGACCCTTAACCAGCTTCTGGTCGAGATGGACGGGTTCGACACCAAGAGCGGGATCATCATGCTCGCGGCGACCAACCGGCCGGACATCCTCGACCCGGCGCTTCTGAGGCCCGGACGTTTCGACCGGCAGATAGTGGTGGATAGGCCCGATCTGCCGGGGAGGGAGAAGATCCTGCAGGTGCACACCCGCGGCAAGCCGCTCGCCGACGACGTGGACCTCTCCACCATCGCGCGCAGCACGCCGGGCTTTACCGGGGCTGACCTGGCCAATCTGGTCAACGAGGCGGCGCTGCTTGCGGCGCGGCACAACAAGGACCAGATCAGCATGGCCGAGATGGAGGAGGCCATAGACCGGGTGATAGCCGGGCCGGAGCGCAAGACCCGCATCATCTCGGAGAGGGAGAAGGAGATCACCGCCTACCACGAGGCCGGTCACGCGATAGTCGGGGCGCTCCTGCCGGACGCCGATCCCGTGCACAAGATAACGATCATCCCGCGCGGGCAGGCGCTGGGCGTCACGATGAGCCTGCCGGCCGAGGACCGCTTCATGATGAGCCGCAAGCAGATGATGGCCCATCTGGCGCAGATGCTCGGGGGGCGGGCCGCCGAGCGGGTGGTCTTCGACGAGATAACCACCGGTGCCTCCAACGACCTCGAGCGGGTCACCCAGACCGCCCGGCAGATGGTCACCCGCTACGGCATGAGCGACAAGCTCGGCCCCCTCGCGCTTGGCCGCAACGACGGGCAGGTGTTCCTGGGGAGGGACTTCGCCTCCCACCAGCCGGATTACTCCGACGAGATAGCCTTCCAGATCGACAAGGAGATAAGGCGCATCGTCGACGAGTCCTACGACACGGCGGAGGATATCCTGATCCGCAACCGGACGCTTCTGGACAAGCTGGCCCAGGCGCTCATCGAGTACGAGACCGTCGACTCCGAGCACCTCAGGAGGCTGGTCGAGGAGTACGCGGTGGACGAGGTCCATTTCGAGGGCCCGTCGGCGAGAAACGGCCACTAGGAGACCTCGGGTTTTGGTCTGGCAGGTCACGCGAGAGGCACCCGGCGGGGCCGGGGAGTGCGGGGTATCCGGCTCCTCGCCCCGCCTCATGGGGATACTGAACGTCACCCCTGACTCCTTCTCCGACGGGGGGGAGTTTTTCTCTGTCGAGTCCGCTCTGGAGCACGCTCTTGCGTTGCTCGACGAAGGGGCGGAGATCCTCGATGTAGGCGGCGAGTCCACCCGCCCCGGCGCCGAGCCCGTACCGCAGGAGGAGGAGCAGAGGCGGGTGCTGCCCGCCATCCGTGCCGTCCTCGACGCTCGGCCGGGAACGAAGATCTCCATCGACACCTACCACGCGCAAACCGCGGAGGCCGCTCTCGAGGAGGGGGCGAGCATCGTCAACGACGTCACCGCGTTGCGGGGGGACGAGCGGATGGCTTCGGTGGTCGCCGGGGCTGGCTGTGAGGTCGTGCTCATGCACATGCTCGGGGAGCCGAGGACGATGCAGCGGGACCCGCGCTACGAGGATGTGGTGCGCGAGGTGAGGGACTTCCTGCGCGAGCGGGTGGATTACGCGGTCGGGTGCGGCATCGATCCCGGCAGGATCATACTCGATCCCGGCGTCGGGTTCGGCAAGACCGTGGAGCACAACCTGGAGCTCTTGCGCCGGCTGGACGAGATCTGCGAGCTCGGGTTCCCGGTCCTGGTGGGGACCTCCCGCAAGCGTTTCATCGGGACCATAACGGGCGTGCAGACCCCGAAGGAGCGCCTGTTCGGAACCGTGGCGACCACCGTGCTGGCCTACGAGCGCGGCGCGAGCATCTTCCGGGTGCACGACGTGCGCGCCAACCGGGAGGCGCTGGACGTCGCGAGGATGCTTCTGATCGGTGAGCGGGGTGGGTGAGAGGGTCTTCCTCAGCCTGGGAAGCAACCTCGGAGATCGCCTGGGGCACCTGCGCGCGGCGCTCGACGCGCTTGATCTGGGCTACCCCACGGCCCTTAAGGACATCTCCCGCCTCTACGAGACAGAGCCGGTGGAGGTCTCGGGACCCCAGCCCCCTTATCTCAACCTCGTCGTGGAGGTCGACTCCCGGATATCTCCGATGGAGCTTCTGCGTTTCTGCCAGGGTGTGGAGGCCGGGCTCGGACGGCGGAGGAAGGGGGAGAAGGCGCCGCGCACGATCGACATCGACATCCTGCTCTTCGATGATGTGGTCGGCGAGTGGCCCGAGCTCTCGCTCCCGCACCCGGGCATCCTCCGGGCGTTCAACCTCGTGGGGATCGCGGACATAGACGCGGGGTTGCGCATTCCCGGTGCTGGGTTGGTCGTCGATCTGCTGCGACGTTCGGACCGGGGCGGCATCAGGGAGGTAGAGGGGGTGGAGCTGCGTTGTTGATGGCGGCTGACGTGGGCAACACCCAGACCGTGCTCGGCATCTTCGACGGGGATGAGCTGCGCGCGACGTGGAGGATGGCGACCGAGCCCCACCGCATGGCCGACGAGGTGGGGGCGAGTTGTGCTTCGCTGTTCGCGTTGCGCGGGGTCAGGCTGGAGGACGTGAGCGCCATGATCATCTCCAGCGACGTACCGCCGCTCGTCCGCTCCTACAAGCATCTCGCCGAAGACCTGATGGGAATTCCCTTCTACGCCGTCTCGGCCGGGATGAAGACCGGGCTCGAGAATCGCTACGACAACCCGGCGCAGGTCGGTTCCGACCGGATAGTCAACTCGGTCGCCGCGAGCCGTCTCTACGGCACCCCGGTGATAATCGTGGATTTCGGCACGGCTACGACCGTCTGTGCCGTAGACACCAGTTCGAGCTACCTTGGGGGGGCGATCATGCCCGGCATCTACGTCTCGCTCGAAGCTCTCGTCTCTCGGGCCGCCAAGCTCACCAGCGTGGATCTGGAGGAGAAGGTTCCCAAGGCCATCGCGACCAACACCCCGGATTCGATCCGCAGCGGTTTCGTCTACGGGTACGCAGGGGCCGTGGACTCGCTCATCCGCCGTTTCAAGGTGGAGCTCGGCGCCGAAGAAGAGACGAAGGTGGTGGCCACCGGAGGACCTGCCCCGGTCATCGTCGATCACTGTCGGGAGATAGAGGTTTTCGATCCCGCCCTCACGCTCAAGGGACTCAAGTTGCTCTACGAGATGAACGCGGTGTGAGACCGTTCGAAAAGTTCCCGCGGCTTCGTTGAAACTTGCCGGTTGCCCTCTTATACTCTCCCAGCTTATGAGCGAGAAGAACCAGGAACTGCTGACTCCGGAAGGTTACAAGAAACTGCAGGAAGAGCTCGCCTACCTGACCGAGCACAGGCGCAAGGAGGTTGCCGACCGCATACGCCAGGCCCGGGAGTTCGGGGATCTTTCCGAGAACTCGGAGTACGACGACGCGAAGAACGAGCAGTACCTGCTCGAGCGAAGGATCAGCGAGATCCAACGCCGGCTGCGCAACGCACGGGTCGTCGAGCGCTCCGCCTCCAACGGAGGAGCGGTCGAGCTGGGCAGCCGGGTCACGATACGGGCCGTAGGCGAGGGGAAGGAGCGCACCTTCGAGATCGTGGGTGCCAACGAGTCCGACCCCACGAGCGGCAAGCTCTCCCACGCCTCCCCGGTGGGGCGTGCCGTACTCAAGCGCCGCCCGGGAGAACGCGTGGTGGTCTCCACGCCGCGCGGTTCGACGGAATACGAGATCGTGAGCGTCGAGGACGCTGGTTAGGAAGGGTCTGTATACCGGTTTTGCGACCCGGCCCTCCTTCGGCGGACGGTGAGATCTTGAACAGCATGGTGCACGTCACGACACCCGGATGGGCATCGCAGGTGGCAGGGGCCCTCGGTGAGGGCCCCCACGTCGTCGTCTCCGGGATCAGCCCCTCCGGCAACATCCACGTCGGCAACCTGCGGGAGGTTCTGGTCGCCGAGGCGGTGGCGCGGGCGCTGCGCGAGCGGGGGGAGAGGACGCGCTTCATCTTCCACGCCGACACGATAGACCCGCTGCGCAAGATCGCACCGGGTATCCCCGAGAGCTTCGGTGAGTTTCTGGGGCAGAGCCTCTCGCACGTACCCGACCCCGCCGGGGACTGCCATCCCTCCTACGCGGAGCACTTCCTCTCCCCGTTCGAGGAGGCGCTCGAGGAGATGGGGATGGAGATAGAGGTCTTGCGCTCGCACGAGCTCTACGAGAGCGGGGTCTACACCGACGTCATCCGCGAGGCTCTGGAGCACACGGAGGAGCTGCGGCGTATCCTGCAGGAGGTCACGGGCAGGAGGATGCCCGAAGGGTGGTCGCCCTTTCTGCCGCGTGCGGCCTCCGGACGCCTCACCGGCAACCGGGTGGTGGAACACCTGCCGGAGGAGAGCCGGGTCGTCTACGTGGACGAGGAGGGGCGCAAGGGGGTGGCGGACTACTCGAAGGGCGAGGGGAAGCTCGGCTGGAGGGTCGAGCTTCCGGCGCGCTGGAAGGCGCTCGGGGTGACCTTCGAGCCCTTCGGGAAGGACCACACCAGCCGCGGCGGCTCCACCGACTCGGCGGACAGGATGGCCCGGGAGGTCTTCCGCTACCCGGTGCCGGGCCGCTACGAGTACGAGTGGATCAACATCCGGGGCCAGGGAGCGATGAGCAGCTCCAGGGGCGTGGTTCTGCTCCCGAAGGAACTGCTCGAGGTGATGCCGCCCGATGCGCTCAGGGCCATGGTGCTCGGTGCAGATCCTTCGCGGGCCCTGGACCTGGATCTGGAGAACGGGCTGCCGCGTTTCATGGACGAATACAGGCGGGAAGGTGGACGTCCGTTCGTCCCGTTCACACATCTGGCCATCGTCGCGCAGACCGTCGGGGAGGACGTCGAGGCGGCCGCGGCGATGCTGCGCCGGGGAGGGTACGGGGAGGCTGCAGCGGACACCGGGAACCTGGCGAAGGACCTCGGCTATGCTCGCAACTGGGCCGCGAGGTGGGCACCCGCGTCGCTGCGCTACGAGTTGCTCGACCCCGCGCAGCTGCCCTCCGCCGTCGGGAAGCTGGACGAGGAGCAGCGGTCGTATCTCAGGCGTGTGCGGGACAGGCTGCCCGACGAGTCGGAAGCCGAAGAGATACAGGACCTGCTCTACTCGACGGCCAGAGAGATGGGGATCAAGCCGAAGAAGGCCTTCGCGGCGGTCTACACCGTGCTGCTCGGCAGGCAGAGCGGACCCAAGGCCGGGCCCTTCCTGGCCTCTCTCCCCACCGAGGTCGTGAAGGAACGTTTCGCGGTGTAATATTTATCACCAGCCCGGACTACCGGGGTGCTAGACTCGCAAGATGCGAGCGCTCAGGGGTCGAAGTAGAGATCTCCGTAGCGCTCTTAGCGTAAAGGCCGGCAAAAGTCAAATGTGCGCGGCCGAATCCTTGTATACTTCAAGGTGGTTGGTGTGATAAGAAAGAGGTTCCGCAGGTGACCCCGAAGAGCAAGCTCTCACCGATGTGCAGGCTATATAAACCAAACCGTATATACAGAGCAACTGTACCCTATACCGTGAAGGACCCTCGGGATTATAGAGGAGGCTCCCGCTGATGTTTGAACGATTCACGGAGAGGGCCCGCAAGGTCGTCGTCCTGGCCCAAGAGGAGGCCAGGCACTTCAACCACAACTACATCGGGACCGAGCACCTGCTCCTCGGTCTGTTGCGCGAGGACGAGGGCGTCGCCGCCCGGGCGCTGACTTCACTCGGGGTCACGCTGGACGATGTCAGAGAGCAGGTCGAGAGCATCGTCGGCTACGGCGAGGAGGGGACCGGTGGTCAGGCTCCGTTCACGCCCCGCTCGAAGAAGGTTCTCGAGCTCGCGCTGAGGGAGGCGCTGCAGCTCGGGCACAACTACATCGGCACCGAGCACATCCTGCTCGGGCTCGTGCGCGAGTCCGAGGGGGTGGCGGCGAGGGTGCTCTCCAACCTCGACGTCGATCCGGACAAGGTCAGGCGCAAGGTGGTGGAGCTCCTCGGCGGCGGTCGGGCGCAGAGGGGGCGCGAGGCCGTCGGGAGAGGTGGGGCCGAGGCCCGCAGGCCGAAGACGCGCCAGCTCGACCAGTACGGGCGCAACCTCACGGCGCTCGCGATGGAGGACAAGCTCGACCCGGTCATCGGACGCACGCAGGAGATCGAGCGGATCATGCAGATCCTGGTGCGCCGCACCAAGAACAACCCGGTGATCATCGGCGAGCCGGGGGTCGGTAAGACCGCGATCGTCGAGGGGCTGGCCAACGAAATCGCGGCCGGGCGCGTTCCGGACCTGCTCGCCAACAAGGAGGTCTACACGCTCGATCTGGGGGCGCTGGTCGCGGGCTCGAAGTACCGCGGCGAATTCGAGGAGCGCCTCAAGAAGATAATGAAGGAGATCACCGACCACGGTGACATCATCCTTTTCATCGACGAGATCCACAACCTCGTCGGAGCAGGGGCGGCGGAAGGGGCGATCGACGCCGCCTCGATCCTCAAGCCGGCTCTCGCCAGGGGCGAGCTGCAGGTGATAGGCGCCACGACGATCGACGAGTACCGCAAGCACCTGGAGAAGGACAAGGCGCTCGAGCGTCGCTTCCAGGTCATCCAGGTCGGCGAGCCGAGCGTCGAGGAGACCGAGCTCATCCTCAAGGGGCTCAGGGACAAGTACGAGGCGCACCACAAGCTGCACATAACCGACGAGGCGCTGCGCGCCGCTTCGCAGCTCGGCGACCGCTACATCTCCGACCGGTTCCTGCCGGACAAGGCGATAGACCTGGTCGACGAGGCGGCCTCGAAGATGCGCATAAAGACGATGTCGCAGCCTCCGTACTACAAGGAGGTCGACGAGGAGCTCGCGCAGGTTCGGGCCCAGAAGGAGGCCGCCATCGACGCGCAGGAGTACGAGAAGGCGGCGCGGCTGAGGGACAGCGAGCGTGAGCTGGCGCTCAGGCGCCGCGAGCTCGACCGGCAGTGGCGGCAGGGCGAGGGCGAGAAGCAGGTCTCCATCGGGGAGAACGAGATCGCGGAGATCGTCTCCATGTGGACCGGCATCCCGGTCAAGAAGCTCACCGAGGAGGAGTCCGAGCGGCTTTTGCACATGGAGGAGGCCCTGCACGGGCGCGTCGTGGGGCAGGACGAGGCCATAAAGGCCGTCAGCCGCTCCATCCGGCGCACGATGGCGGGCCTCAAGGATCCGAACCGCCCGAGCGGCTCGTTCGTCTTCCTCGGGCCGACCGGCGTCGGGAAGACCGAGCTCGCCCGCACGCTCGCCGAGTACCTCTTCGGCGACCAGAACGCGATGATCCGGCTCGACATGTCCGAGTACATGGAGCGGCACACCGTGAGCCGGCTGGTCGGCTCGCCTCCGGGGTATGTCGGCTACGACGAGGGTGGACAGCTCACCGAGGCCGTCCGGCGCAAGCCGTACTCGGTGGTGCTCTTCGACGAGATCGAGAAGGCCCACCCGGACGTGTTCAACATCCTGCTGCAGATCCTGGAGGACGGGCAGCTCACCGACGCCCAGGGGCGCAAGGTCGACTTCAAGAACGTCGTCCTGATCATGACCTCCAACGTCGGGGCGCAGCACATCAACAAGACCAAGACGCTCGGGTTCGGCGCCGGTGAAGAGGGGCTCTCCTACAAGGAGATGAAGTCCCGGGTGACGAGCGAGCTGAGGAAGATCTTCCGTCCCGAGCTCTTGAACAGGATCGACGAGGTCATCGTCTTCCACAAGCTCGAGCGGGAGCACGTGCGACAGATCATCGAGATCCAGATAAAGCGGCTGCGCAACCAGCTCGCCGAGCGCGACGTGACCCTGGAGTTCACCACCGAGGCGCTGGACAAGCTCGCCGAGGCCGGCTACGACCCGGCGTTCGGGGCGAGGCCCTTGAAGCGGGTCCTGCAGCGGATGGTCGAGGATCCGATGAGCGAGATGATCCTGCGGGGTGAGGTCCCCAACGGATCGAAGGTGATCGTCGAGGCGAACGACATCTCGGCCGACGATGCCACCGACGACCAGTCCATCGTGGACTTCAAGGTCATCCAACCCAAGGAGGTCGTGAAGGCCGAGTAGCCGCTCTCTCTGCGAGAGCAGGCTCTGCCGGGGAGCTGCGCCCCCACTCGAGTGGGGGCGCAGCTCTTCTTTTCTTTTACGGTTTCCTTCTGGAGAAGGATCGACGATACCTTACAATCACATCATGCCTTCGAAGACCGTCTACGTCTGCTCTAACTGCGGTCACGAGGAGCCCAAGTGGCTCGGGCGCTGCCCGGAGTGCGGGCAGTGGAGCACGTTCGCCGAGGAGCTGAGGGATTCCGCAAAGGGATCGGCCACGGGTTTCGCGAGCCGGGCCGCGAGGCGTGGTACGGCCGCTCCGACGCTCTCGATGGGGGATGTGGTGGCGGAGCGGGAGAGACGTCTCAAGACCGGTATGGCCGAGCTCGACCGGGTGCTCGGGGGCGGTCTCGTACCCGGGTCTCTGGTGCTCGTCGGAGGGGAGCCCGGGGTGGGCAAGAGCACGCTGCTTCTGCAGATGATGGGACACCTCGGGGGGAGGTGCCTCATGGTCTCGGGCGAGGAATCCCCGCGGCAGGTCGCGATGAGCGCCCGCAGGATAGGGGTCGGGGAGTCCGGTTTCCGGGTGCTCGCCGAGACCGACGTCGGCGTGATAGAGGCGACCATCCTCGAGGAGAGGCCCGAGGTCGTGGTGGTCGACTCGATCCAGACGCTCTACTCGCCCGATCTCGCCGGGGCTCCGGGGAGCGTCGGGCAGGTGCGAGAGAGCGCCGCCAGGCTGATGCGTGTGGCCAAGAGCGAGGGAATCGCGGTCGTTCTCGTCGGGCACGTCACCAAGGAGGGTTCGATCGCCGGGCCGAGGGTGCTCGAGCACATGGTGGACACCGTGCTCCAGTTCGAGGGGGACCGCTTCCAGACCTTCCGCGTGCTGCGGGGGTTGAAGAACCGCTTCGGCTCGACCAACGAGGTCGGCGTCTTCGAGATGACCGGTGGGGGGATGGTCGAGGTCTCGGATCCTTCGGCCTTCTTCCTCTCCGAGCGGGAGGGAGGGACGCCGCCGGGGGTGGTGACGGTCTGTCTCATGGAGGGCACGAGGCCGATGCTGGTCGAGATAGAGAGCCTGGTCTCTCCCAGTCACCTCGCCGTGCCGCGCCGCATGGGGGGCGGTGTGGACGCGGGTCGGGTGAGCATGCTCTGCGCCGTGCTCTCGCGCCGGGCCGGCCTCTCCCTCGGTTCTCAGGACGTCTACGTCAACGTCTCCGGAGGGGTGCGTGTCGAGGAGCCCGCAGCCGACCTCGGGGTGGCGCTGGCCATAGCGTCGGCCCTTCGGGACCGCCCGGTGGGGGCGGGGACCGCGTGCTTCGGCGAGGTGGGGCTGACCGGGGATCTCAGGGCCGTCTCCGGGACCGAGCGCCGCGAGAGGGAGCTTCTGAAGATGGGCTTCACGCGTATAATTAGGCCCGAGGTTCGTTCCAGGCGTCGTGCGGCAGACGGAGGTGCCCGTCGAGCAGGAAGAGATCCAGGCCCGGTGGAAGTAAGGACGCTGCAGGAGGCGGTAGAGGCCGCGCTCTCGTGAGCGGCCGGCACCGTGAGATGCCTCCCGAACTGGCCGAGGCGCTCGCGCTCGTGGCCCCCGGAACCGAGCTCAGGGAGGGCATAGACAACATCATCCACGCCAACAACGGGGCCCTCATCGTCGTCTCCAACCCGGAGAAGCTCAAGCGGCTCGGCATCATCTCCGGCGGCATGAAGATAGACTGTTCCTTCACGCCGATGCGCCTCTACGAGCTGGCCAAGATGGACGGCGCGCTCGTCGTCTCACCGGACTTCTCCGTCATCCACTACGCCAACGTCCAGCTCAACCCGGACCCCTCGCTTCCCTCCGAGGAGACAGGGATGCGACATCTCTCCGGTCACCGCACCGCGCAGCAGACCGGGGATCTCGTGATCGTGGTCTCCGAGCGCCGGCGGGTCGTCAGCCTCTATCAGGGCTCCTACGGACCACACGTGCTGGAGGACATCGGGGTGATGCTCTCCAAGGCGGACTCCGCGCTCGCCACCCTGGAGAAGTTCACCCGACGGCTCAGGGACGAGGCGAGGATACTCACGCTGCACGAGTACGACGGGGTCGTGACGCTGCGCGAGGTGATAGGGGCGATAAGCACGTTCGAGACCTCGGTGAGGATAGCCGAGGAGATAAGGGCGTACATCAGGGAGCTGGGCAGCGAGGGGCGGCTGGTGGAGATGCAGCTCGAGCAGGCCTTCCACGACGTCCCGGATCAGTACGAAGCCCTGCTCCGGGATTACGTGGACGAAGGGGTGGATTACGAGGAAGCCCTCGCGGCGCTGCACGAGCTCACTCCGGAGGAGCTCTCCGAGCCGATGCACATAAGCCAGGCTCTCGGTTACGGCTCGGTCGGACAGACCGAGGACTTCTTCGTCAAACCCCGGGGCTACAGGCAGCTGGCGCGCGTGCCGCGTCTGCCGAGGAAGGTCGCCGAGCGCCTCATCAGCGAGTTCGGCTCCTTGAAGGGGTTGCTGGAAGCTTCCGAGGACGAGCTCGACGACGTGGAAGGCGTGGGGCAGGCCCGGGCGCGGGCCATCAGGCGGGGTCTGAGGAGGCAGCGGGAGCTCGACCGCTCGGAGGACATCCTCTAGATGCGCGGGCTGCCAGGGCCTTTCGTACGGAGACATCCGGGCGGGCCGTGAAGGTCAGGACGAGGTTCGCCCCGAGCCCCACCGGGATGCTCCATCTGGGTGGGGCCCGCACGGCGCTCTTCAATTACCTCTTCGCCCGGCACGAGGGCGGCGAGGTACTCCTGCGGATCGAAGACACCGACCGGGCCCGCAGCCGGCGCCGTTTCGAGGAGGGGCAGCTCGAGGATCTCGCCTGGCTGGGGCTCACGTTCGACGGGAGCCCGGTCCGCCAGAGCGGGCGGGGTGCGCTGTACAGGGAGGTTGCGGAGAGGCTCCTGCGTTCGGGGCTCGCCTACGAAAAGCAGGACGAGGCCGGGAGGCGGGCGCTCTACTTTCGCCCGCCCCTGCGGCGGGGAAGCTTCCGTGACGGGTTGCGGGGGAAGGTCCCTTTCTCGGGGCTCGAAGACTTCGTCATAATGAAGTCGGATGGGATGCCCGCTTACAACTTCGCCTGCGTGGTCGACGATGCCGAGATGGGTGTAACCCACGTGATCCGTGGTGAGGAGCACCTCTCCAATACGGCCCGGCAGGCGTTGCTCTACCGCTCCCTGGGTTTCGAGGAGCCGGAGTTCATCCACCTCGGGGTGGTCCTCGGACCCGACGGGAAGAAGCTCAGCAAGCGCAGCGGGGCGAGGAGCATCTCCGATTACCGGAAGGAAGGATACCTGCCCGAGGCCCTCGTAAGCTATCTGGTTCTCCTCGGGTGGTCCCATCCCGAGGGCCGGGAGGACTTCCGGAACCTCGGTGAGCTCGTGCGGGAGTTCGACCCCTCCCGGCTGCACGCGAGCCCGGCGATCTTCGACCCGAAGAGGCTCCTTGCGGTCAACGCCCGCCGCCTCCGTGCGCTTCCTGTGGAAGAGTTGGAGAGGCTGCTCGCGCCCGCGCTCGACGGGGCGGGCATCCCCCCCGGGCGCAGGTCCGCCGCCGTTGAGGCCATAAGGAGCGAGCTGCGCACCCTCTCCGAAGCTCCCGGGCTTCTGGGTGCGATCACATCTCCGGTCGACCCGGAGGGGTTCGTACGTGAGCTTCCGCGCTCGAGCGCGGAGGTCTATGGGTGGGTGGCGGCGGCGTTGAGAGAGCGGAAGATCGAGGGCGTGGAGGATGCCCGGGAGTTCGTCGGAGGCCTCCGGAGCCGGGCGAGAGAGGAAGGAATGAGCGCCCGGGAGCTGCTACACCCGCTGCGCCTCGCGCTCACCGGCCGGGAGAGAGGCCCCGAGATACCCTGTATCATCGCTGTTCTCGGGCCGGAGGAGGCGGCGAGGAGGATAGAAGCCGCGAGAGAAGCTAGACTAAGGGCATCATGAGCGTGATGGTGAGAGACACCCTGAGCGGGGAGCCGGTGGACATCTTGCGGAGGGGGCACGTCGGAATCTACGTCTGCGGTCCCACCGTATACAACGACATACACATAGGAAACGCCCGGGCGCCCCTTTTCTGGGACGTCGTCGTCAGGTATCTGCGCAGCAGGGGGTACCGCGTCACCTTCGTCCAGAACATAACGGACGTGGAGGACAAGATCATAAACCGGGCCAACGCCGAAGGGGTCTCCTGGAAGGAGATCGTACGCCGCTACACCCGCTCCTACCACGAGCGGCTCGCGGCGCTGGGGGTAGGCCTGCCGGACGTGGAGCCCAGGGCCACCGAGCACGTACCGGAGATCATCTCTCTCATAGAGGCACTCATCGGGAGGGGACACGCCTACGCCCCGGGTAACGGCGACGTCTACTACCGGGTGAGGAGCTGTCCGGGGTACGGCCGGCTCTCACATCAGCGTCCGGAGGAGATGCGCGAGACCGAAAAAGGGGCCAGAGGCTACAAGGAGAGCCCGCTCGACTTCGCGCTGTGGAAAGCCTCCAAGCCGGGAGAACCCTCCTGGGAGAGCCCGTGGGGGCCGGGGAGGCCGGGCTGGCACATCGAGTGCTCTGCAATGGTCCTGAAGCACCTGCCGGATGGTGCGGACGTCCATGGTGGCGGCACCGATCTGCGCTTCCCGCACCACGAGAACGAGCTCGCCCAGAGTAAGGGCGCTTACCCCGAGCGCACCTTCGTGCGGGCGTGGGCGCACCACGGGATGGTCAACTTCGCCGAGGACAAGATGGCCAAGAGCGTGGGCAACGTCGTGGACGTCATGGAGGCCGTCGGTCGCCACGGCAGGAACGCCATCAGGATGTGGCTTTTGCAGAGCCACTACTCGCAGCCGGTGGAATACGCGGAGGAGATCCTCTTGGAGAAGGGGCGTTCCTTCGAGCGGCTGTCCCGCTTCTACCGGGAGATCGCCGACTCGCGCGATTCCTCTCCTCTCTCCGAGAGCCTCGCTGCGGAGCTGCGCGAGCGATACCACGCGGCGATGGCCGACGACCTCAACACGCCGGAGGTTCTCGCGGCCCTCTTCGACGCTGCCCGAGCCGCGGGCCGTGAGGTGGCCGAACGCAGGGAGTCTGCAACCCGGTTCGCCGCACTCGCGGAGGCGATGCGCGAGATATTCGACGTCTTCGGCTTCGACCTCTCGGAGGAACGGACGGCGGAGGTGGACGGCATCACCATCCGCTATGCCGGAGGGGAGCCTGGTGAGGAGCTTCTGCGGATGGTTGCCGAGCGGGAGGCAGCGCGTCGCGAGAGGAACTGGCCCGTCGCGGACGGGCTGCGCGAGGAGATAAGGGGACGCGGCTGGGCACTCGAGGACACCCCGGCCGGACCCGTCCTGAACCCGTTGAAGTAGTGGGCTCCGAGCTGATCTACGGCGTGCGCCCGGTGCTCGAGGCGTTGCGGAGTGGCCGTCGGGAGGTCCTGGAGGTCCTGATGGCGGTCCGCAACCCGGAGATCTCTTCTCTCGCGGCTTCGCGCAAGGTGCCGGTGAGCGAGGCGCCGCGTCGAGAGATAGATCGCCTCGCCTCCGGGGTGGTGCATCAGGGAGTCATCGCCCGCACGGGTGAATATCCCTACTCGGACCTTGACGAGATCCTCGACACCCCGAGCCCCCTCGTCGTCGTTCTCGACGGGGTGACGGACCCCCGCAACCTCGGGGCCGTGCTGCGCGCCGCCGACGGTACCGGATCGAGCGGCGTCGTCATACCGAAGGACCGCGCCGCCCCGGTCACCCCGGCCGCCGTCAAGGCGAGCGCCGGGGCGAGCGAGCACGTACGGGTGGCAAGGGAGACGAACCTGCGCCGGGCCATCGAGAGGATGAAACGGGCCGGCATCTGGGTCTATGCGGCCGAGAGCGGAGAGCAGACCCTCTACACCGATCTCGACTTCGACGATCCGGTGGCGATCGTACTCGGGGGCGAGGAGTCCGGGATCAGACGCCTGGTTCGGGAGGGTTGCGATGGGATCTTCTCCATCCCCATGCTCGGCGCCGTGGATTCCCTCAACGTCTCGGCCGCCGCGGCGGTCGTGCTCTACGAGGCCATCAGGCAGCGCGGATGGCGCGGTACCTGATCCTCGACGGTTACAACCTTATCGCCGCGCTGGATCGCTACCGGCGAGGGAGGGAGGAGGCCGGGCTCGAGGAGCGCCGCGATCTGTTGGTGAACGACGCCCTCAAGGCCGCCGGGTGGACCGACCGCGTCGTCATCGTCGTCTTCGATGCCCACGGGACCCCGGAGCCCCGCAGGGAAGAAACGCTCGCCGGTGGCGCGGTGCGCGTGATCTACAGCTCCGCCGGCGAGACCGCCGACGACGTCATCGAACGGCTCATAGAGACCCTCGATGGGCCCGCGACGGTCTTCACGGCTGACTTCGCCCTGCAGCGTACGGCCCTCATCCGCGGTGCCACCCGCGCCACGCCTCGTGAGTTTCAGGCCCTGCTCGACGAGCTACCGGCGCTGGCGCGCAGCCCTCGCAGGGGGAGGAGGATGCGCCTCTCCGACCGGCTCTCCGCCGAGACGTTGCGCTCCCTGGAAGAGGTCCGGCGGCGTGAGTTGAGGGAGGGGTGAGCTATAATCCCCGGGAGAGGCCCGGGTAGCTCAGCGGTAGAGCAGCCGCCTTGTAAGCGGCAGGTCGGGGGTTCGAATCCCTTTCCGGGCTCAGCGGAAGGACCGAAGACGCGTTGAAAACTCGTTATGGTTTGCTACCATAGCGAGGTGCTCGAGAGAGCACCGAAAAAGCGTGTCGGGGGTGTGCCCGAGCGGCCAAAGGGAGCAGACTGTAAATCTGCCGGCATTGCCTACGGAGGTTCGAATCCTCCCGCCCCCATGACGACGTGCCCCTGTAGCTCAGTCGGTAGAGCACTTCCATGGTAAGGAAGGGGTCACCGGTTCAAGTCCGGTCGGGGGCTCTCGGCGTCCGGGCCTCTGCCCGGGTGTCGGGTGAAGTTGATGTGGCGGTGTAGCTCAGTTGGTCAGAGCAGCGGAATCATAATCCGCGTGTCGCAGGTTCGAGTCCTGCCACCGCTACCTCGGGTTTTGAGGTTTCAGAGAGAAAGGAACGGCCGAGATGTCCAAGGGCAGGTTTGAGAGGACCAAGCCGCACGTAAACGTGGGGACCATAGGGCACATAGACCACGGCA